>JACPNF010000065.1 GCA_016185635.1 Candidatus Woesearchaeota archaeon
TATTATCACGTAATCATGCTGAATGGAAGACAGGTTTCTTTCAATCAGCTGGCATCAGATGAACATGCCTTAACAGCAGATGATAACCTGAAAAAAGGTTTGAGTGCTGAAACTCATAAAGCTCTAGAGTTAGACCTCAGGGCTTTAGCTTGAGTAGTTCACAAGAATTTATGTGCTTCAAGTTTAGCTTCTTTTTTCCAGATTTATAATTCTTTTTTCAAAATCTTTAGAGATTCCTACCAAATATTTTGTTCTTTCTTCCAATTTTCCTAAATTCCTGGATTGAACTGCCAAAATACCAAATAAAGAGAACATTCCTGCAATTATTAGCCCCAAACCAGATATGATTATATTTTCAGTTGTCCATGTTCCACCAATAATTGCTTTTAATACTTGATAAGCAATATATAATATTACTAAAATATACAGCAGCCATAATAATGACTTTAATATTTCTTTTAAATTTTTAACCATCCCAGATTCTTAGCCAGCAATAAAAAGAATAAAATAGCAAGTCCTAAATATAGCCACCTGACTACATATAAAAAGAAAACTTCTAAGTTTATACTTTTATTTTCAGGCATTTTTTCTCCTATTTTTATTTAGTTTTTCTAATCTTTTAAATTTTATTAATCTTTTTGTCAGAAATCCAAGAATATTTCGGTTTTTAATAATGAAATGGAGAAGAATCTATCAAAAATAGACTTTTTTTGAAATATTTCTACTGCTCTGAATCAACTACTGTAATCTGCTTTTCTATTGAACCTTTATAGAAATAACTTAAGACTATATTTACAGGCTCTTCAAATGCTATTTCCTGGAAGCTGTCTGTAGGGATATCACAGCTTACTATTTTTTCTTTCAATGTTAATTTGATTTCTCCTTTTGAGGCATCATTCAACTGGCTGCATTTAAATCTTGCCTTGCCTGATGCTGAAGAAACTTCCAATAAAAGCCTGTCCTCATCAAGCCTTTTTTCAACACACTTGTCTGTAAATGCTGATGGAGGATAAACTTCTCCTTTTCCTTCATTAACTACAGTAAAGGTTAATTTAATTTCATTTGTTCCTGAACTTCTCTGCCTTACATTTTTTATTTTTACAGGTGCTGAAGAACTTTCTGTTGAAACCTCATTTGAGTTTACCAGACACTTGTCCTCTGTATTTCTTTCAACTGCCTTTTTCTTCAAACATAATTTTGAGACTGCCCTTGTCTGGTATAAGTAGCATATATCTGCTCTTAAAGAAGTTGGAAAATCCGCTTTTAAATCATGCTTGTAAATAGCTTCATCAAATAACAGCTCTTCAGGAGAACTTTGAATTACCTGGTCACCTGACTTTATCTTTCCTTCCAATGGTATCTTTAAATATGTATGCAGAGAAGAAATTGAAAAAGCATCTGCGCTTATCCCACTTAATGATGTTATTATCTTATTTGCTGGAACAGTATATTCTCCTTTATTCTGAAGATTTATTATTATTGAAAAGGGATCCTGGTTATTATCCAGAACTTTACTAGGGGGCTGGTTTTCCACAAAGGAAAATTCTACAGCATCTGTACCACCCAAAAATATTCCTGAAGAACTTTTGTCTTTTTTTTGTGCATTTTGACAACCAAAAATAAATAGTGAAAGCATTAATACTAAAAGTAATAAACCTCTTTTATCCATGATCCTCACTGTAATTTAGTATTTATACGCATTTAAATAATTTATGCATAATCAAAAAGGTTAAATATCATGAAAAAATAGACAGTTATGGGTTTTAAAAAAGGGTTTATTTCCAGTGCTGCAGCTGTGGCTATTATTGCATCTTCATTTGGTTATTTAATGAGGGACTGCATTAATTTTGGCAAGATTGAAGGTGATATAAGACCCGCTGCCATGGCTAGAAAAGAAGAAAAAGCATTCAAAAGATAAAAATAAAATTGGTTATCCCTGGTAATATCCAAAAAATAACCTAAGCCTCAAATTTTGTTACTTTTATAGGCCCTAAGGTTTCTATTATCTTATAAGGATAGGAGTATGATATTTCAAGTATGTCCTGCCTGAACAATTCTTCACTAATACTTACCTGGGCTGTACAAGTTATTGTTCTTTCTCCAATTTTCAAAGAAACTTTATTTATACCTGAGCATGCAAGATTTGAACCTTGCAAATTGATATTAAGGTTATTTAATGTTTCATCTGAGTTGTCTATTTTTCCTTTTCCAGAATTGCTTAAATATACCTTGAGGTTTAAAGTTGCTGTTCCACTTTCATCAGGAATTAACGTTTTTTCAACTTTTGTTACTTTTACCGGGGCAAGATTGGCTTTTGCTCCAAAATTTGTTATTGTTTCCTTATTTGGACATTTTATTCCTTCTGTTTCTGCTGACTTAACACATAACTGGGTTGTAATTGACTCTTTGTGCTCTGTCTTAACCTCTGTTATGAATGTGGTTGTCATTCCCTTGAAGTATATATCCGTATAATATCTGTAAGGCCCGAACTTTATAATTTCCTTTGTTGGAACTAATCTTTCACCAGATTCTTCTGCTGGCTGCAATGAAAAACTGCTCTGTTCTATTCCTGATAATGAACTAAATGCATCTGAAGGAGTGTCTGACAGTTCTATAATCCCAGATATTTCCTGTGGGGCATTATTTGTTAATTCCAAAGCAACCCTAAAATCCTGGCCTGCATAAATTTCATCTGAAGGCGGCTGACCTTCCAGGAATTTTATAGATAAAGCACTGCTCTGTGTTATGGTTTTTTCTTTCTGCCCTAAAGAAGGCAGGCTTGGAACGTTTGAAATATTAGGCAGGCTATCACAGCCAGATATGACTAATAAAAATATTACTAAAACTACAAATATTACAAAACTTTTTTTCATCATAATTAAAAAATAATTTTGAATATAAATAGTTTTAGGTATGAATTTCTTCAATCGAAAGGTTTAAATATAAGATTAACTTACTAATAAGAAATACTTATTAGGAGGAAAAAATGGAAGTAACAAGCTTGAGTTCAAGAGGACAAATAGTTATTCCCCAAGACATCAGAAATAAATTGCACCTTGAAGAAGGAGAGAGATTTATTGTTATCGGAGAAGACGATACTATTATCCTAAAAAAGATAGAAATGCCTTCGTTCAATGACTTTGACAAGCTTTTAAGGAAAACAAGAGAGTTTGTAAAAAAGAAAGGAATAAAAACTAGTGATGTAGAAGAAGCTATCAAAAGAGCAAGAAAAGAATGAAAGCTGTTCTGGATACAAATGTTTTTATTTCAGGCATCTTTTGGGAAGGAAATTTTTGCAGCCAGATTATTGAAGTGTGGAAGGAAGGAAAAATTACCTTAGTAACCTCTAGTCCAATAATTGAAGAATTAATAAAAGTATTAAAAGATTTTAAAGTCCAGATGCAGGATGAAGAAATTAAAGAATGGGAAAAAGTTATCATTGAGAATGCAGTTATCGTAGAGTCAAGCATAAAATTAGATTTGATTAAAGATGATCCCTCTGATAACAAGTTTATTGAAGCTGCTCTAACTGGAAAAGCCAAATTCCTAGTAAGCCAAGATAAACATTTATTAAGATTAAAGCAATATGAAAATATTAAAATAGTCACTCCAGAGGATTTCTTAAAATTAATAAATTAACTTTCTATACTGCTTGTCAACAGATTCTGGGATATTATTGCTGATGTAAATGCCTGAAACTGGTAGTCATATACTGCCTCAGCATTTATCAATGAAAAGGACAGGTCTTGATTTGCTACTGATGAATCTACCTTGAAATCACAGAATAACTTTAAGTTGTTAATTTCATCTGAAGTTGTTCTTAAGAACTTACTAGCACCTGGACTAGCAACTGCCACAACAGGGTTGTCTAAAGCCTCCAAAACTGACTTATCAGTTACCTGCATGAACTCTGGTTTTAAAACCAATGTATTTTCTGATAAAATAAACTCCTTGCACCCATCCATGTTTGGTGTAAATCCTGCTGGGAAAAATATTTTCAAAGATTTTAGTTTAGTTAATTTGCCATTCCATCTTAATTTATCATTGAATAAATTTGCTCCCAATAGATAACTTGGGCCTTCTGTCAAAGGCTGGGCATCAATCAGGCTTAAAGATAAAACTCCGGGGCTATCTATTAATTGTTCAGGTCTTACTGACCTGTCTGAAGACAATAAAGGATCTGAAATCTTGAAATATATAAAAGGATTTACATTGTCTTTTTCCAGGTTTTCTAACTTATCTTTGTCCAAAGTATAAATCTTTAGCCTTGACCTTGTTATGAAATCCTTGAAATCTGCATTTAAAGTTATTTTTTGTGATGTTGTTCTTTTTGTTGTTATTCCACTTAGGGTTATAGGATCAAATTTGCACAAAAAGTTTAAGCTTTTATCCTGCTCTGGAAGTACCTCTATTATTTTATTTTCATCTGACTGCCCAAATATTTCTATTTGGCCTTGCGTAAAACTTGATAGTTTCCCTGTTACTTTTTCTTCTACTAAAGGAAACAAAGCTGAAGCACCTGGACTAGCTGCTGACAAACCCAGACCTGCTGTTTTTCCTGCTGCGGTGGCGGCTAAATCTTGTAAAGCATCATCCATAAAACATGAAAATTCTACTTGTGATGGAGTTTGCAAAGAATAAATTTTTACATTAGCAATAACTTCAATAGGATCTTTACCAGACCTGTGAATTGCCCTTCTTGTTTCCAGTTTTCTAAATTCAATTCCCTGCGGCTTAGTTTCTTCAACAACATTAGGATTCTTGAATTCCCCAAAACTTGCTATTGTTCCGACAGGATCGCTAACAAAATTTGATACTTGATTATAAACAACAGAAAGAGGTCCACCAATTCTTGAGCCTAGAACTGATGTTTCTGTTCCTAAAAATCCTATTCCTCCTCCAGTTACAAGATTGAAAATAAAAAACCACCCTAATACTGCAATTAATATAATAAAAGCAAGCCAAAAATACTTAAGATTTAAGATTAAGCCAATTAGTTTAAATGGAAGAGCAAATGGAATTAAAAAAATTCTTTTTAGATCACCGCTTTTAATATCTTCACCAACACTATTTAATACAGAAGAAAGACCTGAGGAGAATCTACCTTTAAACGATTTAGCATGAGTTTCTTTACTTTTTTTCTCTTCTTCTTTGTCCCATTCCCTTAATTTTTCTAGTTTTTCTTTTGCCTCTTTTTGTTTTTTTTCAAATCTTTCTTCTTCAAGAGCTTCCCGACGTGCCTTGTAATATTTTTCTTGCTCCCCAGATTCATTATCAGCCATTTATACCTCTTTTTTAAAATTATTTTATGAAAACTTCCATGGATATTATTTCAAACTCATTTTTTGGAAGTATTTTTATAAAGTTTTCATCTTCCTTCATCAAAGAAGAAATATCCTTGGAGAATGTGTTTCTTTCTGTATCCAATGTAACCCTTTCATCATTAATCAATAATGTGGCTGAGCTTCTTTCATCATCCTTATTAGGAACCAAATCCATTTTCAATATAAATTTCTCATCCAAATCATCCTTGTTGACATCAAAAAAGAAAGTAGGGGATTTTCTTTCAGTATCTGTCTTTAATTTTAAGTCTTCAATTATATAATCTCCTTTATCTATTTCAAAAGATAAAACATTGCTATTTAACAGGTTATTTTCTGGTATCTCAATTGTCTGCATTGAAGCATCACAGACAACAGAGCCAACATGAATATCAAAATCATTTATGAATATTTTTAGGATACCTACTTCCTTAAGCCTTACACAATTTAAAAAATAGCTTAGTTTTGCTTTTTTAACATTAGGCTTGTCAAGGCTGAATAATCTTGTTTCTTTTTTGTTTTCTGAAGAGATTTCCTGAATTAATTTCAAGTCTTTTAACTTGTATTCATTAGTTGACAAAAATCTCCATCCTGGAGATGATACTGAAAGTTTAAGCTTGTTTTCTTCACTTAAATCAGCTACAGGAAGCTCAAGAGGAATATCCTCATTTGTTATCTTTCCCTTAAAAACAACATTACTATTAAGCTCAATTATTAAAGAGCCTTCTGCAACAACTGGATTAAAAAAAAGGCTCATTTTTTTAAGTTTATTTGGATCTTCTAATTTAAAATTTAGGTTAATGAAATTATCCTGGAGCAATCTTCTTGTGACTGTTACAGTTTTTGCCAGATCAGTTACTTTCTGGGACGTTTTTGTAAAAAGATTTACTGATGGCAGAGAAATTTCTTCCTTTCCTTTTGATTCAGGAAAAACCAAGCCAGGTGATTCTAATAGTAGTGTCTTTGATGAGTTAGTCCTTGATGTTCCTGAGTCATCTATCCCATTTCCCCCAAGTATATCTCTCTGGGCTTCTTCTGGTATAAAAAGCATGTAAAGAATAATCAGGATAGCTATAAGAATTATCAAGCCTGCAATATGCGCTGTGTCAGACTCATAAATAATACCTCTTTTATTTAGCATACTGTAGGTTATGAATTTTAGTTATATAAACATTACGAAGGATTAGAACCCAATGGATTTATGTAATTATTCTCAAGTGGTTACAAAATAGAAAGGTTTATAAATAAGGGATTTTTTAAATAAATAAACAAAAATGATTAAGGAGGATATTAAATGAAAAATTACCAAAAATATGGTCTTGGAGCTTTGTCAGCTTTATCAATAGCAGCAGGTTCCTACATGCTTGGAAGTTCAAGAAATTTACCAACTGAAGAAAGAGCAACAATTGAAACTGTTGAAATAAGTGGTTACAAAGTAATCAAAGCAACAGACAAAGAAGGAGTTGTTTACACTTTTGTTGATGAAAAAGATAACATGGTCAAATCTGTTAGAGGGGGTAAAAACCCATTTAAACTTGTAACAGAAGAAGAATTTACTAGTGACTTAGAGAAAAAAACTACAAAATATTTTGAAGTTAGTGGAAAGGGAAGAGTTTCAGTATCATCTGAAGTTCCAGCAAACTTCAAAGTCAAGAAATAAAAAACTTCTTTTTTTATTTTTTTATTTTTTTAAAAAAGATTTATAAAGCATTCTAATTTATTTGAGTTATGCTTGAAGAAATTTTGATTGTTTCAGTTGCAGTTATAGGATTGATTATTGCAACCATAGGTGACATAAAGCACAAGGAAGTTCCTGATTACCTAAACTATTTCCTGATAATAAGCGGCTTGAGTTTCAGGCTGTTTTATGCATCTTTTTACAGCAATTGGAATTATTTTTTATATGGGCTTCTTGGATTTGGAGTAAGCGCTGTCATTGGCTTAGTGCTTTACTTTGCAAAACAATGGGGTGGAGGAGATGCAAAATTGCTTATGGCTTTAGGAGCAATATTTGCCACAAAGCCTTTTTTTGTAAAAAATGACGGAATTTTTTTATTAGGATTATTTTTTAATATATTCATTGCAGGAGCTTTATATGGTGTAGCTTATGGAGTGTATCTTGCCATAAAAAATAAGAAGGATTTTGCAAAAGAATTCAAAAGACTGCTAGAACAGAAAAGCATTAAGTTCATAAGAAATTTTTCTTTTGTTACTGCAATTGTTTTACTATTACTTTTTATTTATACAAATAATCTTGCAACTAAATTTATCTTGGGATTTTTCATAATATTTCTGTTATTTTATATTTATTTATGGGTTTTTGTAAAATCTGTTGAAAATGCATGCATGTTTCATACTATTCCAATAAGCAAGCTGACTGACGGAGACTGGGTTGTGGAAGATGTAAAAATAAAGGGAAAGACTTTGTATAACAAAGAAAAGATGACTGTAAACAAAAAAGAAATTTTAACCTTCATGAAAGAAGGCATAAAAAGAGTGAAGATAAAAACAGGAATACCTTTTGTACCTTCTTTTTTAATTGGAACATTAATCAGCTTGACTTTAGGAAGTTTGGTTTAACTAAAGCTGCCTAAAAATGCTTAAGATTGTTTTAAGATTACTCACTCCATGTTGGCTTAATTTTTTAACATCTAA
>JACPNF010000045.1 GCA_016185635.1 Candidatus Woesearchaeota archaeon
TATGGTATAGCTTTTCAAGTTTCTTTAAAGAAACTTTTGGCAAAAAATCATTTCCTTTTTTCACAAACATTTTATCACCTCATGATAAAATGAAGGTATTTGCCTTAATAAAACTTACGAAAATTAATGTTATTTACTATAAGTTTATATTAGATTAATTATCGCTTCTGTTGAAAACCAGCTCAAAGCGAAACTATGAATGCGGGCGTAAGCAAGCATCATCATAGTTAGGAGGATGTCATGTCTTTGGCAAAAATAAACCCAGAAGATGAAAGATACATTCACAGGCTTATTGATTATTTAAACAAATCAGGATTAACTGTAGAAATAAATCATAATAACTATACAAACTTATTAGTAATGGGCTATGAAAATATCATAGATTCTCTAATTAATAACTTAAAATTATGTTCTTATGGAGAACTAAATCTTCCTTTCCTGCCAGAAGGAAATGACCATGTTGATTTACTGGAGATTATTGTGGAAGACCCAAACGGCCATGATGAATATTTTACTCAAGCAATAAGGCTGAAAATTGGCAGAACATTTATAGGTTTGACTTTTAGTGATTGGGATTAAGACTTTGTTTGCATTTAATTTTTATTAATTTCACCGAATTAAATGATGACAAGATTTAAAATTTTTGCGTTACTATTTCCTGTATTTTTTCACTAACTTTAATAAATGCTTCTGGTTGAGATGGGCCATTAGGTCTACTACAATAGTTAATCTCTTTTTCACCAATTTTTAATATGTAAGGGTAGCACCTCTCTCCTTGTAAAGGACCATAGTAATTTTCTAATTGTATTATTTTTGATTCTTCAATGAGCCTTTTCAAGTCAGTTGTTTCTTGGTTTGACAATTGTGCCTTTTCAGTTATTAAATCCTGTTGCGTCCAGCAAGGAGATTGCTGAATCCATTGAGCGCATTTTTCATTTATCTTTTCATAATCAATGTGGGTAAATGTTATCTCTGAACCTTCAATTTTAACATTATAATAGCTTCCTTCAGTTGTATAATGGTAACTCATAGAAAGTTTTGGTGTTTGATTTGAAGACTGCTGGGTACAACCAGCAATAAAAATAAGGCCTATTATCACTAATGCAAAAATTCCATAATTAAGGTATTTATTTTTTGTCATCATAATTATTGTAAATTTAATAAATTAATAAATTTTTTCGTTTCGTAGTGAGAACTCTCAAATTGTACTAAAAATAATGTCTTCCCTTTAGTCAGATGAAACTAACAAGAATTATTCATCAACTTTTGGTTCAACTAAATTTCCATTAATATCTTTATTATTTCTGAATATACTTTTAATTTTAGGTATTTGGTCTGCTTCAAGCAAAATTCCTCCTTCTCCATTTCCAAATAATATATTATTTTCAAATACAACAGTTTCTTGAGTATTATATGCTGTTATTCCTGCCCTCTTGTTATTATGACAGATATTATCTTTTACTAAAATATTTTTTGCAATCTTTGGCTCGCTGCCAACAATCTCAGGTTCAAGTGGATTTGGCTCAGCGCCAATAACAATTCCGCTCTTGCCATTATATGCACATTCATTATTCAGAACTTTAACATTCTCAGGCCCAGGATAAACTTGTATTCCAAAAGCGTAATTATTTTCAACAATATTACCTTCAATAAGAGCATCTTTTCCACTTATATAAAAACCATGATCAAGATTGTCAAGAACCCCATTTTTTGAGATATAATTATTAAGATATTTGCTGCCAGTTGATAAAGAAGATTCATAGATTCCAGAATTAGTGCTATCAGATATTTCAGACTGGGTAACAGCAAAGTTAATACCCCCATCATTCCATATTCCTGTAGTTTTTCCACCGATAATACTAACACAATTAATTCTAATATTTTTCACGTTTTGAGAAAGATGAAAAACAGCGTCTGAATTATCAGTGCCATCATCCATAACCTTTTTATGGAAAAGGACAACAGGCCTATTTCCCCTAAAAGCCTTGCTTGGACTTGTTTTTGTGCAGTAATCATCTTCATCAGTAATTGTAATACCAGAGTTTTTTTCTTCAAGTAAATAGTTCCCCTCATATGCCCCTTTGCCCAACTTTATTGTTGTGCCAGAACCAGCTAATTCCAAAGCCTTAACTAATGTTTTTAAAGGCTTATCTTTTGTTCCGGGATTATTGTCATCTCCATTTGTTCTTACAAAAATTTCTTTGCCAGTATTAGCTAAAGGAGGTACAGGTATCTTAACCAAAGGAGGAACTGTACTTTTTGTCTCTTCTTTTTTATCTTCAGTTTTAATTTCTTCTATTTTATTTTCATTATCTGTATCTTCATCTATTTCTAATTCATTTTCTTCATCTACTTCTTTTTCTTCAATTCCTTCAGATTCTTCATTTTCCTCACTTTCCAATCCTTCTAAATCTATTTTATCTAATTTAATTTTAATTTTGGTTTTTGTATCTTTTACTCTTATTTTTACTTCATTAACATCATTTCCTAAAGATTCTAAGAAATCCATTAGTTTAGCTGCTTGTTCTTCAGTTAATTTGCCTTTAATTTTTATTTCAACTTCCTTTTCTACTTCATCCAGCTCTTTTTCCTGTTCCTCTAAATCTTGTTCTAATTCTTCATCTACTTCTAAATCATCTTCCCCTATTTCATCTAGTTCCTCTTTTACTTTTTCTATAGAATTTTTATGGTCTTCCTTTAATTTTTCTAAATATTCGACATTTCCCCCCATAATCAAGGTCTTAGCTTCAAGAATTCTCTCTCTTGCATTTTCCAGACCTAATTTTGCCCTTTCAGCTCTGTCAAAAGTTAATAGCAAGTTAATTATTTCAAAAGCCCTGTCTAATTTATATAAAATAAAATTATCAGGAGTAATTCCTCCATCATCTTCTGTATCTTGGGCATAAGCAAAATTCAAATTACTTAATACTAAAATAAAAAAGATTATTAAAGCAAAAATTTTTTTCATTTTAAATTATAAAATTTAAAGCATAGTATCTTTATAAAGTTTAGCTAACAAAAATTTTAAAAACAAAAACTTTATAAATGAAGTGGTAAGTACTACCTCACATGACAGAAGATTATTTAACTAAACAAGCAAAGGTAAATGGAGAACTTTTAGTTTTGATAAATTATAGAAAAGTACTTGCTGAAAGATTAAAAACACAAAAAAATCCAAATCTATCGCCAATAATGGCAGGTATATCTAATCTTGGAGAATTATTAGAAAATGAAGAAGTAACAGTAGATATTGAAAATGACAAAAAAACCGAA
Source organism: Candidatus Woesearchaeota archaeon (assembly GCA_016185635.1). GTDB lineage: Archaea > Nanobdellota > Nanobdellia > SCGC-AAA011-G17 > JACPIM01 > JACPNF01. The sequence goes on from JACPNF010000045.1 coordinate 3,274, forward strand.
TATAAAAGATTTTTATTTAGAAAATATGTAGGCGACAATTCGCCAGGGCAAAATATAGCTAAATTAGAATTTTCAGATTACTCACCTTATGCTTGGATAGCTCATGGAAGAAATAAAAGAATTACTTTAGACAAAATTGCAAAAATTACATTTGTTAAACTTGGAAGAGAATCTATAAAAGAAGAATACTTCGAACGCTTTTCCCAAAAACCAAGAAAAGGGCGAGTTTTAGTTGAAATATAATTTATTCTTTAAAAATAAATTTAATTAAAATCCTGCACAAACAAAGCATTAATACTAAAATAATTAATCCGCAAAATAAAATTAACTCAGGATTATCTTTAAAATAAACTAAATAATTTAAATCTTCTTTATTTATTTCTTCAGAAAAAGTTATTTCATCATTATCTTCTTGTTTTAATAATAAATCTTCTTTAAGATTACCCTCATCATTATCTAAAGAATAATTACTTTTTACATTTATATTAACTTTAATTCCTAATAAAGTATCAATATTAATCCCGCCTTCACTAATTCTATCTTCTTTAACATAAATTCTTCCACTATAACTTCCATTTTCAGTTTCAAATGGGACATTAATTAAAAACTTGATTTCTTTTTGATTATTTTCATCAATCTCAACAATAAAACTAGAGAAATTAAAAAAACTAATTTCATAGCTGCTAATATTAAACAATTTAATTTGATTATCATTAAAAATAAAAAATTGCCTTTCTAATTCTTGTCCATTCTCTAAATTAATATTAAATTCACTAGGGCTAACCCCAAAACCATAAACATTGCTAATCAAAAAAATAAAAAATAAAAAATAAATTAATTTCATCCAACAACACCAACTAAACTTATGCTGCCAGCATAAACACTTGGTTTTGTTATCAAAGGTAAATTCAGCCTTAACAATAAATCCTTGTTTGCATCTATTCCAGTTAATAAATTAAAATCAAACAAAATAGGCCTATAATCTAATTTATCTGAAAAATTGCTAAACCCATATTCTAAATTACTAATGCTAATCTTATTCTCCCCGCTTTCTAAATCAGCACCATACAATTCTAGATCAACACCGACATTTCCATTATTAATTACCTTAATAATTTCTGTATCAGATAATTTTCCAGGCTCTAATTTGCCAAAATTTACAGCAGTTTTATCCAAAGAAATTGCTAATAACCCGAGATATTCAAAATTTACTAAAATGCTGCTGCTAAAATTAAATCTATTAATTACACTTATATTTGCTGTATAAACTCCTGGTTTGTCATAGTAGTTTAACAATATACTGCCAGAATAAACACTTGAAAAGTTATCTATATCATAGTTTCTTAATAAATCAAATTTAGTCCCATTTAATTCAGCGACAACCCTAGTAATATCATTTATATTAGAGCCATTTACAAATACATTAATATAAACACTTTTGTTTTTGTTTATTTCAGGTATTACTTGTATTCCAATATCATTAGCATCATCAGTTATATTAACTAAGCTTAAAAGATTTCTACCTCCAGTAACTTCAACTAAAACCCCAATATTTTTTGTTCCTTGTCTTGCAACAGTCCCATAACCAGGTGTCCCTCCAGAAACAGAACCTTGTCTCCAATTTTCAAACAAATTTCCCTTATTAACATCAATCTTTTCAATTGTATATCCATTTCCATTCCCGCCAAAAGAAGAGTTATAAGCAAATATCTCAGAATAGGTTCCATTTGACAAGTTTATTTCATCATTATCAGTCAAGGAAAATGTTCCTGAAAAAGCCCTATAATTCCCGTCCAAATTATTCCATAGTCCATCATTGTTCCCATAAATGCTTTCAAAGCTGTCATTGTCAATATCAGTTCCGTCAATTAATTCTCTTGCTATAACAACGAATTCACCAGGTGATATAGAAAAATCATCAAAATTGCTGTTATCAATCTTCCACAAGCTTAAATTAACATTTTCAGAGCCGTTATTATAAATTTCCACCCATTCTGCGTCAGTATCACTTGCTTGTATTGGGTCATACATAACCTCAGTAAAAACTACCTCAGCAGAAACTGTTTCTAAAAACAAAACCAAAAAAATAACTAACAATAAAATTTTCATAGCACCACCCCCAAATTTTTAATAAAGTTTTTTGGAAGAGCTTTGTTTATAAATTTTTATATTCTTGAGTACTACATAGTAACTAATTTTCGGAAGGTTTTCAAAAACTGGAAAAAAATTCCGGATTTAGTAAAAACTTTTCAAGAGAAAATTTATAAACTTTAACCTCTAAGTAATAAATATGCGGAAAGCAAATAAACCTAAAAAAAGAAATGAAAAAAAAGAATCAGTAAATTTAAGAATTCATCCTAAGGTAGCCAAAGCTACATTCATTGGGATATTCGTTCTTCTTTTCTTTGCCATTTCATTGTCAGATAATTTTTCTTTTACTTCATTCACAACTTATTCAATAGTAGATGCCCCCAACCCAGGCATTAACATAGTTATATTCTTTGTAGTCATGATACTTGCTTTCTTTTTGATGTATGAGAAAAAAAATTAAAATAACTTCCTGAATAAAATCATTAAGCTGCCAGCAAAATCTGCAGCAATATCAAGAAATTCAAAATCTCTGTAAGGTATAAATGTCTGGTTTACCTCAATTAATGTTCCATAAATAACAGAAAACATGATTGAATAAAAAAATATCTTTTCATTTAGTAATTTATTATACCTAAAAGCATTGAAGGTCAAGAAACTTAATATCCCATAACTAAAAAAATGAAATACTTTGTCATTGAAATCAAATTCAGGAATAGTTTTCAATAATCCTGCATCTTTAGTTGTTGAGTAATAAAATAATATGAACATATATAAAAATAAAATAATCCAGCTTATTTTTGCCTTGTTCATTTAATACCTTCTTAAGGAATTGTCAATCTTATTAGCCCATGCATCTATTCCGCCTTCAAGATATTTTGCATTCTTAAACCCATTTTGCAGTAAATACCTTGCTGCATAAGAAGCCCTTACTCCACGATGGCACAATGTAATTATAAGTTTGTTTTTGTCCAAGCTGTTAATCTTGTCTTTTAATTCTCTCATAGGAATTAATACAGATCCTGAAATGTTTACCAAAGAATGCTCCCATTTCTCCCTTACATCCAAAACCAAGAAATCTTCTCTACTGCTTATTTTTCTCTTTAATTCATCAGTATTTATTTTAAAGTTAGTCTCTTTTACAGGATGTTCTATAAAGTTGCAGTTAGAGCATCTGACCTCATTTAATCCAGGGACTAATTTCCCATTACAAATCCTGCACTGAAAACTGTTAAATTCCATCATATTCCAATAACTCATTATTTTAAAAAAGTTTTGTTTATAGATTATCTAAAGGGCTTTTTACATTAACTAATTTCCTAAATTCCCATCTTTTTGGGCATTATGATGTTTAAATGTTCTGCAATTAATTTTTGTTTTTTTGTAAGTTCATTTATGAGGATCTCGTTCTCATAAACTTTGCATTTCAAGTTTCTCATTGTAAGAAGAACTTCTTCTACAGTTGCCTTTCTGCCTATTTTATTTTTTAATTGCATAAATGCAATTAAGCTTAAAAATTGAAGGAAAATAAATCCCCTTACAGCTGCTTCACTATGCCCTCTTAATGGAAGAAGATTAAGATCATCTTTTGAGAACCCAAACAGCTTTTCAACTGTTTGTCTTATATAATATGCAGGAACAACTTCTTCTTTGCTTATTTGAAAAGAAGAAATTAAGATCATCACTCCCTTTTTTGTAAACATATATTCAGCTTCTTTATTTTCATCCTTCTCGTCCATAATTTCTAATAAATAATTATTAATCTCCCTTGCCTTGCGTTTTGGATCCAATACAATATGAGCATAAATTTCTTCCCCAAATAAATTTATTTTCTTTTGTTTAATGAACATAATCCTTTTTCCATACCTGACTCCATTAGGTATGGCCTCAAGGTTTTTAATCTCTGTTTGAATTAGTTCTTTATAGATTAATCTTGAAGCTGGAAGCCTTGTTAGAAAGTTAATTTTCTTTTCATAAAGTTCTTTTATATTTGATTCTGAAAAGAAGCCTGCATCAAGATAAGTATATAGGTCTTTTAAGCCTAATTTCTCCATTTCAGCAATAGTATTGCTTAATACAGAAACATCAACAATGTTTCCTGGAAGAAGCCTGAAAAATAATGGTGCTGAATTTGTTTTATCTACAACAAGCAGAAATTTTATCTGCTTGTCTATTTCTTCTCCGCTTCTTCCCCAAGCTGTTAAAGGCATGTGAATTTGATTAGGCAAAGAAGTAGTATCAAGAATAATGCCTTTTGTATTTTCAATTTTATCTTTCAGATAAATATTAAAAAACTTTCTTAAAATATTTTCATTGCCGATTATTTTTAGAAAATCACTTATTCTTTGCGAGCTTAAGTTTTCTTTGTAAATTAATTTTGCATAACTTCCTTCTATCCATGTCTGTGCAAAATACATTGCTGACCCATAACATAAACGGTAAGAAATTAATGCAATTAGAAAAGAAGTATGTTCAGCAAACACACTTCTTAATAATCTAACAAACCCACTTTGTTCTAAAAAATTGTTAAGCAAATATGAATCACCAAAATCAAGAATAAACTTTTCTGGTATAACTCTTGGTCGTTTCTTCTCAAATATTTTCTTTTTCTTATCTATAACTACACCCAAATAAGTAGTCTTCTGCCTGGGCTTCTTTTTCTCAGAATCCCAATATGCATTAACTTCATATGCATATTCTTTCTTCCCGGACATTTTGTATCTGATGAATGTCATAATGTATATAGACATTATGTAATATATAAATGTATCTATATTAAATTCTGCTATAAACCTGACAAAATGTATTTTAACTAGAAATATAATGCCTAATTTAACGGGAATTTAGGAAATTATGAAAATCTTTCAGAAAAGCAATTCATCCCAGCTAAACTTTTAAGAAAAGTTTAATCAAAAACTATTCCAACTTTTAAGAAAAGTTTAATCAAAAACTATTCCAACTTTTAAGAAAAGTTTAATCAAAAACTATTCCAACTTTTAGAAAAAGTTTAATCAAAATAAGACTGAGTTTTCTTGCTTACTGATTCATAAAATGGTAAAGCTAAATTTAGTATTTCAGAATACCTCTTTTCTTGTTTAGTTGTCATTTTAACAGTTCTTCAGGGACATTAAACTCTTTATCAGAAAACACAATCTCTTCACATGCAGAAATACATCTCCTACAAACATCCATCATGAACTCGTATTTCCCTATAATCTCTTCACTCTGAACAGAAGAACCGTAACGTGCATCTTCCCGTTCATCAACATCGGTTTTTTCTTCTTTTTCCTTGTAAACCATAATCCTATCAATAAATTCATCATAATTAATTAATCTTTTATCTTTAACATAACGCAAAAACAAAGCAGTGCATTTCTGACTTCTGCTTTCCACACCGAACTTTGCCAGAATTGCCAAAGCACAATAGTATTGAGAATAAAACCATTCTTCAGGGATCTTGTAATCCATGCGTTGTTTTTTATAAACTTCACATAACTGTAAATTTATTTTTGCTTTCTGGATGTACTTCTCAGCTTTCTTATCATCTTTACCAACAAACAGTAGACCTTTGTGTTTTTTTCCTTTTTCTTCATCTTTTCTTGCAAGGGAAAAACACTCAAAAATTCCTGGTTTGATTGTCATTTTGCCATCCCTCTCATAAATTTAACAAATTTATCCTGCCCAGATAGGATAACTCCTTTTTTGACCGCATCTATAAAAGCTTTGTTTTGCTTTTTCAATTCAGATTTAAACTCATCCTCAGTAAAATTAATAGGGTGGATTTTTTTTGATTGTGTCTTTTGTACTCTGTCTAAAACACTTTGAATTTTAACAAAATTTTTCTTTTTGGCTATTCCTAAAATGTCAATATCGTTTGCTTCTTTGGGAGAATGTAAAACACTTCCATAAAGAATTAAAAAATCAATTATTTGGTCTAACTCCGCAAAATTGACCTGCCACCTTCTCTGCTTTAAAGCCTCTTCAGTTAAGTAAAGGGATAACGTCTTTTCAACAAGAGGATTCTCCCAATTTAGAGTAATTATGGAAGTACTGGTTTTACCAGACCCGATGGTTTTAATGAGAATATATTTACCTTCATCTAATTTTTTAAGAACTTTCCAGATGCCAACGCGGCTTAAACTTAACTCTTTAGCTAAGGTAGTAATAATATGCATACTAAAAAAATCTTTAAGCAGGTGAAGTAATACTCTTTTAGCAGTTAAATCTCGTGTTACCATAAGGTTAATAGTTATTAACCATTAGTTAATATATAAATCTTTCTGTTGCCCGTATGTGCATAGTTAAATAATTGCTCTCAAAGAATAAAATGGGTTTTGCCCATTTAATCTCCATGTTGAGATTAAAGTCATTATTTTTGCCAAAATATCTGCTCCATCTTGATTTCTCAGTGTTCCCATTATTCTCTTCATAATGAACGCTCACCATTATTATTTGTTGGTTCAATCTGTGGGTGGATTATTCTTGTAAACCAAAAATTCAAACCATTTTTTATTGTTGTGATAACTGTAGATAAATGTTGATATGAAGAGTATATCTGAATCAGCTGTTTCATCTCTAAGATACATTTATCATACAATTTCTGCCTCTGATTTAGTGGATCTTTCACGCTTACAGATTTTACAACGGCAAACAAGTCCTTCATCCATTGATGCATTGGTTTTGCATCTTCATGCTTTTCTGCCATTTCTTTTGTCTCTCTGAGAATATGCGCCCAACACCTTTGCAAGTATTTTGTATATTCCTCATAAGCAGAAAGACCATTGCATATAATTATGCCTGCATAATGATATCCTAAAACCTCATCCAGAACAGTTCTGTTTCTTTTTTTGTGTATCACAAAAAAAACATTTTTCTTTGAACGAAAAACCCACAACCAGTATATTTTTCCTTGTACTTTTATCTTTGTCTCGTCAATATGCAAGTTGGTTGTTCGCCTAATTTTTCTTTTTATCTTTTCATACTCAGGAGTTGCTTTGTCAGCAACCCTTTTAGTAATATCATAAACAGCTTTGGAAGTTAAAGTAGTTTTGTATTGTCTTTCTATTGCTGAAATAGTTTTTCTAAGTGGCAATCTATCGTCAAAACGAAGTAAAGTTATTTGGGCTTGCATATTTTTCCCAAATAATCCTGTATCTGGCACTTCAACAGGTTTAGATTCCCAATGATGCCCACATTTGCAACCATAAACTCCCCAAGTTACTTTAACAATTTTTGTTGGTTGGGGGTCAGGAATCTCCTCATAAGTTTTTTCTTTGATTTTTTTTGGTTCATTATGTTTGCCACATTGTGAGCAAATACTATCAAAACAATTAACAAAATCAGTAGGCTCTTTTATTTTTCTTGTTGCTCCTTTGTAACCTGTTTTTTTACCTACCGGTAAACCAGTCAGAGAAACAAAATTACATCTATTCTTTTTTACATCCTTGCTTGAGGGTGTGTGAGGATTTTCATATCGACGAAGCTTTTTCTTAAGCTTCTCAATCTCAACATAGTTTTCATAGAATTCATTTAGTATTTCCTCTTTCGATTTGTCCTTATATTGATCCTTAAATGAGTCTGCGTTTATTACCATTTTTCCAGTAAGATTACCTTAACTTTTTTGCTAATCCACTCTACAGGAACATAAACACGGCCACTGTTGCCACTTTTATTTACTGTTTTCTCAAGCATTTCAAAACCGGTTAATTCAATTTTTGTTTCTTTCATGTTTAGCTACATTGTAGCTAACATTATATTTATACTTTTCGCTTCTGAAGAATATAGATTGTTAAGAAAAATCAACTATGCACATAC
>JACPNF010000054.1 GCA_016185635.1 Candidatus Woesearchaeota archaeon
AAGGAAATAAAAGTGATTCCAGTCTGGAAATGGATGTTGCTTAATTCTGATTGAATATTTATTTAAAAATCTTAATAAACCAGAAATCTTTGTCAGAGTTTTAAACGAAACATTTATATAACTTAAAATGTTATTTTATAACATGGAAAGTATTACAAAACTAAGAAGAGTAGGAGGTTCTGTTGTTGCAACAGTTCCAAAAAAGTTGATTGATGTAGAAGGGCTTATACCAGGCCAAATTGTAAAGATAGAAATAAAAAAAGTAAGAAAAAGTTTTTTTGGAGCCGCAAAAGGTATTGGATCTTTTACTAAAGAAGATAAAAAGTGGATAGAAGGTAAACATTATTATGACTGATATAGTGGTTGATACTTATGCTTGGATAGAGTATTTTAATGCTTCGGAAAAAGGGTTAAAAGCAAAACAAATAATTGAAAATAAAGATCATAAAATTTTTATCTCTTCCGCCAGTTTTGCTGAGATTATTAGTAAATTTTTAAGAACAAACAAAGATATTAATATTGCCATATCTGGTTTGAATACTTTATCTACTGCCGTGGTTGTTTCTCAGGAAATTAGTATATTAGCTGGTCAAATTCATTTTAATGAAAAAAAGAAAAATAAAGATTTTGGAATGCTTGATTCTTTTGTAGCAGCAACTGCCAAGAAATTAAATGCAAAAATATTAACAGGTGATAATGATTTTAAAAATTTTAAAGAAGCTATTTTTATTTAGAAAATTAAATATAAAGTCTTTATCAGAATTTTAATATTACTTCAAGTAATTGTAAGGCATGGTATTTATTGCCTTTGCAAAATCTTGAGCAGCGGAAAGTATATTTGTAAAATAAATTCTTTCCCCTTCAAGTCCTTTCCCCTATTCCAGCCAGGAAGAACATCTTTCAATTTTTCAATGAGACTATCTATGTTTGTAACTAAATTTTTCAGATTTTCTATGCACCCATCCAAATCACCATCCCTTAATGGCTCAAATACAACTTGGGCGTATTGTCTACAACGATTTGAAATACCTTTAAGCTCTCTAAGTTCTTTTCCATTAAAGTCACTTCTTTTATCTGCATTATAACTATCAGCAACTCTTATAATTTCATCAAACATCCCTGTACTAATTGCTTTAGAAGTTTTAAATATGTCTTTACTAAAGTTCATTTTAAAAATATTCAAGAATTAAGGTATATATATCGGTTTAACTAACCAGTAAAAAATATCTAAAAAGCCTTGTGGAATCTTAAAAGAATCTTTTGTATAAATATTATCAAACCAGCTATAATCAAGGCTATTCCATTAAGTAACATGATTATCCTGTCTTCAAATATTACAAAATCTTTAAAAAGAAAAAAGTAATTATTCAAGGCAGTTAACCCTAATAAAAATAAAAGTGAAGCCCATAATATTTTGAATATAATTAGTTTCACCCGATGTAATTAGTATTATCTTTTCTAGGTTTAGGCAGGTTTATTCTTTGTATTTTTGGTCCTTGCCCTTTATTAATCTCGTTTTCTATTTCTTTAACTTCCCTATCAAGTGCATTTAAGTCAAGCTTGAAATTTAATTTATGGTTAAGCAGTCTTAAGATTTCTTTTGCGCTTCTTACCCCAAGATAAGTAGGATGACCGTAAGTTTCAGCCAATATGGATATGGCATCTAATTTTCTTTTTCTTGCCAGGCCTGTTAATAATCCTGAAACACCTATAATAGGTCCTGTAACCCCGTAAATATTCTGCACAACCCTGCTCTGGTATCTTCTTAATATTTTGCTGTTGGTTCCTGTAAAGTAAATTCTAGGCTTCTTTGGTATCTTGTCAAGCGCAATTCCTCCCAGGGTAATTATTTCCTTTCCATGATATTTCTGGAACAAGTCAAGGACATTGTCGCAGAATTCATAGCATGATCTTTCATCCAAAGGTTGTACATCTCCAGCTAAAAATAAATAATCCTTTCCTTTTATGTTTTTGTGAAAAACTTCTATTGCAGGAAGCTCAACTATATTATTTTCATTGACAAAGACGCAGTGGGGAAAATTATAAGAAGTTATTTCATAAATTTTTTTTGCCTTTAAACTGTCAATCATGAAGTCAATAGCAATTTTTCCTACATTTCCTATTCCAGGAAGACCTTCTATTAAAATTGGATTTTTCAGTTTTACTTTGGTTATTTCGTCAATTTGCCAGTCCATTTTTATCGTTAAGAACCTTTTATATTTAAACTTTTGCCAAATTTTTGTATTTAAGCCTGTATTCCTGATACTTGTCTTCAGGCGAATATTTTGCAGGTTTTGGATTTATTGTTTTCTTGCTACAGTGCTCTTCCTTCATAGTATAGCTTCCACAGTTAACACATTTTAGGATTCTTCTTGCCATTTTCCGAGTATATTTAACTTTTTTCCTTCCTTTATTATTTCTTCAGCAATATTTTCTGCAATTTTATTGGAATTTTTTTTCTCAGTAGTTATTATCTCAAGCTTATATTTTGGCGCGCTTATGTATAATATGCTTAAATTAATTCCCTTTTTATTATAAAAATCATAAACCTTACTCAATGCCTTTTTGATAAGTTCCATACCATTAGGTTCATAACATTTTAATTCTAAAATTAATCTTATCCTTATCTCCGGAGGCTTTATTTTTTCCTTGATTGTTTTAGTTAGTACTTCAAGAATTTTCTCTTTAATATTCAGTTTCTTCAGTAAATCTTCTTTGCTGGTTGCTATATTTTCGAATCCATTCTGCAATGAGCCAAATTCTTCTATTATCTTTAGCCCAGCTTCTTTATACATATCTTCTAATTTGGCTTTAATTTGTTTTCCTGCGAATTCCAGCAATTTTTCCGCTTTCTCTTCCTGTTTATAATCCTGAAGCTTCCTGTTTTTTGTATTAAATGAAACTCTTCTTAGGGAAAGGTCAACATGTCTGTTAATCTTATTAGTTCTGAGAACTTTGCATACTATTTTCTTGTCGATTGCAACATATTCCCTTATGTTCCTTATTCTACCTGGAGCTATTTCAGAGATATTAATTAAACCCTCTAAATTCTCATATTCATCTAAGTTAACAAAAACTCCATGGGGAAGAATTTTTTTTACAGTGCATAGAACAAGATCATTGGACTCTGGCAGTTCTTTTCTCTTAAACCACATTTATTCTAATACCTCCAAAACCCTTGCTTTTATTTTTCCTTTTCCACCAGTGGGTTCTGTAAGTGCAGTTGAGCAGACAAGGCAGTTTACCAAAGTAGAAGGTTTTCCAAATATTATCTGTTCATTCTTGCATTTAGGGCATCTTACTTTCAAAAATTTGCTTGTAGTTTCTTTTCTCATTTATTTTATCTCCGGTTTTTTTGTCCTGAACCCCTTTCTTTGCACTGAACTTTTCCCGCAATTCTTGCACTTGTATCTTAAGTCAACTTTTTTTGAAGTCTTGGCTCCTGCTCTTTTCCATTTTGATATAGCTGGTTTCGACCCGTATTTTCCTAAATTCCCATATCCTCTTCCAAGTCCTCTCTTTTTAGCTCTTTCTAAAGATCCTCTCTTTAAGCTTCCCCTTTCCTTTTTCTTTGCCTGTGATACAGTATGTTCAGTATGATGCCTGCAGTATTTGCAGTACCTGTTAATCTTTTTGGGAATTTTCATTAACCTATTCCTATATAATTAATTTATAAACCTTGTGTTAAGAATTTTCAGGTTTTATTTCTTCTGCAATTTCCTTTTTAATTAGCAAGTCAGCTATCATAGTTGGCAATGATGCAATATCCTCTTTTTCAAAAGGCCCGTAAACTATTAAGTCATCTCCTATAAATTGTGGAATTTCATGAAGAAATCTTATTAATTTTATTAGGTTTTCTTCTTTTTGCGATGGTTTTTCTTTATTCTGATTTTCAACAAAACTTTCTTCTTTGATTTCAGGTATTTTCTTGGAAATTAAGCTTTCCAGTATTTCTTTCCTATACTTATTTAAAACATTTTTTATCTGCTTGTAAAATAAAATTTCTTCTTTAAGCATGTTTGGAAGGTTTTTTTCATTAAATCTTGATGATACCAGGGCATGCTGCATAATCTTGGTTTCTCTTTTTTCATATATCTCAATTAATATTTTTTTGATATTTTCAAGCTGTTTCTGGGTTTTTTCTCCTTCTTTTGAGAATAATGAATCCTTACTCTTTTGTGATTCTGTCAATGCCTCTTTTTCCTCCAGGTACCTCACAACATCATTAAAAAAGCTGTCTTCTAGTTTTTGAAGCTCTTTTTCATATTTTTCCTTTCTTAATATCTCGTATAAAGCCTCATAAGTAATAAGATTAGCCATGTCCCTATCAAGCTAAAACCTTTTTAAATGAATTATTGTTTTTAATAGACTATATTATGTTAACTATCAAGCTAAAACAAAAGCCGGAAGATTTTCAGGTAATTGAAGTAATTGATTTAAATGTTGATAAGAATGGTAAATATGCTTATGTCTTATTGAAAAAAAGAAATTACAATACTATTGATGCAATAAAAAGAATTTCTGAAAAATTAAAGATTAATTCTAAATTAATAGGTTATGCTGGAAAAAAAGACAAGAAAGCAGTAACAACCCAGCATATTTCACTGCCGAGAATTGATAAAAATAAAATTAAAAATCTAAGACTAAAAGATATTAAATTAAAGTTTTTAGGTTATGGGGATAAAAGAATAAGTTTGGGTGATTTAAAAGCAAATAAGTTCAAGATAAAATTTATTGAAAAACTCAAAAAAACTAATTTTCTGGAAAATTATTTTGATGAGCAGAGATTTGGAATAAATTACAATAATCATATTCTTGGAAAATTAATTTTAAAAAGAGATTTTAAAAAATTAGATTCCCTGATTGAAAGACCAGATAATTATTATGACTACAAGGTTAAACTAAGATTTTTTCTGCATTCTTATCAGTCCTATTTATTTAACTTAGTTTTGGCAGAATATTTGTCTAAATTTGATCATTTTGAAGCTCAATATGGTTTAGGTAAATTTATCTTTCTAAAGAAAAAAATAAAGAATTTTAAGATCCCTTTGCTTAGTTTTGATACTGAACTTAAAGGTGAAATAGGAAAGATATATAAAAAAATACTAAAAAAAGAATGGATAACCTTAAGTGATTTTCTGGTAAAAGAAATGCCTTTTCTAGTTTCAGACACGCAATACAGGGATGCTTTTGTTGAAGTAAAAGACTTAAAAAAGAAAGGTAATTATATTTACTTTACATTGTCGAAAGGATCTTATGCGACTGTTTTTCTTAAAAAATTGTCTGAATATAATATGATTATTTGATATTTTATTTAACATTTTTAATCTTTTCAAATAAAATCCAGAATTCATTTATTACATCTGCCCCAATTCTAAATTTATATTTTATAATCTCATTAATGATTTCTCTAAGTTCGTCTTCTTTAATTATATTATTCTTATATGCTTCTAATAGTATTCTTAAAGTTCCTTTTGGTTTTAAATTGTATAATTTGCATACCTGCCTTCCTATTTTTTCATCCATAATGATGTTGTCTTTTTCTTGTAATGCCAATGAAATAGCATCAGATTCTCCGTCGCCTAATTGGGAATAAATATTTTTAAGTTCATTAGAAAAATTCTCATATTTTTTATTTAAGTTTAATACCTTAATTTTACTGTTTTCTACAAAATTTTTTATTATTTTTGAGTCAGCTGCATCAATAACCAGGCCTTCTTCCACAGTTTCATTGTATATCTTCTTTGTAATAAAGATATTCTTGTATAGCTTTGTCAAGACCAAAAGTATGTTCACTTTTGCCAGAATGATTAGGGAAGAGGAGTCAACTATCATGCTAAATCAGCCAGGTCTTCCCTGAGTTCATTTAAATCATAGTGAAAATTAACACCTTTTCTTTGCAGAACATCCAAAAATAAGGTTAAAGGTATGCCTGCTATTTTTGATGCTTTTGATGCAGTTGCTTCATTATTTTGGAATTTTTCTATAGCTATGCCTAATTTCTTCTCCTTTATCCCTTTTTCCAGCACTTCCCTTAGCACATTGGATTTGCTGGTTTTTTCATAACTTGAAATATTCTCTATTTCCTTTAGTTCTTGTTTTTGTATTCTTACAGATATTGTTTCAGTCATCTGTATACATATGTGGTAAATTGTATATAAATCTTTCCATATTGAAAATCTTAAAACCTGTCTACAAAAAGAAAAAAATGTAGTCACCTAAAATTATTTTATTTCTATACCTTCTTTTACTGCTTGGCTTACAATACAATGTTCTTTTGATTTTATTTTAAATTCTTCAGGTGTATAGCATAAAGGTTCTATCTCAAGGGGAAAAAATTTCCAGAATTCATACATTTCCGCTATCCTTTTTGTAAAAAAAATGCCTTTAAAATCAGAGGACACTAAAATTATATCATAATCACTATTTTTAAAATAATCTTTTCTTGAACGACTGCCAAAAAAAATAGCTTTTTCTATTTTATATTTCTTTTTTACTCTTTTCACAAAGTCAATTATTTTTGGATCTGTTTTTTTACCCATTGTAAAACCTTTTCTGCAGTATTGTAATGTCTTTCTGCAATTTCCTTGTCATAGAGTTCTGCAGGTACTCCTTCAGCCATGTCTGGATATCTTGTAACAAGATATTCTGGGTTTAAATCTCTTATCCCAGAATAAAATTCTTTTGGAGCCTCTAGTATTTTAGCCAGATAAATTATTGAATGTCCTTGTGGTATTTCTTTTATCTTGAGTAAGCATAAGGCTTTAAGTGCTTTTTCAACAGCCTGCTGGCTGGAAAATACAGAAAGATAGTAATCTTCTGATCTTATGCAGTTTTTTGAACTTTTTAAATCAGCTTCTGCCTGCTTCAACCAGTTTTCTATTTCTTTTCTCATCTATGTAAACCTCCAGGTATATATATTTTTCTTTGCAATGTTTTTCTTAAAGGCTTTTGCGACAATCATCTTATTCGTGCGTTCCAGGATAAAGACTTTGCCTTACCAGCACATCATTGCCAGTCGCATC
>JACPNF010000039.1 GCA_016185635.1 Candidatus Woesearchaeota archaeon
GATACAAAAACTGGGGAAGAAATAATGAAATTGCTTGTTGAATTAAATAATTCTGGTAAAACAATAATCTTGGTAACTCATAATCCTAAGTTGACAAAATTAGCAAATAAAATTATAACATTAAAAGATGGAAAAATAGTGAGGGAAAATTAAAAACATGAAAATACTCTCGACATTATTTTTTATCTTATTGATGGCTTATTTAGTTAATGCTCAAGTTGCCATTCAGTCTTTTGATACAATTCCAAGCAAGGTTTTGCCTGGGGAAAAATTAAAGCTAAGGATTAACTTGGAAAATGTTGGTGATAATGATATTAATAATATACTTGTGAAGCTTGACTTGGTGCAAGTCCCATTTGCTCCATTGGTTTCATCTACAGAGCAGGTTATAGCAGAAATTAATGATAATGATGAAAAAACAATTGTATTTGAATTGGTGGCCTTGCCTAATGCAGAATCACAGATATATAAAGTGCCTGTTGAAGTGTCATTTGGGGAAAATAAAAAAATATCATTGATTAGTTTAGAAGTGAATGCTAAGGTCAATATTGATGTAATACTTGACAGCACTGATATAAAGAAGGTTAATAACCAGGGCAAAGTAATATTAAAATTTGTAAATAATGGATTAACCCAGATAAAATTCTTGAAAGTTACATTGGAGGAAAATCCTGCTTATGAAATACTGTCTGCAAAGTCAATTTATATAGGTGAAGTAGATGTAGATGATTTTGAGTCAGAAGAATTTACAGTAATTTCTAATTCAAATAATCCCCAGTTATTTTTTACTTTAGAATACAGGGATTTTAATAACAAGGAATTTAAGGAAGCAAAGCGAATTAATTTAAATATTTATACAGAAGAGGAAGCCAGGCAGCTTGGCTTGGTGAAAGATAATTTTAATTGGATATTTGTAGCTCTGATTTTAGTAAATATAATTTTGATATACTTTTACAGAAGAAAGAAAAAAAATGTTAACTGATTATTTTTTGATTGCTCTAAATAGCATTAGGCATAGAAAACTAAGGTCCTGGCTGACCGTCATAGGGATTGTTATTGGTGTTGCTGCAATTATTTCTTTAATAACAGCTTCAAGAAGCTTGGAAAGTACAATTTCACAGCGATTTGAGCAGTTTGGTGCAAATAGGATATTAATCTCTGCAAAAGGCTTTCATGGTCCAGGCACACTATCGCAAGGTTTAACACAGGAAGATGTTAAAACCATAGAAACTATTCCTGGTTTTAAGTACGTAACTCCTGGATTATTCAGAACAGCTGAAATAAAGCACAATAAAGAAATAGGATTTACCTTAGTCGGTGGTTTGCCAGCAGAAGATTTTGAGATTTTTTTAAAAGATACAGGTGTAGAAATTAAAAAAGGTAGAGCAATTAAAGACAATGAAAAAAATGTGGCAATAATTGGTTCAAGAGCTTCAGAAGATATGTTTCCTAAAGAACTAAAAATTGGGGATAAAATTGAAATTAATAAATTTGAATTCAAGATTATTGGTATTGTCAAGGAAATAGGAAATCAGCAAGATGATAATCAGATAAGTATTCCTCTGGAATCTGCAAGAAAAGTTTTTGATGAGCAAAACAGGGTAGATACAATTATTGCCCAAGTTAAGTCAGCTAGAGATATCCATCTATTGCAGAAAAGAATAGAAAAAGAATTAGAGAAAAAAAGAGGTGATACAAATTTTCAAGTTTTAACTGCATCCCAAGTTTTAGATCAGATAAATCAGGTTCTTGGAATAATTCAGATATTTCTGGTTGGCATAGCTGCAATTTCTTTGATTGTGGGTGCAATAGGTATAATGAATTCAATGTACACAAGTGTATTGGAAAGAACAAAAGATATAGGTATAATGAAAGCTATAGGTGCCAGAAACTCAGACATATTGCAAATCTTCATAATTGAGTCTGGTCTTATAGGCCTTGTTGGAGGTAGTTTTGGTATAATTTTGGGGTCTGCCATGGCTTTGATTATTGGATTGATATCAAAAAGTGCAGGAGTTTTGTTGACAATAAAAATAGAGCCGCTTGTTTTGTTGTTTGGCCTGGTTTTTGCCTTTGTTATTGGTGTGATATCAGGAATACTTCCTGCAATGCAGGCCTCTAAGTTAAAGCCAGTAGACGCTTTAAGATATGAATAACTTTTTAAGCAACTTCTAAAGGAACATCTATTTTTCTGATAGAATTAGGAAATTTTATGTTTAAAGATATCAGTCTTTCCTTGGGATTTTTTTTGTTAATTATAAATTTGATATATTGTATTGATTTAAGAGATTTTTTATTTATTCCTGATTTATTTAAAAACTCAGAAGCATGTTCTATTTCCAGACCTACAATTTCTTTATTCTCTCCAAAATCTAAAGTGAAACATCCAAGTTCAACACTCCCTTTAGTTGTTTTTTCATTCTTATGAATATGGAGGATATCTGAATTCTCGCTGTAATCAAACTTAAATTTTCCCATTTTCTTTCACCTTTATTGCAATAAAATATATATCTTTATATAATTTTCTGTCTAAAATCTTTATAGTTCTTATGATAATTTTTCTGGGAAATTTAATCTCTACTATTATTTTTAATTGCCTTTCTTTGTTAAGATTAAAATATAATTTATAAACATTTTTTCTATCTTTGATAAAATGTCTAATCCTTCTTGTTTCATGAACTAATATGCAAGGAAACTCAGTCTTATTTTGATTAAACTTTTTCTAAAAGTTTAACTGAGAGGAATTGCACCAACCCCCATATTTTGCTACTATTTGATTAACATATCTTCTCTTTATAAAACCCACTGGACAAAATCCACTGGACAAAGGGTATGTCTGCCTAACACTTATAAAGAAAATCACCTTATATGAGTTATCATGAAATCTGTTGCCACTATCAAGCTTAAAATCCCAAATAACAAGATACTTATTGACAGCATGAAACAGTATTCCAAGGCTATTACTTATATTTCTGACCAAGGATATAAAAACAAGATAATTAACAGATACAAACTTCATCATCTGGTTTATTACAAAGCCAGAAAAAAATTCAATCTTCCTTCCCAGTACATAATAAATGCCATTAGAATAGCTTCCCAGACTCTTAAGTCTGTTAAAACAAACAAAGGTTCTAATCCATTTTACAAAGAGCTTATGCCTGTTGATTTTGACAGAAGAACCTTTACTTTTTTTCCAGATAAAATAAGGCTTACAACTATTAAAGGAAGAATAGATATTCCTGTAGAAATCCCAGAATACTATAAAAAATATCTTGGCTGGAAGTACCAGACCTGTATGCTTATTTACAATAAAAACAAGTTGTTTCTTCATATTGTTTTCTCCAAAGAAACTAATTTTCTTCAATCTAAAAATCCTAAAATTACTGGAATATATCTTGGAATTAACAACATATCTGTAACATCCAATAAAAAATTCTTTAATTCCCATAAAATCAAGAAAACTAAAATCAAATTCAGATATGTAAGAAGCAGATTGCAGTCTAAAGGCACC
>JACPNF010000040.1 GCA_016185635.1 Candidatus Woesearchaeota archaeon
ACAAGTTCTTATTAAAAGAAATTTGCCTTTATAAAAAAATATTAAATATTCAGAAAAATTTAGTTATTGGATGGAGCCTATCTTCCATCTCGTTGTACAAATGTAAATTTATCAGGAATAGCTAAGATTGACTGAAAACCAGATAAACAAACAATCTTTCAAAGAAGAACTTTTCTTCTTTTAGTTTTTTTGGATTTAAATTCATATTTTTTGAAGAATATCATCTTACAGCCTTTTTTTTATTGTTATTCTTTATTACCTTTTTTCCTTTGGATTTTTGATAATTTATTTGTTTTTTAATTTCATTTGTTAATTCATTTAATTCTTTGTCTCTTACACCTTCCCAATCTTTTTCATTTAGAATATCTGCCCACCCAAATATGTCAAATCTTGCAGTAAACTCCAGTTTTTCAAAATGAAATTCTTTAATCAATTCATCTATAACACTAAAGAATATATTTTGAAAAGTAATCCCCCCACCTTTCTCAATCTTCCACTTTTTTAGTAAATTAATAACAGCTTTAATCACAATTTTTCTAAACGCTTTGTTGCTAAATTTATTTTTATGATAAAGTTGAACATACTCGCTTTCTTCATAGCTATGATATCCAATACTATAAACATATTTTTTCATTTTCCAAAACTAATTTCTCCCCTTTCAAATTCTCTCCTTAATTTTTCAAATAACAATTTAGTCCTTTCCTTTAGTTTAATAAACAAGTCGTCTTCTAAAGAGGTTTTTGCTGAATACTGCATGCTTTCCCTTATGTCCAGTATTTTAGAACTGTGTTCTAAGGTTTCTGTAACATCGCTTTCAAATATCTCCTCTAAATCTTCTTTTGTAATCTCCTTGATTTTGCCATTGTTGATTAAATCTTTAATTAAAGCAAATGTGCAGGATTGATTTCTGCTTTCATATCCATTTTTAGCTAGTATCCCAAGCAAGCAGTGATAAAGGCAGTAGAAAGCTGCACTTGCGCTCCAGTCAGAATATCCGTTTTTATTAAAGAAAAATATTGCCTTAAGGTTATGCATAGCTTTTTTAAGGTGGTCAGAACTTAATTTCCTATTAGGTTTTATTTTTCTTAAGCCTTTATGTCTCTCTATTTCTTTTTCTCCTTCCTTAAAGCATTTTTTCAGCTTTTCATCAAGTTTTGGCATTTTTAATGCTCCTGGCAAGTATCCTGTTTCCCCATAAAACAATTCCTTTTCTTAATATATTTATTATTATTTTGTCCTGCTCCTTTAAATTATTAACTAAATCTCTTTGGGTCTGTATAATATCATGAACTTTGTATGGAATTATCTCTCTTGCCTCATCAAGTTTTTTCTTGTATAAACTGAATTTGTCTTTTTCAAGAATAAATAATACATCAATATCTTTTGGATCTTTTTTACCAGTTATATAAGATCCAAACAATACAGCAGCCAGGCATGCCTTCCTTAATCCATCCATGTCCTTTATTCTTATTTTTACCTTGGGCTCGCAAATCCTCTCATCTGTCAAAGCCACCTCTAAATAGCTTAATGTAAGTGTATTACCAAAATTCACCTTATAGATTTTTATATTTCCTATAGCTTCAGGATAAATTATATCAAGCTTTTCAAGCTTTTTTAGTATTTTAAAGGCTCCGTTAGGTGTTAAACCGCATTCCTTAGCAATTTCATTAATAGAATATTGATTAAAAGAAGTCATCAGGAATTTCAAAACCTTTCTCTCATTTGCAGTAAACATTTATACACCTTTAGTGTATAATTATACACCATGAGTATATAAAACCTTTGTTTTTTAAACAAAGAAATTATTAATCTTCATAACTTTTCAACCAAATAAACATACAATTTCTCATAGAAAAAGGCCTTTTCTTTTAGTTTTTTGAACTTGAATTTGTCCTTCTCCATAATTTCCTCAACATTAGGAGTCAAGCTGCTGAAAACAATAAGTATTTTTCCGTTTTTATTTAAATATTCTTTAGCTTTTGAGAAGAACCTTTCAAGTATTTCATTGCCTTTTTTCCCGCCAATGTAAAAATGATCATCTTTTAATTTATTTTTATCATCAGGGAGGTATGGAGGATTAAAGATTATCAAGTCAAATTTTCCCTTAACGTTTTCAAACAGATCTGATTTTACAGTATTAATCCCAAGTTTTTTACAATGTTCAACTGATTCTTCATCAATATCTACAGCAAGAACATCCTTTGTTTTTTCTAATGCAGTTTTAGCTAAAATTCCAGAACCTGTTCCAATATCAAGAACTTTTCCCTTTGCATATTTTCTGACAAATTCCTGGATTAAAAAACTATCATCACTTGGCTCGTAAACCATATGAGATTATTTATGTAGTTTCTGGCTGAATATATAAACAATCCCAGTGTTCAGCAGTTTGTTTTTTACTTACTTCGTATAATCTATAAGTATGGAAAGTGGATTTATTTTCATGGACTATTGTTAATCTGCCATCTTCTAACTTCAAGAGAATTTGATCTAAGTCCCCACATTCATGTTCTGATGTTACAGCATCTAAAACAAAATATTTTTTTTCTTCTGCCATTTTAACCTCCTAAATAGCACACTTATCAAATCTGTTTACAACTGTTTCCCAGTCCACAGCATTGAAAAATGCATTAATGTAATCAGCTCTCTTTAAACTGTAATCAAGCATAAAGGCATGCTCAAAAACATCCATTACTAATAATGGAACTGAATCTGCCAAATGCCCAGTATCATGCTCGTTTATCCATATATTGAACATTCTTTTTCCTATTGGATCATAACATAAAATAACCCAGCCAATTCCTCTCATTGCTCCAACTGCCTTGAAATCCTTTTCCCAGTTTTCATAAGAGCTAAATTCCTTTGTTAATTGCTTGGAAAAATTAGAATTTTTATTTATTTTTGTCAGGGTTTTTTTCATGTTGCCAAAATAAAATTCATGAAGCCTCATTCCGTTGAATTCCCAGCCAAATCTTCTTTTTAGTTCTGCAAATTCAGGAACTCCTGTTTTTCCTTCGCTAAGCATTTTAGAAAGCGTTTCTATCAATAAGTTTGTATTTTTTACATAGCCTTGATACAAAGTAAAATGATTTTTTAATAAATTATCGCTAAATCCAGGCGTTCCCAACAGATGATCAAAATTCTTTGATTCATAAACCATTTTAAATTCACTCTAAACCATTTTTAAATTTTATATCTACATCTTCATATTGCCAACCTTTTTTTAAAGCTAAGCCATCATACCCTTCTTTAATTTTTCCAATATACCATTCATAAAAACCCAGGGCCTTTTTTACAGTTTCTTCTATATCTTTATCATTAGCATCTTTTATCATTTTTTCCAATCTTATTACAGCATCTTCTGGAAACTCAATTATTAATCTAAATTTTCTTTCTTTTGCTTTTTTACCTGGTTCTTTTCTCATCCTAAATCTTTCCAACCAAATCCAAGCCAGGCTTTAAAGTATCTTTTCCTGGTTCCCAATTTGCAGGACATACCAATCCCTTATGTTCCCGAACAAATTTAGCTGCCTGCAGTTTTCTTAAAAGTTCTTTAGCACTTCTTCCAATACTGTTGTCATGAATTTCGTAAGCCTTTAAAATTCCGTCAGGGTCTATAATAAAGCTTCCTCTTAAGGATAATCCTTCATTTTCTATATAAGTTCCGAATTCCCTGCAGAATTTTCCAGTCGGATCTGCAAGCATAGGGTATTTTATTTTTTTTATTGCTTTTGAATTGTCATGCCATGCCTTATGGACAAAAACAGTATCTGTGCTTACACTAATAACTTCTGCATTTAATTTCTTGAATTCTTCATAATTATTAGCAAGATCCTCCAGTTCAGTAGGGCATATAAAAGTAAAATCAGCCGGATAAAATACCAGCACAAGCCACTTTCCCTTATAATCACTTAACTTTATTTTTTTAAATTCCTCGCTATGATAAACCTCAGCTTCCAGTTCCTGCACTTTTTCTCCTATTTTTGCCATTTTAATTGTCCTTAAGAAATATTTTCTGTATGATTAACTATATTTAAGCTTTTTGGGTCAGCAATAGTTAATAAGAGATACCTTATTCTTCTTTAGGCTAAGGTTCTGACCTTGTTATTTCCAAGCCATTAAAATGCCTGTCATAAGATAAAAATTTAGAGCAGTTATAAATCAATGCTGTAACATAATGGATTAAGTCAAAAATATTCAGTTCATATTTGTCTATTCTTTTAAAGCTTTCAAATAACAAGTTTTTATTTAGTTCAATTATAATGCCATCACTTTTAAAAAGAGACTTTATAGCATTGGCTGCATACATCTTGTCATTCTTAATTATAGAAATAGCGTGATAAGCTTCAACAAGACATAAAGTATTTGTAATAAATTTTGCAGATAAGGATATTCTGCATTTTTCCTTGTCTTCATTTTCAGTAAATGCTTTTACTATGACATTAGCATCTATAAACTGCGTCATTTATCGCCTCTTAATTCATGAGTTACTTTTATTACTTCTTTTGTGCTATACTTCCTCTTTTGTTTTAATTTGTCTCCGTATTCAAACATTTCCTGCATAGAAGGAATTTTTTCAGTTTCTAAAATCCTCTTAAGTACAGAGTCATAGCTTTCCCTATGATGTGCTTTCTTTCTCTCTAGTTTCAGTTTAGTATCTTCATATACTTGTATGCTTGATATTTTCATTTTCTATAGATAGCAATAGATGTCTATAGGTATTTAAGCTTTTTGATGTTTTTGTATTATTAAATTAAAGATTGGCAGAAACCCTTAAAAATGTCTGTTTTATCTAATCTTTATGGAATATTCATTAAGAGATGGAAAAGGAACAAAAGCTCATTCTTTTAAAGAGTTTATTATGAAAGATGGAACTAAAATAGGTGTTTTTCCTGGGGGCAGAGGACATAATCCAAATTTAGATATAATAATAAAATATCAAGAAAAAGGCAAAAGAGTTAGAACTCCTAAACATATTCATTGGGTTATAGATATATTAGTTAAAAAAGAGCATGATAGAGAGCTTTCTTTAAAATTTATTAAATATCTTGGGGATATGTATGAACGCGTTGATGGATTCAAAAGTAAAGAAGATAGAGCTATGTGTGAATTGAAAGAAACAACTCATGAAAAATTAAAAGAATTTGAAGAACTTAATAAATATGGAGAATATTCAGTTGAATTTATTGGACATTTAATAGAATTAATGATAAAAATGGAAAAAAATACGCCACCAGAAAATCCTGCAAGAGTTTTTAAAGAATTAATAGAAGCTATATTAAATGAAGAAGAAATTTTTGTTATAGTTTCAAAAGCTACACAAATTGGTGGAAGGTAAGATTTAATTTCTTAGAATAATTGGTGCTAATCTTTCTTGAATTAAATAATTGGTAATTATAATTTCATTTATCTTTCCTCTTTTTGTAGCATCACAATTAATCATTCTATTTGCTTTTACAATATTAATATTAAATTCTTTATATAAATTTTTTATGAAGATAGTATCGCTATTGCTTAACATAACATTACATCTTTTTTTATTTAATTCTTTGAATATTTCCTTTAATTTTTCCTGTTCTTTTTCTAAAAACTTTTCTTTAGTATAACTTGTAAAACTTTTTCCTTTTTCTAATGGATAATATGGAGGATCAAAATAAACGAAATCTTCCTGCTTAACAAAATCCAATATTTTCTCAAAAGACATAACCTTAATCTTAACATTTTTTAATAACTTAGATATGAATCTTAATTCCTGCTCAGAAAATATCTGTGGATTTTTATAGCTACCAATGGGAACATTAAACTGTCCTCTAGAATTTACTCTATAAAGTCCATTAAAACAAGTTTTGTTTAAGTATATTGTTCTTGAAGCCCTTTCAATATCTGATAAAATTTCTGGCTTTAGTTCTCTTATATTATAATAATAATCTTTACTATGGTGCTTTCTATGGAATTGTAATTTTAAAATAAGATCTTCTACGTTATATTTAATTACTTTATAACAATTTATTAATTCCTCGTTTATATCAGATATTACTGTCTCTTTTGGATTAAAGTTTTGTAACACATAGAATAAGACTGCTCCCCCACCAACAAAAGGTTCAAAATATCTATCAATTTTTTCTGGGAAGAATTCTTTTAGTTGTTCAATTAATTGCTTTTTGCCACCAGCCCATTTTACTATTGTTGGTATTTTAAAGTTCTCCATATCATTATAATGTTTTTATTTTTTAAATACTTTGCCTTAAACTTTTTAGGTTTTCCGGAAAGTTTTCGGAAAAGCTATTAAATTAAGCTTAACACATATTCTGGAGTATATAGATATAATAAACTCTAAATTTATAAAATCAAGAATTATTTAAGTTAATATGGGGAGTGGTAAAAGAAAATATAATCATAGGGGAAAATATATTCCAAAAGAAAAAAGAATAGGCAAGTATGTAGAAGAAGAAAAGAAGGAAACCCCTGATCCTGAAAAGGTTAAAGAGTTGTTATCTTTATGGTCTGAGCGAAAGAAGAAAAAAGAGGAAGATTCTACTTAATATCAACTGATATCTTAAAGAAAAGCCAGATATATTTAAGCTTTTTGCTTGAATTTTTCAGCTTCTTCTAGAATTATTTTTTCAACTCTTCCAATACTTATATTATTGCCAAACAGCCATATTGATACTTTTTCTGAAACTCTTTTCTTTTCATCCCAACCTTCAAAATGAGCACAAAAAGTAACGCCAAAAGGATATAGATGATTAATTACATATATATCTTTTTCATCGTTATATGGAATACCAAGAACATTCCTCATATCCAACTGACCTGCATCTCTTAATTTACGAAATCTATCCCAAAGGGTAAAATAATCAAAAAAACCTTCAGCCTTTCCACAATAAATTTGCTTTTCCATTTTTAAATAACTTTAAAATTTAATCTTCTTAAAATCAGTTCCATCCATATAAATCTTGTTCCAAAGCTCAAACATCAGCAAAGCCCAGACTCTTCTTGAATTGTCTCTTTTGCCTTCATTATGTTCATTAATAATCTTCTTTACATACTCGCTGCTGAAATAATTCCTGGTTTTAATGTCCTTAATTAAATTAGTATTGACCAGATTTTTTAATTCACTTTTAATCCAGTATTTTATAGGAACATCAAAACCCTGCTTTTCTCTTTCCATGATTTCTTTAGGAAGCAAATCAGAAACAGCTTTCTTTAGGATGTATTTTTTAATTCCCTTCTTAATCTTTAAGCTGGCAGGAATGCTTGAAGCAAAATCAATAACATAATGATCTAAAAAAGGGCTTCTTACTTCCAGAGAAACAGCAGAGCTCATCCTGTCAACCTTATGCAGGCCATCATCCAGTAAAAAAGTCTTAAAATCAGCATATAGCTTTCTGTTTAAAATATTTCCAGAATTGCAGTTCTTGAAATGAAAATCCAAGACTTTATAAGAATCTGTCAGTTCATGTTTATTAATGTAAAGCTCTTTTTTTTCATTTTCATTAAACAAGTTTAATTTAGACAGCCACTGCTCTTCTTTGTTTAAGCTGCTTAAATCAGAAACTTTTTTAGCTTTTCGATAAAATGGGTTACCTGTTTTATTCTGCAAACTGCCAAAAAAACTTCCGAAACCTTTCCTCAAAAATCCAGGAACTACACTATAATACTTTAATGCTTTATCTTGAGCCCATGGTTCATACCTTGTATATCCTGCGAATAATTCATCTCCTCCGTCACCGCTTAATACAACTTTTACATGCTGTCTTGCAATCTTTGACACATAATAAGTGGGCAAAGCAGAAGGGTCAACAAAAGGCTCATCAAGATGCCATGCGATCATAGGTATATCTTTTATTAAATCAGCATTCACAATAAACTCTTTGTGGTCTGTATTGAATTTCTCGCTTACAATTCTTGCATATTTTAATTCATCAAAATCCTTTTCATTAAAACCAACAGAAAATGTCTTTACATTGTCAGTTAATTGTGACATTAATCCAACAATTGTGCTTGAGTCTATGCCTCCTGACAATAAAGCCCCCAAAGGAACATCACTAACAAGTCTTGCTTTAACACTGTCTTTTAGTATTTCATAAACTCTTTTCTTGAAATAATCTTCAGTGCCTTTAATTTCATTATAATTAATATCCCAGTATTTTTCAATTGTTATCTGCTTATCTTTCAAAACCAAATAATGTCCAGGCTCAAGTTTCTTAATGCCTTTCAAAATGCTTAAAGGAGTTGGAACATAACCATAAGTCAAGTAATGGTACAAAGCTTCTTGGTTAATTTCTTTTTTTAATTCTTCATCGCATAATAATGCCTTGAGTTCAGAAGCAAATAAAAATCTGTTTGGATTATTTAGATAATAAAGAGGTTTTTTTCCTGCACGATCTCTTCCTATGATTAATTTATTTTCATTTTTGTCATAAATGCAGAAGGCAAACATACCCCTTAATAATTTTATAAAATCTTCCTTGTACTGCTCATAAGCATGAACCAAAACTTCTGTATCAGAATCTGTATAAAATTTATGGCCAAACTTTTCCAGTTCATCTTTTAAATCCTTGAAATTATAAATTTCACCATTAAAAACAACCCAGATAGTTTCATCTTCATTGTGGATAGGCTGCTTTCCCTTGCTTAAGTCTATAATACTTAACCTTCTGTTTCCAATACTGATATTTTTGTCAGTATAATATCCAGAATCATCAGGACCTCTATGACTAATGCTATCGCACATGCTCCTGAGCAGTTTTTTATCCTCAAAATTAAATCCAGCTATTCCGCACATAGTTCAAGAAATATATCAGAAAAATTTATAAATTATTGCTAAACTTATAGGTAAAATGACTGGAATTAAGAGAAGAAGTCTAGACAAGCTGGTAAAAGAGATGTTAAATATTGGACTTTTAGCAGTAAGTTTTGGGCTGGGTGCCTTATTTGGAGCTTCAATATTTAATGAAAATATTCCGACTATTTATTCTGGAACAATAACAAAGAAAAAACATTCCCCTGAGAGGATATATGAAGTTACAATGCATATTCCAGTAAAAACTGATGGCAGGACTTCTTGGGTATATAAGAAGATAAGCTTAAAGGATGATGAGGATTATACGATCCAGTTTAAGCAATATGTTAATGGTCTAGTCAAAAGCAGGGAAATATTTGTAAGCAGGGAAATATTTGATTCTGTCAAATTAGGCGATTTTCTTGACACAACAGTTATACCTTATGAAGATAGGAGTGATGATGAGCTTATAGAACCTAAGTAAGCATATTGTTAAATCATATAAAACATTTTAAATTTAATATTCTTTAAATATTTGAGAACAATAATTTAGATATAATCCTTTATTTTGTCAAAAAATCCTTTTTCTGTTTCAGAATGTTCTCTAGAAAATATCTTGCTTATTAATTCTTTATACTCTTTTGAAACTTTTTTTGGAATATTCACGATTACCTTAACAAACAGATCTCCGAAATTATCTGAATCTAAGTAAGGCATACCTTGCTCTTTCAATCTAAAAACAGTATGACTTTGTGTCCCAGCAGGAATTTTTAGTTTAGATGTTCCATTTAATGAATTTACTTTAATTTCTCCACCTAAAATGGCTATGTCCAAATTTATTGTTGATTTGCAGAATAAATCAGCACCTTTTCTATCAAAGATATCATGCTCCTTGATATGAACAACAACAAACAAATCTCCAGAATAGCCCCCATTCTCTCCTTCCTCACCTTGTTCATTTAATTTTAAGTACTGCTCATTTTCTATTCCTTTTGGAATTTTAATCTCTATTTTTTTTGTTCTTCTTATCTTACTTTCTCCTTCACATTTACTGCAATATTTCTTTACTGACTTTCCAATGCCTCCACATTTACTACAAGTAGATACACTAATAAACTGGCCAAAAGGAGTTCTTTGTGATTTTTTTGTTTCACCAGAGCCGTTACATGTTTCACATGTTTTCAAATCTTCTTTCTTAGCGCCTGCCCCATCACAAACAGGACATTTCTCAAGTTTTTGGAACTCTATGGTTTTTGTCAATCCTGAAAAAGAATCTTCTAAATTTATTTCAATGTCTATCCTTAAGTCACTGCCGTCTTTTCTTCTTTTTCTTCCTGACCTTGAAAAATTTGAGAAAGACCCAAAGAAATCACTAAAACCAAAGTTTCTTAAAATATCATCAAAACTAAAATCCTGAAATCCAGAAAAGTCCTGCGAGCTGAATGCCTCATGCCCAAACTGGTTGTACTGCGACCTTTTCTGCTCGTCATTTAAGACCTGAAAGGCCTCATTAATTTCCTTGAATTTTTCTTCAGAGCCTTTATCCTTGTTGATGTCAGGATGGTATTTTTTTGCCAATGTCCTGAAAGCCTTTTTTATTTCTTCCTGTGAAGCATTTTTATTTACCCCAAGCAGTTCATAATAATCCTTTTTTGCCATTGTTTGATAAAGATGGAGGGCTTATTTTTCATCCTCGACCTTAAAATCAGCATCAACAACTTTTTCATCAGCATTTTTTTTATTTTCTTTTTTTTCATGATGCTCTTTTTTGGATTCCTGCGCAGCTTTCTGGTAAATTGAAGTGCTTGCTTCCTGTATAGCCTTTTGAAGGTTTTCAGTTTCTTTTTTTATTTTTTCAATATCCTTTGTTTCAAATGCTGATTTTGCTTCTTTCATCGCAGACTCAATATTTGTTTTTTGCTCATTGCTTAATTTATCCTGCAGGTCAGAAAGGGTTTTTTCTGCAGCATAGATTAATGAATCTGTATTATTTAATATTTCAGTTTCTTCTTTTCTTTTTTTGTCTTCCTCTTCATGCTCTTTAGCATTCTTGACCATTTTTTCCACTTCAGAATCAGAAAGTTTTGTTGAAGCAGTAACTGTCATTTTTTGTTCTTTTCCAGTCCCCAAATCTTTTGCAGACACGTTTAATATCCCAGAAGCATCTATGTCAAATGTTACCTCTATCTGTGGAATTCCTCTCGGTGCTATGGGTATTCCTACTAAATTAAATTGTCCTAAGCTTGTGTTGTCTGAAGCCATTGATCTTTCTCCCTGCAGTACGTGTATTGTTACAGATGTCTGGTTGTCTGCAGCAGTTGAAAATACCTGGCTCTTTTTGGTTGGTATAGTTGTATTTCTGTCGATTAAGGCTGTTCTTACACTGCCTAAAGTTTCTATTCCCAATGTTAATGGAGTAACGTCCAACAAAACCAAATCTTTTACATCACCTGAAAGTATTCCGCCTTGTATTGCTGCGCCAGCTGCAACACATTCCATAGGATCTATACTTTTTTCTACTTTCTTTCCAATTTTTTCTTCCAGGAATTTTTGTATTACAGGCATTCTTGTAGGCCCGCCCACAAGGACAACTTTTTGTACCCCATCTTTTGTCAAGTTTGCATCTTTGAGCGCCTGCTCGATAGGATTAATGCATCTCTTTATTATTGGTTCAATTAATTTCTCAAGCTTGGCTCTTGTTAATTTTAAAGTTAGGTGTTTTGCTCCAGACTTGTCAGCAGTTATGTAAGGAAGATTTATGTCTGTTTCAAGCACAGTTGACAGTTCTATCTTGGATTTTTCTGCTGCGTCCCTTACTCTTTGCACAGCCATCTTATCATTATTTAAGTCAATGCCTTCTTGTTTTTTGAATTCTTCAATTATCCAGTTTATGACTGCATTGTCCATATCAGTTCCACCAAGCTGTGTATCTCCTGATGTTGATAAAACTGTGAAGGTGCCGTCACCAAATTCCATTATAGTTACATCTAAAGTTCCTCCGCCAAGATCAAAAACCATGATTTTATGTTCTCCTTCTTTGTCAAGGCCATAAGCCATGGAGGCAGCTGTTGGTTCATTAACAAGTCTTACAACTTCCAATCCTGCAATTTTTCCTGCATCTTTTGTTGCTGTTCTTTGGTTGTCATTAAAATAAGCAGGTACAGTAATAACAGCTTTTTTTATTTCCTCACCTAAAAAAGCTTCTGCATCTCTTTTTATTTTTTGCAATATGAAAGCAGAAATTTGCTGTGGAGTATACTCCTTGCCGTGAATTTTGTATTTATGATTGGCGCCCATTTTTCTCTTTACAGCCATGACTGTGCCATCAGGATTGCTAACTGCCTGACGCCTTGCAGGCTCTCCTATAAGCAACTGCCCGTCCTTTGTAAATGCAACAACAGAAGGAAACATTTTTCCAGCAACAGTTGCGCCTTCAGCAGAAGGTATGATTGTAGGTTTTCCACCTAACATTACAGCTGCTTCTGAATTAGAAGTTCCTAAATCCACGCCTAAAATTTTTTCTTTTGCCATTTTGATCCCCCGTAAATATTATTGTTTAATTTCTTCTATTATTTTTTTAACTGAAACTTTAACAAGTGAAGGTTTTATAACCTTCCCATTCAGTATATAACCCTTTTGTATTTCTTCCAAAATCAATCCATCATCAATTTCTGATTGTTCTTTCGTAACAGCTTCATGAAGTTTATAATCAAATTTTTTTCCAACTGCCTCAATTTCTTTTAATCCATGTTTTCTTAAAATATTCAAAAAGTTATCGTGTATCATATTTAAACCGTGCCTTGTTTTTTCATCATTAATCTGGTTTAGAGACCTGCCAAGATCTTCTAGTATAACAATCAGTTCTTTAATCAAGTTTTCATTTGCAAGTCTTATTACATCAATTTTTTCTTTTTCAAACTTTTTTCTGTAATTGTCAAAATCTGCCTGCAGATATTTTAATTGATTCAGTCTTTCTTCAGCTATCTTCTTGTTTTCTTCCAGCTCGTTTGAGACAGGTTCTTTTATTTCTTTTAGGTTTATTTCTTTCTTTACCATATTATTCTATTTGTATCTTTTTCTCTGCAAGTTTTGTTCCTTTATACTTTGGCAGAACTATTTCCAAAATACCATTATTATAGTTAGCTTTGGAGCTTTCGGGAATAATTCTTGAAGGAAGATTAATTGACCTGTAAAAACTATTATAAATTCTCTCAGACTTTAGAAATCCCTTTGTTTCATCTTTGATTTCTGATTCTGAATTGTCTTCTACTTTTACTGATATGCTGTTGTCTGTTACATTTAATTGAATATCTTTTTTGCTTACTCCAGGGATTTCTATGGAAACTATAAAATTATCATTAGTTTCTCTTAAGTCAGCGAGGGGCTGCCTGAAATGCTTTTTTAGGCTTCTGTTTCCTATTTGACTTAGAATATCTGAATTAAAAAAATTTTCAAACATTTTTTCTGTTTCCTCAAAAACATCCTTAATATCAAAATCTACAAGGCTTTTTTCCATTATATTGAACTTTTCAACAAATTCAGATGGGATTGTAACAACCCAGCTGTTCCCGCTTCTCCATACTTTTCTTTTCATAATATTATCACCTCGGGTATGTACGTACATACATATATTTAAACCTTTCTATTTTTGAGATTGCACCAGAAATTAAGTTTATATATCAGTAAGCAAGATGAGATTTGATGAACATAAAATTTTTTGTAATTTCTTCAATAATTCTCTTAATAGTTTTTTTTTACAGCATATTTTTCTTAAACAACCTAGAAATTGATATAATAAAAGAAGAGGATGACACTGCATTAGACATTTTTTGCTTGAGCAATATTGATTTTAAGATAAAAGAAGCATGCTATGAAGGAAATGAACTTAAAATACATCTATTAAATAATCAGGAGAAAATTGAAAAATTTCTAATACAAATAAATAATAAAACAGAAAAAATTATTGTGAATGAAGAACTAAATCAGCTTGACTCAAAGATCCTAAGTATAAATATTAACAATACTAAGATAGAGAAAATAGAAATTTTCCCAATAATAGACTACAATAAAAAATTAATATCCTGCAATATACCAGAAATCTACAAAGAAGTAGACTTGTGCAGCAAGAAATGCAAAGAAGTATGGATATGCACAGAATGGCTGGAATGCATTAACAATAAACAGTCAAGAAACTGCACTGATTTCAATGAATGCAAGACTGATTTAATAAGGCCAGAAACAGAAAGAGCATGCTAAACTCTTTTTAAGTACTCCATCATCATCTTAATTGGATTAGCGCTCTGCATAACATAAAAATGGACTGATGGAATTCCATTTTTTAATAATTCAAGTGTCTGATCTGCAACCCATTTTGCTCCAACTTCCTTAACTTTATCATCATCAACATTATTGACTAAAAACTCAAGTTCTTCTGGTATTTTAAGATGAAATCTTTCTGGCAGGCTTTTTAGCTGTTTTTTTGTTGTTAAAACTTTTAATCCGGGAAAGATAGGAACATTAATTCCTGCCTTTCTACACAATTCAACAAATCTAAAGTAATACTCATTGCCATAAAAAAACTGGGTAACTATATACTCAGCACCAGCATCAACCTTTTCTTTTAAAAATTTAATATCAGTTTCAAAGTTAGGAGCCTGAAAATGCTTCTCAGGATACCCTGCAACACCTATATGGAACTTGGTTGGTTCTCCTTTTAAGTCATCTAAAAAAACTCCTTTGTTCATGTTTTGTATCTGCCTTACTAAATCAGATGCATATTTATTAACGCTTCTTCCTTCTGGAACATGCTTCTCATACCCAGGATCATCTCCCTGCAAAGCCATAACATTATCTATTCCAGCATAGCTTAAATCAATTAATAAGTCCTCAGTTTCTTCTCTCGTAAATCCATTACATAAAA
The DNA here is from genome assembly GCA_016185635.1 of Candidatus Woesearchaeota archaeon. GTDB lineage: Archaea > Nanobdellota > Nanobdellia > SCGC-AAA011-G17 > JACPIM01 > JACPNF01. The sequence goes on from JACPNF010000040.1 coordinate 14,703, forward strand.
CATGAGGAACTGCAGGAACTTTATATCTTTCCTGGATAAGCGTACAAATAGGCAATGTTCCAGGACTCTGCCTCTTTGCTTTTTTGCTGTCTTTAATTTTAGGCGGATGGCTTGTAACATCTATAAACATAGGATTGTATTTGATTAGTTCTTCTACAACTGACATAACTGAAGAAATGCTGCCTCCTCTTTCTGGAGGAATAACTTCAAAACTTATTGGAAACTGCCTTTTTCTTTTTTCCAGAATTTCAACAACAGACATGCAAATATAGCATTAAAAATAATTTATAAGAATTTAGTTTTTGGGATAATTATTTTAATTTTCCTAAAGCTTTTAATTGCCAGTAATTTGGAGCAGGTTTTTTTAATTCTTCCTTTACTTCTTCAACAGCTTTATCTATACCGAATCTTTCTGTAAATGACTCAACAAGAGCTTTAAGTTCATTATAATCCTTTAGGTACTTAGCATAATTATTTACAGGCTTTCCATTTTCATCAATAAGAAAAACTCCAGATTTAATACCGAAAACATCTACGTTGTAACTACAAATAAGTATCTGATGATTTCCAATTATTTCTTGCTTTAGCCTTGCTCTTTCTTCAGCAATTTTTTCTAGAGGTTTAGTCATTTTAATCTATCCTGTAGAAGCCTCGTCAAGCTTAAGACCTTTTCTTTCCCTTATCTGCCTTATAACTTTGTTTTGGAGATCATTTGTTAGTTTTTCAAAAACCTGGTCAACCATCGACTGAACGCCACGACCGCTTGTTGCGCTTCTTAATTCACTTGCAAATCCAAAACTTTCAGCAACAGGCAGCTTAATTTTCATAGAAGTCTGGGTTTCATCCTGTTCTATCTCTAACATCTGCCCTCTTTTGTTTTGCACTAATTTTGTTATGTCTCCCAAATGCTGGGACGGGCTTTCGATTTGCAGTATATGCAAAGGCTCAAATATTACAGGATTGGCACTCATTATAGCTTCTTTTATAGCGCTTCTTACTGCTGGAAGCACTTGTGCTGGACCTCTGTGAATTGCATCTTCATGCAGTTTTGTATCATTCAAATTAATCCTAAGCTTTGTGCAAGGCTCTCTTGCCAAAGGGCCTTCTTTCATTACCTGTTCAAATCCATCCATTACCATTTCAATAACTTCTCCAATATGGACTATACCTCTTGTCATGTCAACCAAAATGTTTCCCTTGAAAATTTCCTTTATTTTTCTCGCTTCTTTTGCATCAATGCCATATTTTACAAACTTGTCAACAATGGCCTGGTCTTTTTTCTTTATTCTTGTTTCTTCTATTTCTCCGTCTTTTATTGCATTAGATATATTATCTGGCAAAGGCTCTACAGTGACATAAAACTTATTGTGCTTGTTCGGGCTTTTTCCCTCAACTTCAGGAGATTTTTTAAGAATAGTTTCCCTGTAGACAACAATAGGTGGACTTGTAACAACATCAAGCCCCTTTTCTGTTTTTATTCTGTTTTCTATAACTTCCAAGTGCAGTTCTCCCATTCCATGAATTAAATTTTCACCTGTTTCTTCATTAATTTCTATCTGAATTTCAGGAACTTCCTTGTTTACCTGCTTCAGAACTTCAATTAATTTTGGCAGGTCTGATGATTTCTTAGCTTCAATTGACTTTGTAATTACAGGCTCAAAAATATGCTTTATAGCTTCAAAAGGCTGCATAGGGTTTGTAGAAACTGTTTCGCCAGCAAAAACATCTTTTAATCCAACTATTCCCAAGATATTTCCTGCCACACCCTTTTCAATCTGGGTTCTCTGCGCACCTCTGTAAATGCTAACCTGCTGCAGCCTTATTCTTCTTTTTGCCATGTTCATATAGACTTCCTGTCCAGGAACTATTGTGCCAGAGAATAATCTTCCTGCAGCAACTTCTCCTGCATGCTTGTCTATAACAATTTTAGTTACAATAAAAACAGTCGGGCCGTTAGGATCACAATTCAACAATGATTTTCCTTCCTCACTTTCTAATTCACCGTGCCATATCTTTGGTATTCTGTAAGCCTGCGCTTCTTTTGGATTTGGATGATTCTTAATTGACATGTTCAAGACAACTTTATGCAGAGGAGCTTTTTTAGCAAGCTCTTTGTAAGTATCTTTTTCATAAGCTTCAATTACATCCTTGAAAGAAAGATTGTATTGCTGCATGTACGGAAAGCTCAAGGCCCATTTATGTATTGCAGAGCCGAATGCTACAGAACCTTCCTGAACATTTACCTGCCACTTTTTTTTGAATTCATCAGGGGCAATTCTTTGTATTAACTTGTTTACTTCAGCTATGATATTCAGGAAAGTTTCCTGCATTTTTTCAGGAGTTAATTTAACTTCTTTTATCAGCCTGTCAACCTTGTTTATGAACAAGACTGGCTTTACCCTTTCCCTTAATGCTTGTTTTAATACAGTTTCTGTCTGGGGCATTATTCCTTCTACAGCATCAACTAATAATATTGAACCATCAATAGCTCTCATGGCTCTTGTAACATCTCCGCCAAAATCAACATGTCCTGGAGTATCAATCAAATTTATTAGATATAATTTCCCGTCTGGACCGTCATGAACCATGGAAACATTCGCAGCATCTATGGTAATTCCTCTTTCTTTTTCATCCTCGTGAAAATCTAAAGACAGTTGCTTGCCAGCCAAATCTTCAGAGATCATGCCTGCACCTAATAATAAATTGTCTGAAAACGTCGTATTGCTGATAAACATTCCTTCAGCTACAAAATTATGGTTGTCCTTTACTGTAAAATCATAAACAAAATCAGCATTGTCTTCGTGGATAGAAATTATTTCTACAAATTCTAAATATTTATCCGAAATTTCTTTTTTAAGTAAAGAAATTGTACCATCTGAATTTTGTATTTCTATAAATAAATTGTTTTTCAAATTTATCCACTTACTTAAACAAACTATTTTATCTCTTAGTTTAAGTTCGCAGGCTTTTATTTTAATAAAATTATTATTTTTATAAATTATATATTTGTGCTCTGGTGTTGTAGATATACTATTATTATTTTTTAATCTTAAATTAATTAATTTTCCACCTTTTAATTTCCAGGCAAGTTCTAAATGTTTAATTTCTATTTTTCCAGTTTCTTTATTTAAAGAAGGAACTTCCAAATTTAAATTTCTAATATCATAAATAATTTGATCTTCTTTTTCTTCAAATTTAATGCCTTTTGACTGAGCTAAACTAAATAAGTCTTTTGCACTAATTACTTCACCATTTTCTAATAAAAGCCTAGAACTTGGATGCACACATTTCCCATGCTATTGGTAAACTTGTTATTACTAACAAGTAAAACTATCAATATGGGCTGAGGTACAAATATTTCTTATCTGTTCAGGCTTGGACATTAATTCATTAATTGTTTTTGTTAGTTCTTCACCAGTTACCATAAATTCACCTTTTAATTTTACTTCAAATTATTACTTTTTAAACTTTTTCGTTTTAGAATAAGCTTTTTTGACCTTAAAATGATAAATCAAATAAGAAAAGGTTAATATTCCAATAAAAGTATATAAACCAATCAATTTTTTAGACCCAAGATCATATACAACATTTCCGCTTACAAAATCATTTGTATCTTTTTTAAGATTCTTGGGATTTTCAGGTTCTTCAAATAGCTTTATTTCTTTTTGTTCTTCCTTAACTGGTAGTGCTTGTTTTATTTCCAATTGCCTTGGAACACTTGAAGAAGGAGCATTATTTCCTTCGCTAGAACTACTTATAGATCCTTTAGAACTTCTGCCACCAGAACTTTCTGATCCACCACCTGGAGGAGTTCCAGCACTATTATTTTGCTGCTCTGTCGAATTGGTTTGATTACCTGGCAAAGTTGAATTATCCTGCGGTTGAGTAGTATTAGTTTGATTACCTGGCTGAGTTGAATTATCTTGTGGCTGTGTTTGATTTGAAGAGTTATTCTGAATTTCCTGGATTACTTCTGTATATATAAGGGTCAAACTGTTAATTACGGGTGTAGAATGACTATCAGAACTTAAAGCAGCTTTTATCTTTATTTTTGTAATATTTACTGAGGAAATATTTTTGGCTGTTATAGCAATCCAAGTACTTCCAGAATCAGTTGAATAAAAATAATTAATAGTCTGGTTATTTAATGTGTGTGTATAATTTACATAGTCAAACCTGCTTATGTTTGATGGCTGGATGTCCTGAGTTTCAATTGATGCAGAAGCAGGATATGTTACTGTAGTAGTTGTGTTTGTAGTAGTTTCAAAATGAGTTGCATAAACATAATCTATTTTTGCATTTTCTGAAACAGTTATTAAGTTAAAATTGTTTTTTGAATTTGAATTAGATACTGTAAAGTTTATCCATGAAGGATTGCCGTTATAGTTAGCTGTAGCATATGTTCTTGAGCATCCCTCGCTTGAATCGCATAATTTTATATCTGTTTGCTTGTTATGCTTAACATAAACTGATATTACATCGTTGTCAATAAAATTTCCAGACAAAGTAATAGTAAGATTATTATTTGCAACAACATTTATATCACCATGTTCAAGAGAGTTTACCTTGTCAAGCTTGTCGTTTCCTTCATAAACAGCTGCTGTAACTTGTAAACTTGTTTGTTTAGTTGTTGATGCAGTATTTGTAGTTATAGTTGGTATTAATTTAATTTCATTATTGGACAAGTTTATCAATGAATTATCATAAACATAACTTGAAGGCTCAAGAATAACATCCCCTATAAAAGACGGCTTTACAAAGAATATGAATGCTAAAAATATGAAAATTGCTAATCCAACTACTATTGCTTCCTCTTTTTTAAATACCATTTAATACTTAGAAACAACTGGAATTTATATATTTTTACTAGAATTGGGTTTTATGCTTGTTTTTTCCAACAACTATTTTTCAGCCAAGCTCCATAAATCTTTAATAAAAGTACTATTAGTTATTTAGGTGACAGCTTTATTCCCGTATTTCAAGAACAATGTGCTTTTTATCTGGAACAGAGAGCAAAATCTCCTCTCCTTTTTTTAAATCCAAGCTACTTACAACATTGCTGTTGAAATATATTCCAAGCCGTTCACCAGACAATTTCACGATTTTTTGTCTTATTTTTAGAGGACCAGATCTCAATTCATCAAGCACTTTCTTCGAGGATACTGGTTCAAATTCAAAGTAATCACAATTAGCACATTGATAACTTACAACTTTTTGTGTAGCTCCATGTACAACAATTTCAACTTTTTTCAATTGATTTCCACATTTAGGGCATTTCATTTTTACCTCACCTTCTTTGCATTGATGACATACAGGATATTATCTTTAATCTCAAACAAAAGGTAGTAATTGTCATCTTCAATTTCGAATTTTGTTCCTTTCTTTCGAGGATTTTTTGTCTTAAATATGATTTCCACGACTTTATCCCAAGGGACATCGTGAGCATGATTTTCAAGATAATGTTCACTTGGCTCGATATCTGTAAAATAAACCATATCGCTACCGTACTACATAAATGTAGTATGAAATGCTATATAAAACTTACGTTTTTTAGTACGTGTTTAGCTTATCTAAGTAAAGCAAAATGAGAAACAAAATTATTATTTACCTATGCTAGAGCCAGGCTCCATCCAAAAATTAAATAATAATCAAATCTAATTTAAATTAAATGGGAAAGCCGAATATTCGGCTCAACCCACAAATAGAATCGGTTAGAAACCGAGTTCTATTCAATAAGGCAATAGAGCTTCTTCTCTCTTG
>JACPNF010000053.1 GCA_016185635.1 Candidatus Woesearchaeota archaeon
TTCTCTTAACCATTTATTCACTTTTCTTTGATTCTTTTCAATAGCTACTTTCTCAGGTTTTTGCGGAGTAAGATTCCATTTCCGTAAATTTTCCCATAAATTAGAGATTGCAATATCTTTTTTCAGTTTCTGTTTAATCATCCTCTGTATTCTCTTGCAATCCCACAGTGGAGTTTCAAATCCAAACTCCATTGCAGATTTCTTCAGCCAAGAAATAATCTGCTTTTTATCTTCCTTGGTTAATTTCGACTCTGCTCCCCTTGCTTTTCTCATTTTCAAACTTTCTTTTCCGTATCGTTTTGCTTTAGTATGCCAATGCGAAACGCTACATCTATGAACACCAAACGCTTCAGCTATCTCATCAATTTTCCAGCCTTTCTTTTTTAAAGCAATAGACTGAAGTCTATAATGCTCTAAAACTTCCCTTGGAATATTTGTTCTTCCTCTTTTTTTCATATAAGATTAATAGAATTCTACTTATTAAATGTTGCTACAATCATTAGAATTATCTATACTTTATTTCCTTTTTTTGTTCTTCCAGTTGCCCTTATGCTTGGAGTAGAAAACCAATTTTTTAATAATTCTGAGCCTTCTTCAGCATTTATTCTTGCTTCTATTAAACCAGGCATGAATAAAGGCTTGTATCCATTGCTTTGAGAATTTTTCAAAGCTATGGCTAAATAACTATTATAGAACTGCTCTCCTTCAATTACTTTTCCGTAAAGATTTACTTTCATTTTTTAGTATTAAAAGGGACAGCTAACCAAGTTTCCCATTCAAAGAACAGTACACCTTGGAACGTGGATCGGTTTGACTTCAGAGTTCGAAATGGGATCTGGTAGGACCCGATCGCTATGGCCGTCCTCAGAGATTTTTAAAAATATGATATATATAAATTTATTGAATTTTTGTGTTTATTTGCTAAAATCTATTTTGCCTTTATAAGGTTCATATGCGCATTTTAACTTTTTGTAAGAAAAATTAACCTTACAGAAAGTCCATATTTTGCGTTTTTGAGATGAGCTAAACACATACTGAAAATAGATAGATTTATAAGTATTAAAAGGTTACAATTTATGTATCTTTATGATATTACATTATGGGAGAAAAATGACGCTTAAATTGATTGTAGAAAAGTTAGCAAGAGACAATAAAAAGTTTATCATATCAAACGAAATAAAGGATTATTGTAGAAGGCTTTCTCTTGAGTATCTTTCAACAATAAAATATCTACTTCGCAATAAGTATATTGCAAGGATATTTAGGGGAATATTCTATGTTTATTCTACTGAAGAGAGGAAGTGGGGCAAGTCTGAAATGAATTATTTTGAAATTTTAAAAGAAGCACTGAAAATCAAAGGAGTTAAAAACTGGTATTTTGGTTTAGAAACTGGCTTGAAATTCAACAATTTAACTCATGAATACTTTACAATTGATTATATAATTAATGATAAAATCTTTAGAGCCAAGCCAATAAGCATAATGGGCAGAAAAACAAAATTTTATAAGTTGTCTTCAAAAATGTTTTTATTTGGTGTTATAAAGAAAAAGTTTAATTATTCAGATTCAGAAAAGACTTTGCTTGATTTGCTATACTTAAAACATTATATTAAAGAAGAATTTGAAGAAATAGCTGAAGAATTGTCAAAAACAAAACTGCTAAAATATGCAAAAAACTATAATAAAAGAGTTATGAATATTGCCAAGGGATTAAAATGATAGATAAAGTGTTAATAGACTTTATTTCAAAAAGATTGAATATATTAAGGAGAGATTTGATAGAAAAGGATATTCATCTTAGCAAAATTCTTTACTATTTAGTTCAAGATAAGGATTTTTCACAAAATTATGCCTTCAAAGGCGGCACTTGTTTAACAAAATGCTATTTAGGTTATTATAGATTTTCAGAAGATATGGACTTTACCTATTTAAATCAAAAAGACTTTGCTGGAAAATCAAGAAGTAAGATTAGAGAAAGTATGTCTGAAAAAATTAACAAACTTGGGGAACTAATTGAAGTTATAGCTAAAAAGTTAAGTTTAGATTTTAAAATGAAAAAAGAAAATAAAAGATATTTTCAATTTGGGGGGAGCAACGCATTTGTAACTTTTAAGATTTGGTATGACCCCAAGGAATTAGAAAAAGAAACATTTGTTAAAATTCAAGTGAACCATATTGAAAAGTTAAATTATCCTATAAATGAGATAGATGTAAAATTTATTATTCCCAAGAATTTTGAAAAAGATTTTTCTTTTATTGCTTATGAAGATGCAGATATTCTTTTGAAGCCAATAAAGATTAAAGCCTATGATTTAAAAGAAATTCTTATTGAAAAAGTAAGAGCAATATTGACTAGGAGAGGAATTAAAGTAAGAGATTTTGTTGATGTGTTCTTAATAATAAGAAAAGAAAAATTAGACCTGAATGAATTTAAGAAAGAAATAATAGAAAAGATAACTGATATGTTGAAATTTGAAAAATATGAACAAAACATAAAAAATAAAGAAACTCAACTCAATGATGAGCTGATTTTAGGGGAAGAAGAAGCTTTAATGTTAATTCCCTTAGATAAGGGTTTTCCTAAATTTGTAAAAGAATTTAATGTTTTCTTAAGAGGAATAATAAAAAAATTAAATTCTCAGATTTAATTATTTTTCGAAGATAGTAGTCCCCCTCAATGTCAATAACTACCTCACATAACTTAGCTAATTCTTTAATAAATTTCAGTAGTTGTTCCTTTTGCAACAGAAATCATAACACATCTATTCCTGCTTTTTTAAAAACTTGCTAAATCACTTAACTCACCTAATTTTTTAATACTTTTTTGATCTTCAGTTAGATTAAGCATAAATTCTCTTTTTAAATCATCAGAAAATGGAATCTGGTCTAAAACATAGCAAAAAGAAGAAGTTTCTGTATTAACTACTACTAATTTAATACCTCTCCATAAATACACCCCTTCTTCCATTAAATTCAGCTTATTAATTTTAATTTGCCAGTAATCTTGTCTATTTTTTCATCTTTATCAGGACCTATTGCCAAGCAAGTTCTTGTTGGCTCTTTAAAGAAAGTTTTTCCTGCATCAGTTATTAAAGCTGTAATTAAACCTGAATCTTTTGCCATCTGATTATATCTTAAAAGCTCTTTTTCTGAATCAACCCTTAAGACTATCTTTTTCATGCCTTCCTCTCTCCACTCTTTTACTTTTTCTTTGCTATCTTTTAATGTTTTTAATGTGGCTTCAACAGCTGCATGCATTGCCTGGGCCATAGACTTCCCAGGTTTCATACTTAAGTCCTTCCGAACTAGAATTACCTGTTTCATAAACTAAAAAACAACTGTTTATATATAAACTTTTTCGGTAAATTTTAAAAAACCTGCGGTTTTGGTATATACTATGAGAATAATGATAATATTGGTGCTTTTACTGATAATGCCTTTTGCATATGCTGAAAGAGTAAGCTTATCTAAGAATCAGAGTTACACTAATGAAGGCAGAAATATTACTTTAATAGACCTTACAAAAGACAAGGCCTTGATCTGTGTTAACAATGAAATAAATATATTTGGAAGGAGCAAGGAAAAAACAATTAACAAAGTCAAAATAGAAGTCAGAAGAATAGAAGAAAATTCAATAGAAGCAGATATAAAAGTGGATTGCCAAGGATGTGAATGCGGTGATAACTGCAGCAATTTGGGATGTTTTAGCCAAAAAGAGAATATTAATCCAGAAGAAATAACAGAAGAACCTGCAGTTATAGAAAACATCAAAGAGATAATAGGAAAAGAAGAAAATATAGAAGTAATTAACAACCAAGGAATAGGCTCAGGAAGCCTTATTACTGCACTTTTTATTTTACTTTTGTTAATAGTTGGATTTTATTATTTAATCAATAAGAGATGATATAGCCTAAAAGAAGAAAAAAGAAGATTAAGTTCTGAAGCCAATCATTTCAATGATTGGTAGTTCACCATTTCACACATAATCTCTCTTGCTATTGAGTTTATTTCAGAAAATAAGTCCGGCTTTTTATTCTTGAAAAAATTTCTATAAAACCTAATCTCTGGAAATGCTGTTCTAATATTTTCCCAATCTTTTTTTTCAAATATCTTGCATAGTTTTTCTGAATCTATGAACCTTACCAAAGCATCTAACCCATAAGACTTTTCTATTTCACCAGCTATATCCCCTATTTCACCAGGCTCAGAGCTATATCTGAGAACAAGAACTTCTGGCTTAACACTGCTAATTTGTTCTGAAAGCCTTGTACCTGTATAAGGTCCAAAGCATGGAGCAACATAGCGTTTTAAAATAGAGTTTACATCTTTTGAATAAACTACATTTAAAAATGGTTTGCCAGGTACAAAATCATTTTCATAAAAATACTGGCCTGTGATGACTATATCAACAGGATTTAACATGACTTCAGATAAAGCTTCTTCAGGCTGGCTTACAAAGACTACATGATTTCTATATCTTTGGCTTCTTCTAGATGCTATTTCATCCAAATCTTTTTGATGGGTCTGGGCAATTACAATGTAAGGCTTGTTGTCTTTCATAACTTTTGATGTTTTTAGAATGTTTAAAAGTCTTTTTGTTTTTTAAGAATAAAACAAACTAATTTAATAAATGAACTAAACCTATATCAGAACTACCAACATTTATAGTAAATCTTGGATTTTCTTTCTCTTTTGTTGTTCTAAAGCAGCTCACAACATATTCTATTTTTTCTTTTTTTACATAAAAATCCAGCACTTCTAAAACACTTTCGTCTTCAACAGAATCTCCCCTCACCATATATCTGGTAAATGGCTTTTTTTCTTTTGATTCTAGATCTCTTTCCACAAATCTTTGGGTTTCTATTTGTTTATCAAATACCTCTGCATGAAATTCATTAAAACCAAAATAAGCACTAAAAGCACTTAGAACCTCAATAATGTTTCTGCTAAAATATACTTTATAGGCATTAGGCAATAAACCATATAATTCTTTAACTCCTGGAATAGCTAGTTTTCTAATCTTTCCTTCAATACCACTTTTTATCTTACTAAGTTCTTTTGGGTCTCTTAAAAATAATTTAATATACTCTTTCCAGCATTCAGATTCTGCATTTTTTTCTAATTTTATATATTTTATTAATCCTTTTAATCCCCAAAAAATATATCTTGGATTAAAGATTCTTCTGCTAAGTAAATTATTATAAATCCCTATTTCTTTAGCTGGAGATTTTGCGTCAGTATCATCCAAGTCAGAAATGCAAACATCTGCTTCCAGCATTTGTTTTCTTAAACCTGGTATTTCTACTTGATCTTGAGCTTTCACCCAAATACCATTGTCTGATGCAACTATAAATTTCATCTATGTACAGTAAAAACAAATGTTTAAAAGTCTTTTTGTTTAATGTTTTTTAACTTTCCAAAACTATAAACCTTGTCTGCTATTACATAAACTTCAAAATCATCAATATCCTGCTTTAAGAACGGGCTTAATATTTCATTTCTTAAGATATCTGAGCCTTCTGTAAGAACATTGAAGCTAGGCATTACTATTAATTCCTTGTTTTTATATTTTCCAACTAAAAAACACTTGAAAGTTTCTTTTCTATTATTTTCCGAGACTGAAACTGCCGGATGCTCATGCCCTATAATTATTATTTTTGAACTGTGAAAATCCAGATTATCCAATATTTTATCCCCATGGCATATAAAAATATCATTTACTTTATAATAAGGCCTTAAGCTTATGTTTTTTTTCTCTGCAATAAACTCCAAAAAAGGATCATGGTTTCCTTTTAACACTATTACTTCATATTTTTTTAACAAGAAATCCAAAAAGTCCAGAACATCAGACCATTCTGTCTTTAATATCCTTCCAAATTCATGCTTTAAGTCCCCTGTGATAACTATTTTTTTGACATCCAACTTATCCAGTATTTTTACCAGCCTGCTTAATGTTTCTTTAAATTGAAATTTAGGAAATAATACTCCCTGACTGATCATTGCTTCTTCATAACCTAAGTGTATATCTCCTATTACAAGAGTTTTTTCTTTTTTAAGATACAAGCTTAAATCTTTTATCTTAATGTTTTTGTCCATAATATGGCTATAACAGAAAGAAATAAAAAACTATTTTTTCAGATTGATTAAATTTTCTACAAGATCATCTACTGAAAGAATCCTGTCTATTTCTGGCATTTTATTAATAACTGCACCTTCTATCTCTTTATCATTCATATCAATAAATTCCTGCAAAGCTCTGCTGCCTGCTGTTTTAACCTCAACAATATCCTTATACTCTTCTCCTACTTTAACCATGTGAATTCTAACTTCTATGCTTGCATCAACGCTTTTATTAAAAATAGGCTCAAAAAATTGAAATGTTGCATGTATTTCCCTGTAGTTTATTCTATTTTTATCTAATTCTACATAATAAGTAGAACCTGCAGGAGAGTCTTCTTTTTGAGCATCTCCTATCAGCAATTCATTTTTAGTACATCCTACTAACAAACCATTTGGATCATCCAATAATTTAAGGAATAAACTTTTCTTGCCTTCTTTTTGCCTATAAATTACATCTGCTTTTATTTCATTGGCAAAATGGTATTTCACTTCTTTTGAAACAACATCTTTATCAAAACTATCAAAAATTCTCATCTCCTGCTCTCTTCTTGACATTGAGCGATAATATAAATACCCTAAAGAGCTTCCAGCAGCTAAAACTAATGCTGATGCTGCTATAACTTTTGTTCGTTTACGTATATTTTCTAACATGAAACCTATGGACTAAAAAGAGGTTTAAAAAGGTTTTTATTTCTTAACGCTTATCTTTGCAAGTATTATCTTGTGCATTCTTCTTAAGAATTCAACTCTGTCTTCCATTTTCAAAATATCAGAATAACCCTGCAAGATTAAATTAAATGCAAATGGAGAAGGTATTAATGTATTTACTTCCTTTATACTTATTATTCCTTTTTCTTTTTCATCAAGAATTTTCAGAGAATTTTCTATATCCATCATGTCTTCCATAACTTCTCTTTTTGCCTCTTTCAATATTATGAAATCCTTGCTTATTCTTCTGACTGCTTTCATTAAAATCATTGAACTTACCTGCTGGCGGCCGACCCCTTTTCTATAACCTTTATACTGCCTTAAAATCATCATAGCTCTTAAGGCACAATGCCTAAATCTTCTCTTTAAAACTTCACTTTTTTCCAAGGATAAATCAAGAATTTTTTTTAAATCCTTTGATTTCAGAGAATTTAATGCGCTTAATACATTCACATTTTTTTCATAACTCAAAAAAAATCCATTGTCATTAAAACTTATTTCAACATCCCTGTGCTGGGTCAAGCCAATAATATAAGCTAAGGCCCTGCTCAGGACATCATTTACCCTTCTGCCATATAATGTATGAAAAATAACATATTTTTTTCCCTTTTCATCCTTGTAATGTTCAATTATTATTTTCTTGTCATGAGGTATCTCAAGAAAGTCATACTGCTCCTTAAAATAATTATAAATTGCTTCTGCAGCCATATCTTCCAGGTAAAGATAATCCTTAATAAATTTAACAACTTCCTGTTTTGGATAAATTTTTATTTTCTGGTCAACTAAATATCTGAATTTCTGTATATCCAAGGCTAAGTCAAAACTTAAAGGCAGCATTTCTGAAAACCAAGAAGGAACTGTAGGCTTTTTTCCTTCTGCACTTGATACCTGGGCAACTGTGCCTCTCGAAAACTTGAACTGGTAAGTGTTTCCGCCAAGAACAAATATGTCTCCAGAACTTAGTTTTTCAAGAAAGCTTTCCTCAATTGTTCCAATCAAATTATCTCCTAATTTAACTTTTACATTTGTCTCGTCAGGTATTGTTCCTATATTAGTCATGTAAATAACCCTTGCCATTTTTCCCCTCTTTCCTATCTTATTGTCATTGAACCATATTTTTGCATAAACATTACGGTCTTCTAAAGTTGTAAAGTCTCCGCTTAAATATTTGATTGCATTCATAAAATCTTCCCAAGACAAATCTTTATAGCAGTAGCTTTTTTTTATTATATCATACAGCTCATTAATATCTATAATTTCCTCCAGAGCAATTCCAAAAATATGCTGGCATAAAACATCAAGACAATTTTTTGGAATATGAATTTTATCTATCTTGTGTTCTATTGCACTTTTTGCCATTACTGAACATTCAACAAGGTCATCCCTGTCCAAAACTAAAATTCTTCCTTTTGTTGTATCATGCAGCTTATGGCCTGACCTTCCGCAATTATGAGTTAAAATACTCTCAACAAAATAATTATTTGGCTCTTTTTCTAAAGTAATATTATAAACATAATCATAATTTTCTTTTTCTTCTATATTTAATATTTTAGTCCAACAAATATTTTTGTCAATATCTTTATCTTTGATAAAAAAATGCACTTTTTTATCTTTTAGAAATTTAGCTTTTTTACCTTTCAAAGTACAATATTTTAGAAATTCTTTAACATGATTCATTCTTCCTATGTGCAACCAATATGAAATTTCATGGTTTATTTTCGGGATTAATTTAGAAGTTTTAGCCTCTTCTTCTGTAAAATAATTTTGAATTCCACACTTATTTAATAAATTATGTAATCCTATTACAAATTTTTTACTTGCTGAAAATATTCTTATATTATTGTCTTTATTTCCATCCCCTTCTAATATCCCCTCTATATAAGGTATTATGAGATATTTAGGTAATTTATAGATTAGATTGAAAACTTCAATATTCGTACTTTTTTCTTTCCCCCTTTTAATTCCTAAAGAAAGAAATATTTGAGCTAATAATTTTGAGCCACAGTCTATTGAATAAAAATTTTTCCCTTTTCTTTTTAAGATTTTAGGATAAAAACCAAAATTACTAAATATTTTTTGACATTCCTCTAAAAGTTTTATGTCTTTATTCCCAATTTTTATCTTTAATTCTTTTGTTTTTTTATTTTCAGTTATAGCCCCATCTGAAGCAACCATCCCCCCCAACCACATTATGTCTTTGGTTAATTTCAAAGACAAAGGAAGCCTATGATGAGATTTACTTTTTAGTTCTGTTAAGAAATTAATGTATTTATGTTCTGGAATCTTAGATATATCCATTATTTTTAAGAATAAATCTAAGCGAATACTTTTTCTTCTGCCTTTTTTCCTCATAAAATTTTGTAAATAATTTTGTTTTATTTTTAATTTTTCAGCAAATTCAGTATAAGAAATTTTATTTTTTAAAACATAATAATCAACAACTTTTCTTACAAAGTCTTTTCTATTCTCAACATAGAAATCTTTTTGGTTTATTATTTCATAAATATAAGGAGAATTATCTTCTAATTCTAAATTAAATAATTCTGCTATTTCTTCTCCTTGCTTTATATTTTTAGCTTTTTTCCAACCTTCCTTTGTAAAAATTTGATGTTCTGGTGTACATTCTAAAAATAATCCTGAATGTAAATTAAATTTTATTGATTTATTAGATTTATTTTTATGATATTCTTTTATTTTATTTTTTACAAATCCTTTTTTTCTATCAAATGATAAGATTTCAGCATTTTGTTTATTTTCAACTATTTCCCCTATAGATTTATAAGTCCCATTAGAAAGTAAAATTCTTGAATAAAATGGTAAACACCTTTGCTTGAGCCGGGCAATACTTTTAGGACTTCCTAAACAAATGACTAAATCAACATAACCTATGTCTATCCCCAACTCTAGGCTTGTACTTGAAACACAAGCTTTTAATTTTCCATTTCTTAATGCTTCTTCTATCTGAAACCTATGGTCCCTGCTTAGACTGCCGTGATGGGCACCAATCAAGCTTTCTATTTTACTTGGATTTTTTTCGTCTATTTTGGTATATTTTTTAGGGAACTTTGTTTTTAAATGGTGAACAACTCTTTCTGTTCCTGACCTTGTGTTTGTAAATATAATTGTTGTTTTATGGCTCTGGATTAAATTATCGAGCAGATTATAAGTTTCCCTGTTTAAAGTATTGAATGAAGTGTCAATAAGGTTTGGTGTCGGGCTTAAAACTTTTAGGTCAAGCTGCTTTATGAATTGGACATCTATTATCTTGCAAGGCCTGTCATTTCCAACCAAGAATTTTGCTAGCTCTTCTAAAGGTGCAATCGTAGCACTAAGACCTAACCTACATATATTTGGATTTAACCTCTGCAGCCTTTCCATGCTTAAACTTAAATGAACTCCTCTTTTATTTTCCGCAAGTGCATGTAGCTCATCTATAATTAACCAGTCAACATTTTTTATGTGCTCTTTGAATTTAATTGAAGATAATAGTAAAGCTATGGACTCTGGTGTTGTAATTAAGATATGAGGAGGATTTTTTAGCATCTTTGCCCTTTCTTTTTGCGTTGTATCTCCTGTTCTTACAGCAATCCGGATATTATACTTTTTTTCTGACAATTTTTCTATTTCTTCAAGAGGTTCTATTAAATTTTTAAAAATATCATTATTCAATGCTTTGAGAGGACTTATGTATATACAGTAAGTCTTGTTTTCAAGAAGATTTTTTTCTGACAGCCCGACTAATTCATTTAAAATGGAAAGAAAAGAAGTCAATGTCTTACCTGAGCCAGTCGGCGCTGAAATAAGAGTATTCTGCCTTGAATGAACTTCCATAACACCGTACAACTGAGGCAGAGAAAATTCCTTAAATTTTGTAAAAAACCATTTATTTACAGCAGGGTTTAGTAGATCTTTTACATCTTCCTGTTTATCTGGATTTTTCTTAAATTGAATTAATTCTTTATTGATCATTTGATTGTTTATAGGGCATACAGGACAAGATGATTAATTTTAAAAAGGTTTTGGATTTAGATTTAAATCATGATAATAAAACGATTAACCGAGGAAGATGCAAAGTTTATTTATGAAACTACTCCTGTAAAAAAATTAGATTTAGATATAATTTTACTTATCACTAAACTGCAAGAATTTGATTTCAAGGGAGATGATTTTGTTATAGTTCAGTGGAGCAATGCTCATCATAACATAAATCCTAAATTTAAAACACTTGGATACAGCTTGATGTCTGAAGAAACAGCAATGAATCTTTTTTTATATTCAGATAGCGAGGAAGGAAAAGAATGGAAGATAAGAGCCAATACTTATTACCGAGCAGAAAATTTAGATGAATTAATATATTTGTTAAGCAGAACAAGAAATATATGGTAGGAATTATAACACAGGATATTGTAAAAAGAACTTTTAAGTCTTCTCAAGTAAAAACAGGCAGCTTAGAAGTACTTGCTTTAGTAGAAGAATTAAAAACTGAAGAATGCAAAGAAAATATTCTAGTAAGATGGGGAAGGCGTTCTGACTATCCTTTAACTGGATATAATACAATAGGATACAGTATCATGAAACTTGGAAAGGCTAAGAAAATTATAGAAGCATGTGACTCTTACGAAGCCAGAAATTGGGAAATAAGAGTTACTGATTGTTACAGAAAAGAAGAAAAAGACAGACTGAAAAAGAAGATAATGCTTTGAAAATAGTAAAAAATATATTTAAATAATACTTATATCAACAACTCCAAATTTATATCTTTTAGGATTTATTTTTGCTTTAGGATTAAAACCTGCAATAAATATGCTTGCTTTTTTTCTTGGATTTAATTTTCTTATTTCATCTAAATTCAAAAGCCTATGCCTTCCTTCTCCTGTATAAATATCCCCTACATCAACAGATAACCTACTCTTTTTTTCCAAAGCAGTTAAATATTTTAGAAGCCTTCCTTTTTCTGATGGATAATTTCTGACAAATTCAAAATAATCTGTAAATGCGGAAAAATCTTCCATTACACAGGAGCAAGGTGTTGCAAAATATGGAACTGGAGTTCTAAATAATTGCTCTTCTGAGATATCCTGCAATGCCAAGAATTGATTTATGCCTGGAGAATCATGATACTCTCTTTTAAAACCGCAATAAAACTTAATAGCAACAGGTTTACTTCCTAAATAAAATCTAAAAACAGATCCTTCAGATCCACTTCCCAGAAAGGTATTAGATAACTTTCCAATATTTTTTATATGAGGTCCTAACTGGTTGTCACTTTCTAGCTCAGGCCTTCCTCTTCTTTTTCTGCTTTTTCTGTCTTCAAGTATATCCATTATCCTATTATGCAAGCCTGTTAACATTGCCTCAGTTGTTTCTATATCTAATTTTATAATTTCTTCACCTTCAGGACTAATTACCAAAGGACCATAAGGCTCAATATCAATTCTTTTATGCCTATCAGAATAAGGTGTTCTTTCTATAAGTTCTGCCAAGTTGACCATTATTTTTATTTAATATTTTAGGTATATAAATATTTCTATTTTAATCACTTTAATGTAGTAAAATAATTAGTATATAGCCATTCTAAGTTAACCTAAAAGGAAATATTTTCTCATTTATTTTTCTCTCCAGAAAATCAATAGAATTTATAAATAAAGACCCCTTTATTTCTTCATAATGGATAACCCTACCTTAACTATTTTTTTATATACTTTGGTAAGTGTTGTTATTGTAAGCTTAATCTCATTGATAGGAATTTTCTTTTTGACATTAACAAACATAAAAAAGATAAAGGTGGTTCTTTTTTTTATGGTTAGCGTATCAGCTGGAGCTTTATTGGGAGATGCTTTTATTCATTTGCTTCCAGAGGCTGTTGAAAAGGCAGGATTTACTTTAGAAGTATCAGGATATGTTTTGTCAGGGATAGTAATCTTCTTTATAGTGGAAAAATGGATTCATTGGGAGCATTATCACTTAAACTTGCATAAATCAAAAAAACATCCGCACTCCTTTGCGCTTATGAACTTAATGGGGGATGCTTTGCACAATTTCATAGATGGTCTAGCAATAGGTGCCAGTTATCTTATCAGCATAGAAGTAGGTATTGCCACAACTATAGCCATAATACTTCATGAGATACCACAAGAAATAAGCGACTTTGGTGTTTTGATTCATGGTGGATTTACAAAAATGAAGGCACTTGCATTTAATTTAATGGTAGCTACCACAGCTATTTTGGGAGCAATAATCTCCATATTTGTAGGAATATCTTTTGGAGATTTTGAGGTTTTACTGATATCATTAACTGCTGGGGGGTTTATTTACATAAGTGCTGCAGACCTAATACCTGAACTTCATAGGGAGATTAATGTGCCTGTTTCAGCTATGCAGGTTTTTGGAATTCTCTTAGGAATAGGTTTCATGTTTGCATTGATAATGCTAGAATAAGGTTTTTATAATTTAAACTTTTAGTATTTCTTATGCCAATAAATGCAGGATATGAGTATGGTATAGCAGAAAGTAAATATAACAAAGCCAAGACTCCACAAGAGAAATTAAAAGCCCTGGAGGAAATGCTTAGGACTGCCCCTAGTCATAAAGGATCTGAACGATTAAGATCAAGTATAAAACAAAAAATTTCAAAAATAAAAGAACAAATAGAATCACAGTCAAAGAAAAGAGGAGGGCATTCTTTTACTATTAAAAAAGAAGGAGCAGCACAAATTGATCTTGTTGGAACAACAATGTCTGGAAAAAGCACTTTTTTAAATAAAATTACAAATGCAAATGCAAAAACTTCTAATTTTCCTTTCACAACTAAAAAACCAGAAATAGGAACCATGGATTATCATGGAATTAAGATCCAGATTATTGAAGTGCCAGCAATTACAAAGGATTTTATAATGCAGGAAAAAGGAGGAATATACTTAGGGTTAATAAAACAAGCAGACTTATTAGTCATATTTGGAAAAGATAAAGAAGAAATTAAACTTGTTCTTGAAGAATTAAAATACAATAATGTCAAGGTTCCTTATATTGTTTATGATAATGCTAATGACATGGTTGAAAAAATATGGAACAAGCTTGGCTTGATTAAAGTATCTACAAAACAACCTGGAAAAAAAGCAGACTATCCTCCGATTGCTTTCAAAAAAGGAGTTAGTGTAAGAGATTTGGCTGAAAGGATTCACAAGGATTTTGTCAAAAAATTCAGGTTTGCGAGAATATGGGGCAAGAAAGTCAAGTTTCCAGGGCAAAGCGTTGGATTAAATTATGAATTAAATGACAATGACATTGTAGAGGTTCATGCTAAATGACAGCATGCTTTGTTATTTCTGTAGAACATGAATTGTACTTTCTGCAGTGATCTTCACATTTAATAGCCGTACTTCGGGTTTTATATTTAAAGCTGCAGATTTCACAAGAGTATAAATCATTTTTTAATTTTTTTACCATTTTTTAATTCTTTTCATTTGTTTTGTATAAGTAATGAACAAGATTTATTAAGTTTAAAGTAATATATAAATTATGGCATTAGATTTTGTGGGTTTGGACTCCTTGGATGAAGGAGAGATAAGAAA
>JACPNF010000009.1 GCA_016185635.1 Candidatus Woesearchaeota archaeon
AGTTGAGCCAAGTCATATAAAAAAGATACAGATTTTACATACACATTATCTTAAAAGAGCCAAAGTAATAGTGGGTTGTGTTGATGTTATAGCAAAAAGCCACATAATCATAGGAGATAAAAAAATATTTTTTGATTACCTAGTTATTTGTTCTGGTTCAAGTTACAATGTTCCATTCAAAGAAAAAAATATAATTACAGTTACAAGAGCTGAACATCTTAGAGATTGTTATAATAATTTATGCAAAGCAAAGGATGTTCTTATAATTGGGGGTGGTTTAGTCGGTGTTGAATTAGCAGCAGAAATATGTACACATTATAATGATAAAGAAATAACAATAATCCATTCAAAAGAGAAGTTAATTGAAAGAAATCACGAAAAAGCGATTAGATATGCAGAAAGATTTCTGAAAAGAAAAGGAGTCAAAATAGTTTATGCAGAAAGGGCAATGCAAAAGAAAAAAGATTTCTTTTTAACAGATAAGGGCAACAGTTTCAAAGCAGATATGACTTTTTTATGTACTGGAATTACTCCGAATTACGACTTTATGAAAATGAATTTATCTTACTGCTTAAATGAAAAAAATCAAATTAAAGTTAATAATCATCTGCAGTTAATTGGAGAGAAAAATATCTTTGCTGCAGGAGACATCACAGACAAATTAGAAGAAAAAACAGCTCAGAATGCAGAAAGACAAGCAAAGATCGTTGTTAAAAATATAATTGCTTTAGAGAATAAAGATAATTTATTTTTATATAACAGCAAAAAAACGCCTTTAGTGATCAGTCTTGGAAAACATAAAGGAATACTTGATTTGGGAAGTTTTGTTTTAACTGGTTTTATTCCGGGAATTCTGAAATCCTTCATAGAAAAAATAGAAATGCGTAATCTAAGATGATTGTTAACCCAGTTCACTAAAGATTTAAAAAGAATAATTACTCTAGAATTGTATGAAAATAATAATATATGGTACGGAGACTTGCCCTTGGTGTCATAAAGCAAGGGAGTTTTTGAAAGATAATAAAATAAAGTTTGTAGATAAAGATGTTAGTAGCGATCAAAAAGCAGCTAAGGAAATGATAGAGAAATCAGGACAGCAAGGTGTACCAGTTATTGATGTCAATGGAGAAATAATTGTTGGCTTTGACGAAAGAGAATTAAAAAAATTGTTAAAAATAAAAAACTAATCTTTTAGTTATAAGGTTTAATTAAAATGTATTTTAAATTAAAAAGCTAATTATAAAAAACAAATGAGAGGTTGATATTATGAAAAATCCAGAAGAAATGAAAAGAAAAATTATGATGATTGTAAAAATTGGAATGATTTTATGGATAATAGGGTTTTTAATGATATTAACTGCAATTTATAAAGAATTTTTAGGTTCTTACGTATCAATTGTAGATTCAACAGCATCAAGAACATTAATGACACTTAAGTTAGGGGGTATTGGGTTTACTTTATCAGGAATTTTTTTATCATTAATAGCGATTGTAAAAGTATTATCAATGATGCCTGATAGACTAAGTATGTTAATTAAGAAAAAATAACTCAAAATGAAAATTTATTCAATTTTTATTATTTTTTTAATGTTGTTGTTTACTTTAAATTCATGTACAAATGAAAATAAAAGTTTCCAAGAAAATACAAATAAAAATAGTATAAAAGAAATTGCAGGGTCTTCAACAACTAAATATTTAAGGTACAATAAAGAAGATTTTGAAAAGGCAAAACAAGAAAATAAAGTTATATTCTTATACTTTTATGCAAATTGGTGCGGAATCTGCAAAGCAGAAAGACCAAATATATTCAAAGCATTTAATGAAATGAATTATGAAAGTGTAATCGGTTTTGAAATTCATTTTAATGATGATGAAACAACAAAAGAAGATAAAGAAATTTCAAAAGAACTTGGAATTGCTTATCAACATACAATAATAATTATTAATAAAGAGGGAGAACTATCCTATAAATCATTGTCTCCATTATCAAAAGAAAAGATAAAAGAAGAAATTTCCAAAATACTCTAAAATGGCAAATGAATTAACTATAAGTATTGCATTTATAGCTGGTCTAGTTTCATTTTTAAGTCCCTGTGTTTTACCACTAGTACCTGCATTTCTAACATATTTAGTTGGTACGAATTATGATTCAAAAAATTATAGGTTAAGAATTTTCTTAAATTCCCTATTTTTTGTTTTGGGGTTTGCTATTATATTCACCTTGTTAGGTATAGCTCTAAATAGTTTTTTAAGTGCCATTTCCTTTACATTAAGAAATTGGTTATCTAAAATTGGGGGGATTATAATTATCTTATTTGGATTATATTTATTAAAAATAATTAAAATCCCATTTTTAGAAAAAGAACGTAAATTTAAAGCTAATGCAATATATCTGTTACTATCTTATTCCTTAGGTTTAGGAATTCCATTTTTAATTGTGGGTATATTTACAGGAGAAGCGCATAATTTTATTTCAAAATATCAAAAATCTCTGAAGTATTTTAATACTTTCGTAGGGGTAATATTAATAATTTTAGGATTATTAGTTTTTTTTAATTTACTACCAAGATTTTCAAATCTTGAATTTGCAGCAAATTTACTAAATAATTATTCATAATGAAAATAAAAATAATTTTTACAATATTAGTATCTATATTAATTCTAATAACTGGGTGTACAAATAAAGATAAACAAGATAATACAAATCAAGAAAACGAAATAATAATTACTAATGTTAGAAGATATACAACAAGGCTGCTTTAGGGGAAAAGATTGTATTCCTAGTATAGATAACCCAAATTTTCTTAAAATTAATGAACAGAATTTTATGAAAAGTAATGATTTGATAATCGGAATTAACTTAAATAATATTCAAAAAGCTTACCCTATAAAAATATTGAATTGGCATGAGATTGTAAATGATAATTTTGAGAATACCCCTATTGTAATAACATATTGCCCATTATGTGCATCAAGTTTAGCCTTTGAAAGGACAATTAACACTAAAAAAGTTGAATTTGGTGTTTCTGGGAAATTATATAATTCAGATTTAATTATGTATGATAGATTGACTGAAACATATTGGAGTCAAATAGAGGGAAAAGCTATAGTTGGAGAATTAACCGGGCAAAAATTAAAACAAATACCAGTAGAATTAATGGAATGGAAAGATTGGATCAAGGTTTACCCTAATACTTTAGTTTTATCAAAAGAAACTGGATACAAAAGAAATTATGAATCATATCCATATGGAAATTATGAAACCTCTGAAGATATTTATTTTCCAATTATAAATAAAGATACACAAGAAAGGTTTCATGAAAAGACTTTGGTTTATGGTATTGAATTAAATGATCAATTTAAAGCTTATCCAAAAAATTTAATTGATGAATTAAAAAGTTTTGATGATGAATTTGCAGAAACAACTCTGCATTTTGAAATTAAAAATAATTTATTAACAATAACTGACAAGAAAACAAATAAAGAAATTCAAAAAATAAGTTTATTTTGGTTTGCTTGGTTTACATTCCACCCAGGAACAGAAATATTTTCTGTAACGAATGGATAGGAGAAGAAAATGAAACATAAACCATTAACATTTGAATATTCGCAAATTAGTGAATATATTTACATTGGTACTAATATGTGTTGCCAAGCGCATTTTGATAAATCATTATTACGAAAAGGAATTAAAGCTGATATAAGTTTGGAAGAAAAAAGATTGGATCATCCTTTTGGTGTGGATTACTATTTATGGTTACCTACAAAAGATCATCAAGCACCAACTCTGAAGCAATTAAGAATTGGGGTTGGTTTTCTCAAAGAAGCTCTTAAACAAAAGAATAAATGTTATGTTCATTGTCAACGAGGTCATGGCAGAGCACCAACATTAGTTGCTGCTTTTCTTGTAAGTGAAGGGATTAACGTTCAGAAAGCATTTTCTCTTATTAAAAAGAAAAGACCTGATATTCATCCTAATAAAAGACAAATTGCAATGATTGAAAAGTTTAAAAAATCCTTATAAGAATATCTGCGGCCACAACTATAGATAATTCTGTAACTTATATGACATAGATGCCAATAGAAAAAGATTTTATCAGGTTAGTCTTCTTTGAATACTGTGTATTTTTGATAAAACAAGCAGTTTGTATTGTTTCTTATTTCTTGCATGAATTACAAACCCCGTTTAATTTTAAAGATGTGAGATATAACGAAACCAACATAATCAATATAGCAAGGCCTACAATAAACCATTGATATTCAACTAAAAAGAAAACTGTTCCAATTCCTAAAAAACCTAAAACAGCAACCAAGCATGAAGCACAGCTTGCAGTCCCAAAAAGAGCAGCAACAACTGCTGAGCCTCCTCCGACTGCTGTTCTTCCTGGAGAAAAAGACTTTGCCTGTTTGTAGGAAAAAATTTGCATTACTATAAGTAAAGAAGTTAAGACTGATAGAATGGTAAGAAGTACGTAATCTTTAATTGTGAATACTGTTAATTGAAACAAAAGTGAATTAGTAGGTATAAGAAAGACAGGTATCAAGATAAAAATTGCAAAAATCAGAAAAATCAAAGCGATAAGAGCAATAAAATAATTCTTTTTGCTTAACACCTCCTTACTCGCGGTTATGATATAATTTGGATTTATTTTCATTTTTTTACCAAAAACAAAGAGATTATTGTTATTAATGGAAGTTGAATTAATGGGCTTAAACCTATCCCCAAGATTGTTGGTATTAAAAATGAGTACTCCCATCTTCCTAAATTGAGATTGATTATTTCTATTATTATTGCAACCATCAAGGAAATCATTATTGCTAAATATAATCTATTGTTTTCGGTTTTTTTATCCAAGAGAAATTACCGTTTTTTAATGAAATTAATAAAATTATTGTTAAAATAAAGAAAGCATCGAAGAATGTAGCTAGCCAAAGATGTAAGTTTGATGGAATCCCTGAAAAATCTTTGTACAATGGATAATGCAAATATTCCCAGATTAAGTTAAGAACAAACCCAATAAGAAAGAGGTAAATTAGTGGCTTCGCTTTTATTATACTATTTATATTCATTTTCTCACTCCACACAACACGCCATTTCATCTAAGTTTTGATCAAAGCTTTGTGCAACTTTTTTAATCATTTCACTCAGTGTTGGAAAAACATGGACAGTATCACGAATATCATAGATAGTCATTTTGTTTTTGATTGCATACGTGGCAGTTGTAATAATATCAGCAGCCATTGGCCCAATTATATGCACTCCAATAACTATCTTTGTTTTAGGATCAAGAACCATTCTGATGAGTCCTCGTGAATTTTTAATGGCTAATGCTTTTTCCACGTGGTCAAGTGCTACTGTCCTGCACAAACAGATGTTATATTTTTTCATGTACTCTTTTTCAGTTATGCCAACAGAAGCAACTTCCGGAGAAGTGAAAACCGCAGACGGAATTCCATCATAGTTTATTGTTTTCTTGGCATTTTCAAACATATTGAGAACAGCAATATTGCCTTCTTTTGCGGCTGTTGTTTCAAGTGGCATTAATCCAGTTACATCGCCAGCGGAGTAAATATGCTCTTGAGATGTTTGCATATATTTATTTACTTTCACAAATCCGTTTTTATCAAGCTCAACACCTGCTTTTTTTTTTTCTAGAAGTTTTGTATGTGGTTGTAAGCCAGTTGCAAGCATTAATTTCTCGGCAGACAAAATCTTTTTCTTTCCGTCAATTTCAACAGTTAATTCTATTCCTTCCTTTGTTTTCTTTACTTCTTTTGTATTTGTTTTAGTGTATATAGTAATCCCTTCTTCTTCCAGATATTTTTGCAGTTCTTCTCCCAACATTGAATCAAATTTCGGTATAACTCTTTCTGAATGTTGAATAACTGTGACTTTGACCCCAAAATGGTGAAAAATTTGTGAGAATTCCATTCCAAGAGGGCCACCCCCAATAATAATTACTGACTTCGGCTTTTTCTTGAGATTGAAAATATTAACATTTGTAATAAAATCAATTTTTTCAATTCCTTTTATTGGGGGAACAAATGTTGATGCTCCAGTGGCTATGAGAAAATGTTTTCCTTCGAATGTTTCATTACCTACTTTTACAGTACGCGAGTCTATAAAAGAAGCTAATCCCTCTTTAAAATTTACATATTCCTGTTTATTAATAACATTTGTATAATTTTTAGCTCTAAATTTATCTACCATTTCGTGGGTTTCTTTCAATGCTTCGATAAAATTAGCTTTGCCTTGTAATTTTATTGCTCTAAACTGGCTTCTTAATGCGTAAAAATACTCTTCCCCCTGATGAAGCATTATTTTTGATGGAACACAACCAACATTTACACATGTTCCGCCAAGTGGTAAAATTTTTTCATAATTTATAAGAAGAGTTTTCTTTTTCAGTTTATTAGCTGTATTTGCTGCTGCAAAAGCGCCAGCCCCTCCACCAATAATAATCAAATCGTATTCTTTACTCATTTTGAATAACCTTACAATCTTCTAACTTCTTTTTGTATTTATGAATATGTTTCTCGAACAAATCAATAATAGGAATTATAGTTTCTTCATCCAGAGCATACTTTCTAAAGTTTCCATTTGATGTAACTTTAACAAATCCACAATGCTCTAAACATCTGAGATTATGTGACGCTCTGCTCTGCTCAAACCCCGTTTTATTACATATTTCTGTAACTGTAAGAGGTTTCCTTCTTAATAGTTGGATAATTTCTAATCTAGTTTGATTGGAAAATGCTTTGAAAAATAATCTATGAAGATTATCCGTTTGATAAACTTGTTGTAATCTAAGCATATGATAAATTTATCATATAGATATTTAAATCTTTTGTTTCAGTTTTATTTTGTAATAAATCCACAATATTGAGAACATAATAAATATGATTAAGATCGACCAGATAATTTTAGGTGCTGTTCCTTCTGATATTGATATTGTTATGCCAATTATAGCTGCTAAGGACCATAGAATTTTTAAAGTCAACAATGAATTATAAATATCTAAAGAAGACTTATTTTCTAATAAAGAAATTCCACCTATTCCAATTAAGGCGGCTCCAACTAATCTTGCCGACAAATTATCTACAATTGTCCAGCCTAAAATTTTTAAAAATGAATTCGGAAAAAATGTTAAAGGTATTGCAAATAAATAGTCTATAACAAAATGTATTAAAAACCAAATTTTTAATGAATTTGGAACCTCTTTCGCATTTTTCATAATTTTATTTATATTCTTTTATTTAAATACATATTGAGATCCGAACACTTTTGTTCTGTCCTGCCGGCGGGGATACTTATTCTAAGGTGAATGCGCTAACCAAAAAGATTAAAAACGGAAAAAAACATATCTAAATTATGAGAAGCAAAACAGTAACGATAACAAAAGAAGAGTATGAAAAACTCAAAAAAAAGGCTGAAATAGCAGATGACGCTTTGGTTCAATTAAAATTAAGTCTGGAAGATTTAAGGCATGGAAGAGTAAGTAAATTTTAATCTTTTAAATTCTTCAAATAATTAGATATTTAATTTTAACAAATTCATCTATAGTTATTATTTTAGTTGAATTTATTCGTTTTCTTTTCTTTAATTTCTTTGACAATTTTAGACTCGCTAAATTTCTCTTTAATTGAATCTATTAAATCTTTAAAGTCTTGCAAAAACTTTTTGCTTTTTTATTCATTTTTTCTTTAATTCCTGGGGAAATAGTTTTAATCTTAATTCTTCTATTTTCTCCTTGCTTAAATTATCTAAAGTTTCTTTTATAGATATTATAAACTCTGATATTTTATTAAAATCAATACTAACTGGTTTATTTTTAAGGTAATATTGATTATCTATCCTTAATCCTTTATCTGTTTCCAAAATTTTTGTTGTTCCTTTAGGGATTATCTTTTCTTTTTCTAAAAAATCTGCCAAAGTTATTGTACAATCGTGAATTTCACATTTAATTCCTAATTTCATTAAAATAGAATAAAAAGCAAAATATTCAATATAGTATTTCGTTGTGGCTAACCAAATATTTGACTGAGTATTTTGTATACTTTTTAAAACCTTCAAGCTTTCTTCAGCAGTTTCATAGTATTCTTTACTTAGATTATCACTTGGTTCAACTAATTTTATTCCTTTATTTTGATTTTTACACCAGCTTATTTTTCTCATATAGTTCTCCAAAAAACCTTATTACTTCTTCTGTATTATTTAAAATAAGATGTTTTTTATATACCTCTTTGGCTAAAGTTAAAGTTAAATCATTTAATTTATTTATTTGTATTTTATGTATTTTTTTATTATATATTTTTTCAAAATCATCAAAGTATTTAGTCATATTTTGCTTGCCAACAACCAATAAATCTATATCTGAATTTGGCTGGATTTTATTGACAGCAGAGCCAAAAATAATAAAAATATTACTTCTAAAGAAAACAGCAAATTTCTCAAATAATATTCTTATTAGAGTGTCTTCATTAATTCTTCTAAAAAATTTATCTTTTTCTGCTATTGTTAGATAATCATAAATCCTTTTATTATTAAAATTAAGACTATATTCTGTAATATTTTTTCTTTCATTTTTTAATAAGATATTTTCTTTAACTAAGGCTTCTATGTATGGTTTTATTGTTTGATGTGGTTTTTTTAATAAATCAGCCATTTCCCTAAGATAATACCTTTTACTATAATCTGTTAAAAATAAACCTATTATTTCCGTATTAGTAATTTTTTTTACCACTTGGTAAATTATACTACTTTAACTATTTAAATGTTTTGAAAGAATTTGTTGGGTTCTAAGATTTAGGATAATTAAATATAGAGATTCGAACACTTTTATTCTGCCCTGCCGGCTGGGAGATTTTAATAATTACTTTATAGTGGTTAAAATAAAAATCTTTGAATCTTTCTTTAATTTTAGATAATGTTTGATATTTCTCAGCTAATTCTCTTTGTCTCCCTTTATCCGATAAAACTTTTCTCTACAAATCTTTGTATAATTAGCCAGAAATAAAATAGTTTATTTAAAAAAACGCTGAGTATAACAGATACGAACCCAAAAATAACTCTGCAGCAAGACTTAATATGGTGGCTATTTTGTTACTTTTGGCATCACAGATTACAAAACGCGGAGGAATTTCAAAATGTTCTCCACCAAAACTAATCGGCTTTGGATAAACATAAAGACCATGACGCGTGATCAAATATAAGCTAAAAAGAATGTGCAAATAAATTAAAAATCCAAACAGGATAAAAAATACAGTTGAGGGAATTTTAAAAAGCACACTTAAAAAGATAGACCCCAAAAGAGCATATAAGAAAGTGGTTGAAATAAGAACAATACTTTTCACAAAAAAGGAATTCTTTTCTAATGGTACTTCCAATATTGGTGTTCGTGTGAATTTAAGTGTCATTTGTTTCTAAAAGAGTAGTCAATTTATAAATTTAGTTATTCTTCATATGTGGAAAGTTCCGTCGATAAATGATTAATTCTCATCTATAAAATTGTATTATTTGTAGCCATTATCTACAATGTAGATAGATACTATCATCTAAATCTTACATCCCCTGTCCAGCGATAAAACTACGGAATTCCCCCTCGTCGTTTAAAGTAAGTAAAAATTTAGGTAGAATGTAATAAGTCGTTAAATCATTGTTATAATTAGTCGCGAAGCGAAATGCACTAAATGGTGACCTCTGGAATTACAGATAATAATTATTAAGCGATAAATATTAATTTATTCTTTCGCTTGACTCCACATTGTATCAAAGAATTTTCTTTATAGATTAATTTTGATAGGAAACACGAATAAATCGTTTTCTCGAAGAAGTTAGTTTTTGGTGCCCATTGTAGTTTATCGGGTTGCTTCTCTTTCGGCCCTGAAATCAGACATTGTTTTCATTTCACCGGATTTTGAGACAGTGAAATAGTAAGGCTTTTCATCGAGATTATAGTCATATCTTCCAGTAAAAATAATTGAATATTCTTCTCCATCAATACCTGATAATTTTGGAGTTACATAATAATAGTTAATATCTGAATTAATAAGTTCATTAAAGTCATTCGAAGAACTTGCAACAACAATTGCTTCAGTTGTTGTATCAACTGGTAATTTTACTTTTATATCTCCATAATCAGAATATTGATTCCATTGTTCATTTAACTCATTATACTTTAAATAGAGATTGATGGCCACCACTGAAGATATAAGAAATAGTATTCCGAGAACGATTAGAAATATATTTTTATTCTCCATATGTGTATTGACTTCTATTTATATTTAAAGGTTTCTTCAAGGCACCCGAAACCTACTGCAACTAACAACTATTAAACACAATAAATATTCTTTTAATAGTACAAATTCGGACAAAAAGCGAGGTTTTTAGTTTTACCAAAATCCTTAAAAACTTTAAGATCAAAATAATGATATGAAGAATATGATAGCTCATCAAATGCCGTAGAACATTCAGTCTCAATAAAGAGACAAAAGCATTGACTGCCAGACAAGTTGTTTGTGCTTAGGATGTTGGAGGCATTTAGATGGTTACTAAAAAAGACAGACGTCATAGCGGATATGTTACTCCGCAAGCAACAGTTTCTTTTAAAGACTTAGTAAAATATGACCTTTTCATTAATGACTTTTATGACGACTGGTCCGACTATAGAGATGGATTTAGAGACTGGTTCAGGGATTTTAAGTTAATTAAAAAAATAAAATTTGGACAGTTTTCTTATAACCCTGAGATTGTTGCTAAAAGATTACAAATGAATAAAAAGCAAGATATATTATTGAGAAGAAGAAAACTAAAGAAAAACAAGATAAAACGCCTCACCTGAACAAGATTACCTTTCATCAATATATATCCCTAAAAAATTGACCTTATTTTATAAACCTTTTTAAAGCACTGATATATATTTAAGTCTATGAGACTAAAATTTTCTTCATTTGAGAAAAAAGAAATAATAAAGGCATGGCTGGCTATATCCCTGGCTTTCGGAATACTGATAACAAGCAGTCTATCAGCAAGCATAATAGTAAATTTCTTTATGTCCTTTATTACTGTTGGTGTTGGGTTTCTGCTTCATGAACTTGCACATAAGTATGTTGCACAAAAATACAGGTACTTTGCTGAATTCAGGGCAGATAACAAGATGCTTTTAATTGCTATAGCAAGCTCTTTTTTTGGATTTTTATTTGCTGCTCCTGGTGGTGTGGTAATAAAGGGGGCTGGAATAGACCGAAGAGAGTATGCAAAAATAGCCGGAGCAGGCCCTTTCATGAATATTATAATTGCCTTGGTATTTTTAATTATTAATTTATTTGGAACCGGAATAACCCAAACTATAGGCAATTATGGGTTCAGTATCAATTCATGGCTTGCTCTTTTTAATTTAATACCAGTTTTTCCATTTGACGGTGCTAAAATACTTGCTGGAAATAAAATGACTTATTTCAGCCTTGTTATAGCATCTGCCATATTAATGATGCTTCAATTCTTGATATAGGCAAGATTTAAATTATTCATAAAATATTTTAAAATTAACATGAATAATCTTAATAGGTCTTTTTTAGGAATTTTATTTGGGATAATACTTATTTTATTAAGCTTCAGAATTGTTGTTTATAATTTTGATATGTATAAAATAGAGATTTTGAAAGACAATTCAGAAAATTTCAAGGAAGATGAAGTTAAAAACCTGATAAATTATTTCAATGGAAAAGAAGACTTAAAATTTTTCAATGAAAAAGAAAGAATGCATTTAATTGATGTAAAAAATCTCATAAATAAAACTGTTCTTGTTTTTTATTTTCTTTTAATTGCTTTTTTAATAACTTTATATTTTTCATATAAAGATTTCTTTAAGATTAGTGCTGTTTCTTTCTTGTTTATATTGTTATTATTTGGAATTTTGTATTTATTCAGCTTCAGCAACATATTTTACAAGTTTCATTTGATATTTTTTGACAATAATTTGTGGCTTTTAAACCCGGAAACTGACAAGCTAATTGTTTTGTTTCCTGAAAGCTTCTTTTTTAACATGCTTAAGAGGATTTTTTATTATAGTTTAGGCATTAACTTTATGACTGGTCTGGCTAGCTACACAGCAAGATATTTATGGAAAAAATTTAAATACTAAATATCAATGATTTTAGGTATGAAACACAAAGTTACAATTTATACAACAAGCACATGCACTTTCTGCAAGCAGGCAAAGGCCTTTTTTAAAGAGCATAAAATAGACTACAAAGAAATAGATGTAGGAAGCAACCAAAAGGCTGCTGAAGAAATGGTTGAAAAATCAGGCCAAATGGGAGTTCCTGTAATAGAAATTGATGACACAATAATCATAGGGTTTGACAGGGAAGCTCTGATGAAAGAACTAGAGATAAAATAAGTTTTTTCTTTTGTTTTTGAGAGAAGAATTACAGATTGGCTGGCATAAGCTTAAAATAAACAATTTCAGGCTCCAGATAGATTTATAAATATCTTTTTTCTCACAATTAAATAAAACTCTAAAACGATTTTATCGTGATGAAGGAGGATAAAATGGTAAGTTTAGATGAAGATTTCCCAAAGGAAGCTGTAAGCAAGGCTTATGAGGCTGTTGAGGTAGCCAAGAATACAGGGAAAATAAAAAGAGGGATTAATGAAGCAACAAAGGCAGTAGACAGGGGAATAGCAAAGCTTGTTGTTATTGCAAAAGATGTTAATCCAAAGGAGATTCTAATGCACATGCCTCCATTATGCGAGGAAAAGAAAGTGCCTTTAATTATTGTTCCAAGCAAGACTGAATTAGGAGCTGCTTCTGGAATTGAGGTTGGCACAAGTGCAGTTGTTATCATAAAGGAAGGAGAAGCTAAAGACATTATAAAAAGTCTTGAAAAGATCAAGAAATGACTGTAGAAGCTAAGAAGAGAAAGGAAGAAAGAAAACAGAAGAGAAAAGACAAGAAAGAGATAGTTTTTACAAAAAAAGTAGGAGAAGAAAAAACAACTGGAGGAGGCGGAGGAGCTACACCTGCTGTTGTTGAGGAAGTTGTTGGAAGGACAGGAACAAGGGGAGAGGTAACACAGGTAAGGTGCAAGATTCTGGATGGCTATGACAAAGGAAAAATATTGAGAAGAAATGTCAAAGGGCCTATAAAAGAAAAAGATATTTTAATGCTAAGAGAAACAGAAATAGAAGCAAGAAGATTAATGCAAGGAAAACGGAGCTAAACGATGAAGTGCAGCTTTTGCGGTGAAGCTATAAAAGAGGCTACTGGAAAGATATTTGTTGAAAAATCAGGGAAGGAGAAATATTTCTGTTCAACAAAATGCGAAAAAAACTTATTTAAACTAGGAAGAAGTCCTTTACATACAAAGTGGACAAAGAGATATAATAAAAATGACAGCTGAAAAAATATTAAGAGAAGAAATTGAAGGGCATTTTAGCACATCTGATTTAACAAGATGTGTAGCATTAGCTTTGAGAGAGATGCATAAAAGACCTGGGTTTAGAAGCACTTTTTTTAAAGTAATGGCTTTCTTAGGACTAGCTGAAATTGAAGTAAGAGGTTATGCAGATCTTTATACAGATCATTACTTCTTGACTCAAAAAGGCCAAAGATTATATTTACAATTAGCAAAGGAAGGATATTACAAAGATGATTGAGAAAACATTAGTTATAATAAAACCAGATGGAGTAAAGAGAAGCCTGACTGGAGAGATTATTACAAGGTTTGAAAAGGCAGGCTTAAAAATTATTGGAATGAAGATGATTTCTCTTACAAAAGAATTTGCAAAAAAGCATTATCCTGAAGATATAATTCCAAGGATAGGCGGAAAAACTTTAGCTGACTGGAAAGAAATGGGGATTAAAACTGAAAAAGATGAAAAAACTATAGGAAGAGATGCCTGGAATGATTTAATAAATTATGTTACTGAAGGGCCTGTTGTTGCTTTTGTTCTGGAAGGTGTTCATGCTGTTGAGGTTGTAAGAAAGATTACAGGAAGCACATCGCCGCACAAAGCCCAGCCTGGCACAGTAAGAGGAGATTACTCGCATATAAGCATGGGATATGCCACTTACAGAGGATTTGGAGGAAGAAACTTAATACATACGTCCGGAAGCAAGGAAGAAGCAGAACAGGAAATAAAACTATGGTTTAAAAAGGATGAACTATTCAAGTATAAAGGAGTCCATGACGAGCATTTAGTTTGATTTTATAAAATTGAGGTGATAAGAAGTGAAAATAAGGGGTTTAGTAGATCTTCATAAATTACAAGATGAAGTAAACAGGGCTTTTGAAAGATTAAATGAGAGTGTTTTTGGAAATTATAAAAGACCGTCAGTAAATATTTCTCAGAATGATGAAGATGTTATGATTAATGCTGAAATGCCTGGATTGAGCAAAGAAGAGATTATATTAAAATTCCACAATCAAGGCTTGGAAATAATCGGTGAAAAAAAAGGAAAAAGAATAAGAAAAAACGA
>JACPNF010000061.1 GCA_016185635.1 Candidatus Woesearchaeota archaeon
TCAGCATTGTCTGGTTTTAGTGAAAGGGGATTTTCTGAAGACGTAAAAAGAGCTAACCTTGATGAGTTAAAAAAATCAATTGAATTTGCTGCTGATGTTGCTGGCGGCGGTCCTGTAACTGTTCATGCATGGGAATTTGCAAGAGCCCCTTTTGAAGCTGGAGGAAAAGGCCATGAAGAAGGTGCTACAAAATTCAGGAGTTACGTTGGAGAAGAGAAAAAAGCACCATTATATTTCGTAGATTCAAGAACAGGAGAAATAAAAGGTATAAACAGGGGCCAGGAAGTTCCGGTTCCAGTAGGTGGTTTTGATAATCCTAAAAGAGATAAAACAACAAGAAAAATTGAATGGGAACATAAAACCATAGCTGATTTTGAAAAAGAAGCCAAGGATAAAAAAGAAGATCCAGCAAAATATATTTATGAAAAATTTTACAAAAAAGATCTTGAATTTAAGGAAGCTCAAGCAGAAGAAACTTACATGCAGGCAAAGAAAATTGAAAGAGAGCATGAATTCCAAAAAGATTTATTAAATAAGTTAAAAGAACAAGCAAAAAGAGACCCTGAAGTTGCAAAGTATAATATAAAAGCATGGATTGAAAGATTTGAAATGGAAACAAGGGAAAGATTAACTCCTAGGGAAGGAACAGAAGAGTATAAAAAATTTCTGGAAAATCCAATTACATATTTAGAAGAGATTGAGCAGAGAATGGGAAGTTCTGTAAAAACTGCATTACAAACTGCTGACAGCAGGAAGCTGGAAGTAATAGAGAGAAAAAAAGAAATTGATGCAATAAAACCAATAGAAGAATATGCTCTTGGAAGAACTGCTGCAACTATAAGTGAGGCAGCTTTATACGGATTAAAACAGGAAAGAGAAAAAAAGCTTGAAAAGCCAATTATAATTTCTGCAGAAAATGTTTTCCCAGAATATTATGGTGCTCATCCAAAGGAATTAAGAAACATCATAGTTGAATCAAGAAGGACTTTTGCTGATGAGTTAATAAACAAGGGTTTTGCAAGAAATGAAGATGAAGCTAAAAAAATGGCTGAAGACAGGATTAAGGCAACCTTTGACATTGGCCATGCAAACATATGGAGAAAATATTATCAGGGAAATGAAGAAGAATTTAAAAAATGGCTTTTGGGAAATGTACGAGAACTGCAAAAAGAAGGAATAATAGGTCATGTCCATATTAATGATAATTTTGGTTATGAAGATGTTCACGTAAATCCGGGCCAGGGAAATACTCCTATAAAAGAATTTGTTGATGAAATAACAAAGGAAGGCTACACAGGAAAAATGGTTATTGAAGCAGGCGGACAAAAACAAGGGCACCAGCATGAAGTTATGACAGAAGCATGGAAAGTTTTGAACTCACCAATTTACAGGATCGGATACAAGCCTCCTTGGAGCTGGACAGACATAGAAGGAAGTTATTTCGGAAGAACAGGAAGCCCTAATTACTTGGTGGGTGATTTTGCTCCTTCAAGAGACTGGACTTTGTGGTCTGAAACACAGCTAGAATAGATTTTACATTAATTTCTGAAGGAAAAACTGAAGAGTTTTCAATTATCTAAGCTCATATTCGAAAGTATTTCGGAAAATTCGCCATAAAATATATTAAGGTGCTTTGCCTAAATAAATCAAAATGGAATATAAAAAAATAAACTGGAATGATATTGGTTATTGGATTGTCTATACCATATTTTTATTCATGATCCTGTACTTGTTTATTTCTGGGAAGGCTTTCAAATGAACATAAATATTATTAGGGAAGTGTTGTTTTGAATATTCTTGGTACTAAGCATAATTTTAATATTATGGAATCTTTTTGGTGAAAGTCCAACAGAAACTATTGCTATTATGGCTGCTATCTTTACTGTTTTAATTAGGGTAGGATCAGTAGAAAAGGGACTGGTGAAACTAGAAACAAGATTTGATTTTTTTGAAAGGGATTTTAAAGAACTTTGTAAGAACTTTAAAGAGCATTCTGGACATTCAAAATAAAAAAAGTTTATATATTAATACAAATTAATATTTTACTGAATCTGTTTGTTCTTGTAAAAGTTTTTCTCTTAATCCTTCAAAATAAGATCTTGGATAAAATCTGATACCAAATTCAGGTGTTGTGGATGTGACTAGTTTTTGTAATTTTTTTTTAGCTTCTTCTTCCGAAACTATTTCATATAATCCGCCAAACTGTCTTCTTTGGATTAAAATAACTCCACAATTCTGTTTAGTGGTTTTTTCAAATAAAAGAATTTTGCTTAAATAATTATCTAATTCATTAATATTCTTAATTTTTCCCGGATCAGATACAATTGTGTCAACTGCCATTTTAATATAAAATGTATTTTGAGTATTTAAAATTAATACTCTGCAAACCTTTCTATCATTACCACTAATAAGTAAAAATAATAAAATATTGATAACCTAAAATAACGAAACTTTTAAAAGAAAATAACAATTAGATTATATATTAAAAAGAGGATGATAAGTTGAAGTTTAACGTAGAAAAAAGAGAGAAAAAAAACGTAGAAAAATATTACTACAAGGACATTGACATTGCAAGAAAATTTGCAAGCTTGATGTACAAGGAGTTTGGCACACTTATCCGTGGTTTAGTTCTGTTTGGTTCTACAATAAGAAATCCCAGTTCTCCAAAAAAAGACATAGATATATTAATTATATTAGATGACGTGAGAATAAAGTTTTCAAGAGAGCTTGTTGAAACATACAGGATAATTACTGAAAAGATTGTTGCAAGCGTTGACCCAGGGAGGCTTCATATACAATCAATGAAATTTACTTCTTTCTGGGAATATGTAAGAGCAGGAGATCCAGTTGCTGTAAACATCTTAAGATCTGGAGTTGCATTAATTGATACTGGCTTTTTTGATCCTCTGCAGATTTTATTGGACCAAGGAAGGATAAGGCCTAGTGAGGAATCAATTTACACTTATTTTAAAGGCTTGTAAAAGAAGGTCACATTAACAGAAAATATGCAGAAGTAATGAGAGAATTATATTTATTGTTCAAAAAAATAATTCACAGGGATATTAAATCTATTTCTGGAAAAGAATATGACAACTATCTGGAAAAAACTAAAATATTTGTAAAAGGCATGAAAAAATACATTGACGAGAACTAAGTTTATATAATAAGTTTATCTTCAAGACTTGCATAATCTATAAGTGTATTGCCTAACACTATACATGCCTCTTTTGGAATTTTAAAAGAAAACCTTAAATTTTCGAATATTTTTTTACCAATATGCCATGCAAAACAATTTTTTAATTCAGAATATAATTTAAGTTCTTCTATAGCCCTTTTCTCCCTGTTTTCAATTCTTGCAAGCCCTATAAATTCACTTCTAAAATAAGCTGCCCTAAATTCATCAAGAATATCTGGACTGACCAATGATAAATTTGCATAATCTTTTAATATTTCTCTGTAATTGCGAACTGCTCTTCTTATTTCTTCATCTATTTTTAGGTCAAGAATCATTATTCACTATTAAAAAAAATAAAAAATGGACATTTATTCTAAATGTCCTAAAGCACTTTCAAGGCTTTTTAATCCAAGCCTTACACGAGTAGGTAACATTTCTTCCTGTGGTACGTTTAAATTTGGATATGTTTCCAAGCTTATATAGGCTCCAAGAGGCTGCCCAAGCGCTTGCAAATATTGTTTTTCTAGCTCATTTGCTTCAAAAGGGTTTACCTTTCTGCCTTCTTTTACTTTATTTAGTTGTGCTTTTAATTGTTCTTTTCTAAACCAATCGAATTCAGCAATGTTGTCAAGCACATCAGTATTGTCATTCATTTGCCTAACAACATCTGCATATTGTTCTTTTCTTGGTCTTTGTGTATTTGGTGGATTTACCATGTTTGTGATTTTTTAAGTATTCTCCTTTGGATTTATTATGATTAATTTTCAGTAGAATTTTAAGTATTTAAACCTTTCTATTTGTAACTACTATGAAGTTATTACTAATTATAACCCTTCCAGCTGGTCCTGCCAGCCTCTTATAAGCTCAAAACTGCCTTGCCAGAACTCTTTGGAAGTAATGTCAATTCCTATCTCCTTTAGCACTTCCTGTGGATTTTTAGACCCTCCATAAGCAAGTATTTTTTCAATTTTTGGAATAAATGAAGGCCCTTCTTTCTTGTACCTTGAATACAAAGCCATGGAAAGCAGCTCTCCAAAATTATAAGCATAGCAGTAGAATGGTGAGTGAACAATATGGGAAATATAAGCCCATTCATACCTGAATAAAGGATCTATTTCTAAAGAATCTCCAAACTGTTCCTTTAATGTTTTAAAGTACAATTCTGATAGCTCTTCTAGATTTGTGCCTTTTTTAATAGCTTCATGAGCAAGTATTTCAAACTTAATAAAATAATTCTGCCTTATTATAGATCCATAAGATTCAGCTAACTTGTCTGAGAGCATTGACTTTTTTTCTTCATCTGATTCAGCTTCTGCAAACAGTCTTTCAAATAATATCATTTCTCCAAAAGTTGAAGCAGTCTCGCACAAAGGAAGGTTAGCATGCTGGCTGCTAAATGACTGGTGGCTTGCAAATAAAGAATGAATTCCATGCCCTAATTCATGTGCCAATGTTGCTACCTCTCTTAAAGTGCCATTATAATTCAGGAATACATAAGGGATTATGTCAGGTGCAATTGTATAACAAAAAGCTCCGCCTACCTTTACAGATGACGGATGTGAGTCAATATGGTTTGCATTTATAATTTTTCTTGCTTTTTCTGCAAAACTTGGTGAAAATTTTTCAAAAGTGTCTAAAACAAGTTTTTTAGCATCATTAAAAGAAATTTTCTTTTCTTTCTTTTTTATATGAGAATAAACATCAAATCTTCTTAATTTTTTCATGCCAAGTTCTTTTGCCTTGAACTTAAAATACCTGTGAAAAATATCTATGTTTTCAGAACAAACCTCAAGAAGTGTTTCAATTGCCTTGTCAGGAATATGGTTTTCAAAGTTCCTCATTGAAATTGAGGAATTATAACCCCTTAAGTTAGATTCAAAAACCCAGTCTTTTACAATTGCCTGATAAATAATAAAAAATTTGTCTATGTTTTCCTTGTATTTTTTTAATTCTGTTACATAAGACTCTTCACGTTCCTTAGGATCTTGTGATGTTCTGAATGCATGCAGCTCAGATGATGTTTTAATTAACTGTGGTTTTCTTGTCTTGTCTGGCTGGAATTCGAATGAAAACTCTGTTTCAATA
>JACPNF010000010.1 GCA_016185635.1 Candidatus Woesearchaeota archaeon
CAGAAGCCCAGGTAATAGTATTTCCGGCCGCGTCAGTAACAGTAATTATCGTATTATTAAAAGTAGCCTTGATGTAAACCGCCCCCTTTATCAGCTGCTTGCCGGAAGTTTTACCGCCAGTCTTAACCAAAGCGGCCTCTACTTTCGCAGTTTCCTTCAATGCCTCCTCTCCAGTTTGTTTTATGACTTTTTTCTTTCCCATAATTTTTTAGAAATCCATATAGGACTCACAAGACGTATATATCTTATTTTAATTCTGACTTTCTCTTGCCGCTACCGGCCGTCTTACCAACGTTGCCACGGACAGTACGAGAATTTGTTTTGGTGCGCTGACCACGAACTGGCAAATGCCGCATGTGCCGGACCCCGCGATATGCCTGCAAATCTTTCAATAAAGCAATATTCTGCTTAATAACCTGGCGAAGCTCGCCTTCAACTTTATAATTTTTTTCAATATATTCCTTATTAGCAAGCCCTTTTTTTCTTCCTATTTCCAGTAAAATTTCTTTTGATATCATTTTACATTGTCAATAATCTTCCATTTTATATCTTTTCTGCCTTTACTTTTCAATAAAGGATCTAAATTAATATACTTATAATTTATTAGATTTTTTAATTTATTATAAACATCAAATCCATTTTTTTCCATAATATAACCCACTCTTTTTATTATACTGCTTTTTCTTATTTTTTTTAAATATTTTATCATTTTGTCAGCATTAATCTCTTCAAAAGCCTCTTCAAAAATAGAAACAGGTATAATAGAAAAAGAGTCTATTATGGCTTTTTCAGGTTCTGCTATCATAATCTTAAAATTTTCATATTCTTCGTTTTTAAAACCAAAAAAATAATTAGTGTGAAAAAAATTAATCTTTCCGATTTTTTGCGGCTTTTTTTGAGTGATACAGAAGACTTCATTTGGAATCTGAGTAATTAACCTGAAATATGAAAGTGCTGAAGCACTTGAGATATAGCTTGGTTTAACTAAAAAGGTACTCACCAAGAAGTCATCTTTGTAAAAAGTGTAAAAATTCTTCTTTATTTTTAAGATCTTCTTCTGACTGCACATTCTTTTCAGGAATTTCTTCGCATAGCCCCTGTTTTCTATAATCTGGTTTAAGTCAGACAATGAAAACACTGGCAGTTTCGAAAGCTTTTCTAAAACTTCTATTTCATGCATAATTATTTTAATAATTTGATATATTTAAACTTTTCTATATAGTAAGTATATAAAAATATATACTTTAAGCATATAAAAGTAAATATGACTAAGACTTACTTAATTTTATAAATGGTAGTTCTTGAAAGCTTTAGCTATGGAAATAGTAAAAGTTTGCACTTCCCAG
This sequence comes from Candidatus Woesearchaeota archaeon, assembly GCA_016185635.1. GTDB lineage: Archaea > Nanobdellota > Nanobdellia > SCGC-AAA011-G17 > JACPIM01 > JACPNF01. Next base: position 1,347 of record JACPNF010000010.1, read on the forward strand.
GGCAGCTTGGGAAAGAATTCGGGATGCGAGGAAGCTCCAGAAGCTATTTTAAGTGAATTAAAAAAAATTGAAGTTAATGAAAGCGGAAAAAAGATAGAATTCAAGGTTTCTTCTGCTGAAATTAATGAAAATAACCTTGATGAAACCAACTTAAATATCGAAAATACTAAAGGAGATGTATTTTTAGGGGGGGACCACAGCATTACTTACCCTTTATTCAAAAGTTTTGCAAAAGAAAAAAAGAATGCTGGATTATTAATATTTGATGCACACCCAGACTGTGCTTTGTATGTAAAAACTGCAAGTCATGAGGATTTTGTAAGAAAACTAGTTGATGATGGGTTTTTAAAAAAAGAGAACTTAGTTTATGCAGGTTTAAGAAGGTTCAGCAAAGTTGAAAATGATTTTTTAAGAGGAATTAAATGCTTTAATATGAAGGATTTATTTTTGAATACTGAAAATGCCTGTGATAATATTATGGAGATTTGCAGGCATTTTGATGAGCTTTATTTAAGCATAGACATAGATGTTCTTGATCCTGGCTTTGCTCCTGGGACTGGATATCTGGAACCAGGAGGATTAAGTATAAGAGAGCTAATTTATTTCATAAAAAGGTTAAAATTCTTAAAAAACTTAAAAAGAATTGACTTAGTTGAAGTAAATCCTAAAAAAGATATAAATGAAATGACTGTTAAACTTGCTGCAAAGATTTTAAGTGAATTATTATGAGGCTATTTATTGCTATTGAAATACCTGGAGAAATTAAGGATTATTTGTTTAGTATCAAGAATAATTTTAAGAATGATATAGCAAAAGTTAACTGGGTTGCAAAAAAAAATATTCATTTGACTTTGAAGTTTCTAAGTGATGTTGATGAAAAATTAATCAAAGAGATTATTAATAAATTAAATGAAGTTAAATTTAACAAATTTGACCTTGAATTAGACAAGCTGGGTTTTTTTCCAAATGAGGATTACATAAAAGTTATGTGGGCTGGGGTTAAAGATCCTGTCAAAGTCATGGAACTACAGCAGGATATTGAAGAAAACTTAAGCAATTATTTTAAAAAAGAAAATGAATTTAGTGCCCATATCACTATTGGTAGGGTTAAATTCATCAAGAAGAAAAAGGAGTTTTTAGAAATTTCTAAAAAAATAAAAATTGAAAAGATGAGCTTTAAGGTAACAAATTTTAAACTGATTAAAAGCGAGCTAAGCAAGGACGGGCCAAAATATACCTTAATTGAGGAATTTAAATCTTAAGTTAAAAAGATTTAAGTATTTTTGGGTATTATTAGGATTATGATAGATGATAAAATCCAGAAATTTTTAGATGATGCATTTAAAGTTCTTCAAAAAGCAAGAAGCCCAATTGATCAAGGAGACTTATTGAAGGGGATAGTTGGATATCTGGAATCACGGGGTATTTCTAATAGTTATTCAAGGCGTTTAGGAGTATTTGTATGCAACATGGCTGAAAAGACTAAAAAAGCTAGCCTAATAAGGAGGGTAAATCCAAATAGTTTGGAGGTTATATCTGAGAATTTTATTCCCTTAAAACTTAATTATTTAACAAGAAAATGTTTAGATGAACTTAGGGATCCTGAAGATTCTGATCATTCTGGTCTTTATGGACAGCTTCGTAATTATATCTTAACAAGGTAAATATTTGCGCAGACTTTTTCTTTCCTATATTATCTACTTGCTTTAATTCTTTTTCATCTGAATTAATTATATTTTTTACTGACTGAAATTTTTTTAAAAGCTCTTTTGATGTTTCAATGCCTACGCCTGGAAGAGTGCTAATTATCAACTCCTGCTGTTCTTTTATTGTCAAGGGCTTGCGTTTTTTTAAAAGTGAAAAAACTTTCTTTGGTTTTTCCAGTCTTTTTGAAATTATACTAATTAAGGATGCAGTATCCCTAAAATTCATTGTATTTAAAATTGGTATTTTGTAATCTATTGCTATACTGGCAAGCATTCCCCTTATTGCATTTGGATGAAAATTTCTTATATTATAAAAATTATCAGTTCCTTCTATGATCAGAATAGGATGCTCAAAATTTTCCCTTAACAAATTTAACTGTATTATTATTCTCTTGTCTATTATTGATGAAAGAAAATCTTCTTTTGTTTTTCTTTCTATGCCTACTACTAATTCTTTTCCCTCGGTTGTTATGCCTTGAATAATAAAGTCAGCTGTACTTAATTGTTTTATTTCTATTTCATTATGCTTTGCAAGCTCTTTTATTATGTTCTTGCTTTCCCTGTGGTCAACAATTATTTTTGACATTTCACTTTAAAGTCTTCTGAATTTCTTGTTTTGCTTGAATTCCCTTTATTATATTTTTCATTTTTGTCTCTTTTCTTTTTGATGTCCAGAAATAGGCTATATCCCTGGAATTTTTAGTCAGCAAAAAGATTATTTTTCCTGCATCTAAACGGCCTACACGACCTTTTCTTTGGATGTTTCTTATCTCACTTGGAACTGAATCATAGAAAACTGCTAAATTAGCTCCCCCTTTCAAATCTAAGCCCTCTTCTGCAATGGATGTTGCAACTAAAACATTAAATTCATTATCTTCAAATAATTTTATTGTTTGAATCTGCTGTTTCTGAGTTATACCTTCTTTTTGCCCTAATAAGAAAATTGGTCTTACACCACTTTCTTTTTTTAGTTCGTTAACAACTTCCATGACACTGTTCCTGAAATTAGCGAAAATAAGTATTTTAGAATTTGGATTTAAGATTAATTCTTCTTTTATAATTTCTTTTAATTTTATTATTTTTGGGTGCCTAAAATCTTTATTTAAATTATCTATTTCATTAATTACTTTTTTTATCTTTTCATGATTTAATATTGTCTTTGATGCCTTTGTTGTTTCTGCTTTTAATTTTTCCAGATATTCTTTTAGCTGATTTATACCCTGAGTTTCCAAAAGCCCGAGAAGATGATCAATCTTTATTATCTGGGCTACCAAAGAAATTCCATAAAAAGCCATATAATTATTTTTTCTTATTTCGGACTGAAGCCTTTTTTGCAACATTAGAAGATCTTTTTTGTTTATCAAGTAAACCGGTTTTGTAAATCCAACTTTTTTCAGGTCTTTTAATTTTTCATCTTTAACTTCTTTGATTAATTTCTGCAGATTCAACAGTTCTTCAGGAAGATCAACATTTACATATTTAATGTCTTTTTTCTGAAGATATTCTTTTACATCTTCATCATCATCTGTTCTTATTTCTACTTTTTCTATATTAAGATTCTGACATATTTCATTTATCTGCTCCTTTGTGTTTCCTGGCGAGGCTGTCAATGCTAATATTTTTCCTTGGAAATCTTTTGCAAGAATAGTGCTTGCATACCTCATTTTTGACCTGTGGCATTCATCTACAATAAGAAGCTTTACTTCACTTAAGGTTATCCTGTTATTTTCTAAATCTGACCTTACTGTCTGAGGAGTTGCAGATATAACTGTTGATGATTCCCAAATTTCTGCTCTTTTTTTTGGACTTACTGATCCTGTCAGCAAAGATATTTTTTCTATGTTTGTTGATGACGCAAATTCCCTGCTTAGCTGGGATGACAATGGCTTTGTTGGAGATGTTATAAGCACTTTTGAGTTTGGAAACTTATTTAACTCATTAACTGCCAGCAAAACTGCAATTTTTGTTTTTCCCAAACCTGTTGGAAGTATGACTAAGGTGTTGCTGTTTTTACATGTTTCAGCTATGTTTTCCTGGTATTTTCTAGGTATAAACCCCTTGATTTCAAACATTAATCCTAAGGGAAGAGAGAAACTTTATAAATATATTATCTTTTTTTATTGAAATGTATGATATAAACAATACTGAAAAGGAAATCTTGGAGTTCTGGGACAAAAACAAGATATTTCAAAAACTTAAGAACAAGAATAAAGGAAAGAAAAGATGGTCATTCTTAGACGGCCCTATAACTGCAAATAATCCTATGGGAGTTCATCATGCATGGGGAAGAACTTATAAGGATTTATTCCAGAGATTTAAGGCAATGCAGGGCTATGATCTAAGATATCAAAACGGATTTGACTGCCAGGGATTATGGGTTGAGAGAGAAGAAGAGAAGGAATTAGGGCTAAAAAATAAGGAAGATATTGAAAAATATGGAATATTAAATTTTGCAAAAGCCTGCAGAAAAAGAGTTGAGAAATTTTCCAAAATACAGGAACAGCAGTCAAGAAGACTGGGGCAATGGATGGATTGGGGCAACAGTTATTATACAATGTCAGACACAAATAACCTTCATAACTGGTTTCTGCTAAAAACTTATTTTGACAAAGGATGGCTTTACAAAGGAAAAGATGCTGTGCCTTGGTGCTGGAGATGCGGAACAGCAAGTTCAAAGCATGATATAGTTACTGAGGGATACAAGGAAGTTTCCCACAAAGCTTTATTCATGAGATTTCCTGCAAAAGGAAAAAAGAATGAATACTTCATTATTTTTTCAACTACTCCATGGACGGTAACTGCTGATACAGCAATAGCTGTAAATGAGAATGTAACATATGTCAAGGTAAGGCAGGAAGATAATTTTTACTGGCTTGCTGAAAAAAGAATTAATGAACTGAAGGGAGAATATGTTGTAATAGAAAAAGTAAAAGGAAAAAAATTAAATGGTATTGAATATGAAATGCCTTATAAGAAATTAAGCGCACAGAAAAATATAAAGCATAAAGTTGTATTATGGGACATGGCTTCTGAAGAAGAAGGAACTGGAATTGTTCATATTGCTCCTGGCTGCGGAGCTGAAGATTATGACTTAGGAAAAAAATTCAAATTAGGAATTATTTCTCCATTAGATGACCTTGGTATTTTTTCTGAAGGATTTGGAAATTTCAGCAGAAAAAAATACTCTGAAGTAAACAAGGAAGTTCTGGAAGATTTGGAAAAGAAGGGATTTGTATACAAAATAGAAAACTACAGGCACAGGTATCCTCACTGCTGGAGATGCGGAGAAGAATTAGTTTTCAGGCTTGTTGATGAGTGGTATATAAAATCCTCAGAAATAAGGGACAAAATGATCAAGGAAAACAAGAAAATAATATGGTATCCTGAATATGGAAAAGTAAGACAGGAAGAATGGTTCAAGAGCATGAGTGACTGGCTTATCTCAAGGAAAAGATACTGGGGTCTGCCTTTACCAATATGGGAATGCTTATGTGGAAAAGTGCATGTTTTTGGCAGCCTGAAAGAATTAAAAGAAAAAGCAGTTGACAAGAAAAAAGTAGACAATCTTCCTGAGATTCATAGGCCTTGGATTGATGAAATTGAAATAACCTGTGACAAATGCAAAAAAAATGTCAAAAGGATTCCTGATGTTGGGGACGCTTGGCTTGATGCTGGGATTACTCCATTTTCAACAATAGGCCCTTATTTAGACAATAGAAAAGAATGGGAAAAATGGTTTCCTATTGAGTTAATATCTGAAAATTTGCCAGGCCAGTACAGGGGATGGTTCAATGCCTTGTTTTGGTCTTCTATTACATTGACTGGGAAAGCTCCATTCAAATCTCTTTTTGGCTATGAAACCTTGAAAGATGAAAAAGGAGAAGAAATGCACAAGAGCAAGGGGAATGCAATATGGTTTAATGATGCTGTTGAAAAGGTTGGTGCTGATCCAATGAGGTTACTTTATTCACTGCAAAATCCAAGCCTTGAATTAAAGTTTGGATTTAATGTTCTCAAAGAACTAAGCAGTAACTTGAATATTTTATATAACATGAGCAAGTTGATTGATAAATCCAAAGATTCCAAAGATTATGAAATTGAGGACAAATGGATCTTGTCAAGAATTAATTCATTAATCTTATTTGTTACAAAAGAATTAGAAGAACTTCACCCACATAATGCTGCGAAAGAAATCCAGAATTTCTGGCTTAATGATCTTAGCAGAGGATATATACAACTAGTAAGAAATAGACTTTCTGATGGAGATGAAACTGCAAAAAATGTACTTGTTAGGGTTTATTTAGATTTAATTAAATTAGCGGCACCAATGGTTCCATTTATAACTGAAAAAATATACCAAGGTTTAAAGAAAATTTTGGGATTAAAAGAAGAAAGCTTATTTTTAAATTCATGGCCAAAAGAAGACAAAAAATTAATAGACAAAAAATTAGAAGAAAGCTTTGAAATTCTTAAAGTTGTAATTCAGGAAATATTAGCTAAGAGAGAAGAGGCAAAATTAGGGATAAGATGGCCTTTGGCAAAAGCAGAAGTTGTTCTTGAAGAAGCTGAAAAATTAAGTAAATTAAGATCACTTCTTGAAAAACAAACAAACATTAAACAAATTGAAATAAAAAAAGGAAAGCTTTTTGTTAAGTTAGACACAAAAATGACCAAGGAACTTGAGGAAGAAGGCTATTACAGGGAGCTGGTAAGAAGAATCCAGGATTTAAGGAAGAAAAACAAGCTTAACAAGGAAGACAAGATAAACCTTGATGTTTCTTTTGATGTTAATCTGGACAAGTTTGAAAAAGACCTTAAAGAAAAGACTGGAGTCAAGAATTTAAGCTTTGGAAAGAAAAAATATCCTGCTTGCTTAAAGGACAAAATAAAGGAAAAGAGTTTTGAGATAAGCCTTGAAGTAGCAAAATAACCAAGAGAAAGTTTTAAATAATATACTAAACATTTTATTAATAAAAAGTGGTAGCAATGAAAAAAGTTTTTTTGTATATTTTAGTATTAACTTTAATTATTAATTCTGCTTATGCATTTGTTAATATTGTTTCTGATTACCCTTTAGAAGATCCGCAGAGTTCCTTAGTTCTGCTTTCACAAAGAGAAGGATTATCAAATAAAGCACCTGTTACTACACTAAATTATCCAGGTGATGGATTTAAACAAGTTGTTAATGGGAATTTAGTAGAATTCAGCTGGAGTTATTCTGACCCTGAAAATGATGAACAGAAAAATTACCAGCTTGAAATTGATAGCAATATAAAATTTTTAACACCCTTAACCTATTATGGTTTTATGGAAACAAAAAGAAAAGTATACATTACTGAGGGCAATAAAGATTATTATTGGAGAGCAAGAAGCAATGATGGCTTTGGTTGGGGAGATTTTTCACAAACAAGCGCGTTTTATGTTGATTTAACAAAAAAAATATGTTCTGATGGCACGCCTTATTATCAATGTTCAAATACAGACCTTAAATATTGTGACCAGGGAATTTTAATAAATGACTGTACTTTATGCGGCTGTCCAGCAAACAGTGAATGCACTCCCAGCGGGCTGTGCAGAGAAAATACATGCTCTGATGATACTGCCTTTGGGTCATGCAGTGCAAGAAAACCAAATTTCTGCCAAAATGGCAATTTAGTTGAAGTATGCAGTTTATGCGGCTGCCCTGCTGATCAAGTCTGCAATAATGATGGACTCTGTGCTGCAAAAGTTTCAGTAGATTTTGTGTCTGGTGGTAAATTAAACCCTTTAAAATATAGCCCTGCACAAAGATTCTTTAATTTTTTGAAAGCTCTGTTTTTTAAGCAAGCTTTATAAATTTTTGTGTTCTTATTTATAAAGGAGCTAACATGACTGACAAAAAGGAAATAAAAATCCAAAACATAGTAATTTCTGCATCTTTGGGACATGATATTCCTTTAATAAAATTAGCTGAAGCCTTGCCTAATACAGAATATAATCCTGAACAGTTTCCTGGTTTAGTTATGAGAATTAAGGAGCCGAAAACATCTGCTTTAATCTTCAGCTCTGGAAAAATTGTATGTACAGGTGCAAAATCCATGGCAAAAGTAAAGCTTGCTGTAAAGGCAATAATAAAAAATATTGAAAAAATTAAGATTAAAATTAAGATTTTTCCACAAATAAAGGTCCAGAATATGGTTGCTTCAGGGAATATTCACATGGACTTAAATTTAAACTCACTTGCTCTTGATTTAGAAAATACTGAATATGAACCTGAACAGTTTCCTGGTTTAGTTTACAAACTAGACGGGACAAGGGCAACTTTCTTGTTATTCAGCAATGGAAAAATAGTCTGCACAGGCACAAGAAGCGAGGGAAAACTAAGGGAAGCAGTAGACTTGCTAGTTAAAAACCTAAGCAAAATAGTGAAGAAAAAATAATTGTTCTTTAGTATATTTTCGGAAATTCCGAAAAGATTTAGAGAAAATATATGACCTCCTCCACTAATAAAAAGTGGTTTCCAACAGAAGCAGCTAAATTAAGTACTGCTTCTGAATATAGTTCCTGCTTCATTGACACGAGCCTTAATAGTTTTTGGTGAAACTTTCTCAATATTTCTGTTTTCTTTTCCGAGGTTTTCTCTTCGTTTTCCATGAAGGCTTTGGTTCCGCTTTGCTGAACTTATGTTAAATTAATAGACTTATAACCTTTTCTCAAAAGGCCTCCAAGAAAAGCTTTTATAGCATCTTATTTTCAAAATAAATATGGGTTTTACAAAAAAAAGAAAGATATTTTTTATTTTAATAATTTTAGTATTTCTAATTTTAATTTCTGGGTGTGCTAAAAAACCAACATGTGGTAAATGCCAATTTATAGAAAACAATAAATGTATTAATTATAGATGTTGTAATGATACTGAATGTAATGATAATAATGATCAGACAAAAGATGTTTGTATTAATTTCTCAACAGTTAATGCTAATTGTCAAAATAGATTACCAGCTCAATGTACTGCTATTAAATATGAAGGAGATCCTTCAAAAAAAGTTGATGTTGTTTTTATTCCAGTTAATTTTGATTCAAACCAACTTGGAGTATTTAATAATATTATTGATGAATCTATTACAAAACTATTTAGTATATATCCTTATTCAAAATATAAATCAAAATTTAATTTCTATAGGATAGATTCTATTTTCAATATGGGGTGTGAGAATTATACATTAGGGTTTCGAGAGCAATGGGAATGTGATGAAGAAAAATTAAAACAAGTAGCCAATAATTGTGGGGCTTATGACCATATTGTTATCGTAGTAAATTCTGAATTCAGGGGGGGTTCTGGAAATAAAAAAATAATTTATTTTAATTCAGGCAATTCAGGTCCAAGTGTGTTTGTACATGAATTTGGGGGACATGCATTAGCCCATCTTCAAGATCAATATGTTGGTGACTATAATTATAATGGGGTGCCTAATAATCAATGTAATAATCTTGATCATGTTTGCTTAAAAGAATTAAATGTTATAATATCTAGGGCACCAAATATAGATTCCATAGGATGTCCTAAATGGTGTGCAAATTATAAAAATTATGAAAATGAATGTTCAAGAATCATAAACGAAAATGAATGTAGGTGCTATAATAGATTTAAAGAAGGAGATAAATGTTCAATTATTTTATCTGATCCAGGTTGTGTGTGGTTTGATAAACCTCACCCAGATTTTAAAACTAATTGTATACCTTTAAGAGATTATTATAATATAGGTATAGACTGTTTGGAAGGAACAGGATGTTATTTTGGTTCACTTTTAGGTCAGTTTGCTTGGCGACCAAACAAAAACAGAGAAGATTCATTAATGGATTTTCAAGATGCAGGCAAATTTGACCCAGTTTCAGAAAGACAAATTGAAAAAGTAATAAATTGTTGTTATCCAGATAATTGCAATAATTTTCCATCATTGGACTGCCAAAAATTAGCTCAAGATGATTATTTCTTAGGGTGTAGTACCTGTAAAATTTAAGCTATCTTTTCTCAAAAGTTTCTTCTGAATATAGTTCCTGCTTCATTGACACAAGCCTTTGAAAAAGGTCTTACAGTATCTCCAACAGGCGTAGAGATTCGGGCAAGTCCTGCCCTACCATATACTCTAAATTGTTTTTCAGTTATTTAAGCTTTATTCTGATTCAGTGCTATCCAAGAAAGATTTTTGGAAGATTTCCGGTTTTACCGAAAGATTTCCGGTTTGGCTGAAATATTTTAGTAATATCATCTACCCAGTTTACCCATATTCCAAATAGCATATTTTTCTTTGACAAAATATATATAAAGAAGCTTGTCTTTTAGTATATTTCTAAAGGGGGGATAAATATAATTGATGTACATGAGCAGGTAGAAAAATTCAAGGATTTTTTAGACCAGAATTACAGGGAAAAAATAAATGAAATACTGTTAAAAGGAAAAAACTTTATTTTGATTGATTTTTCTGACTTGCTAAAATTTGACCCTGAACTAGCTGACCAGATGCTTGATGATCCTGAGGAAAGCATCAAGGCTTTTGAATTATCCCTAGGAAATTTCGGAGTTGAAGGAATTTTAAGAGCAAGGTTCTTTAACCTGCCAGAAAGCCAGAAAATAAAAATAAAAGACATAAGGAGCGAGCATCTTGGGAAATTTTTGTATTTAGAGGGAATTGTCAGGCAGTCATCTGATGTAAGGCCTCAAGTTGTCAAAGCAAGGTTTGAATGCCCTTCATGCGGCAATGTTATTTCTATCCTGCAGGTTGATATTAAATTTAAAGAGCCGAGCAGATGCACATGCGGAAAAAGAGGAAAATTTAGATTGCTTGACAAAGAATTAGTTGATGCCCAGAGAATAATTATCGAAGAAAGCCCTGATAGTTTGGAGGGAGGAGAACAGCCAAAGAGATTGAGCATTTTTCTTAAAGAGGATTTAGTTGAACCTATTATGGAGAAAAAAACAACTCCTGGAAGCAAAGTAAGAGTAATAGGTGCTATAAAAGAAGTTCCTATTCCCTTGAAGAGCGGAGCACCAAGCACAAAATATGACTTAATGATGGAATCTAATTTTATTGAACCTTTAGAAGAAACTTTTGAAGAACTAGAAGTAAATAAAGAAGAAGAAAAAAAGATAATTGAATTAAGCAAAAATCCTAAGGTTTATGAGAAATTTATTAACAGCATAGCCCCATCTATTTACGGACATTCTGATATTAAAGAAGCATTAGTTTTGCAATTAATGGGGGGAGTTAGAAAGGAAAGGAAGGATGGAACTTGGAACAGGGGGGATATCCATATTTTACTTGTAGGCGATCCTGGTTCAAGCAAATCAACATTATTATCATTTATTTCTAAAGTGGCTCCAAAAGCCAGATATGTTTCTGGCAAATCAGCTTCAGCAGCTGGTTTGACCGGAACAATTGTCAAAGATGAATTCTTGAAGGGGTGGGCTTTAGAAGGGGGAGCTTTAGCTCTTGCCAATGGGGGATTTGTGTGCTTACATCCAGATACAAGAGTAATTATTAACAATTCAATTAAGCCTATTAAAGACGTTTTTTGTGAGGATATTAAGAAAATAGGATATTTAAACGCAGAAAAAATAGAATCAAATCAAATTGAAAATTCTATAGAGAGTTTTAATGTAGATAAATTACAAATTTCCAGGCAAACTACAAACTCCATTAGCAGGAAATTATACAAAGGAAAGCTTGTGCATTTAAAATTTAAATCTGGATTTGAAATAAAATTAACACCCAATCATAAAATTATAGATGGCAATAATTTTGAATGGAAAGAAAGCCAATATTTCTCAAAAAATGATTTTGTTTTAGCACCGCTAAAGTTGTCTTCACATAACTCACAAGCATACTTCTTAGACATAATGCCTGAAAATTGGAAGATAGGGCTTGAAAAAGAAGATAAAGAATTTTTGAAAGAAGAATTAATCTTGAGATTGGGTTCTCTTAAGGAGATTTACAAAAAGTTCAATATTGATAGGGATTATTTATCTGGCGGCAAACAGTTACAAATAAAAACTTTTAAGGAAATTTTAAATTTTTTAGGCATTTATGATGAATGGAAACATAAAACTTTTAGGTTTATAAGAAACAAAAATGGGGAAAAACTAAAAATAAATTCTTTTACTCCGGAGCTTTGTTATATACTAGGTTTTATTAGTGGTGATGGATATGTTAAATCAGCAGCCAGAAGAACAGTAGTTAATATAATTCAATCTATCAAGCATGAAGCATATATAAACAAATTAGAAGAATGTTGGAATACTGTTTTTCAAAATAATGTACATAAATCCAAGCCCTTCCATTATACAAGTTCAATTAACGGCAAAATAGTTGAAAGTGATGCTATAACCTTAAGTCACTCAAGCAATCTTTTAGGCCAGTTATACTTTTACTTAAGGTATAATAATTTTGGAAATTTATTAACCTTATCAGATGCATCCTTAAAAGCTTTTTTTGCAGGAGTAATTGATAGTGATGGCTGTATTTCTGATAAACATTCTGTTAAAAAAGGAAGAAATTATGTTGTAAAGCATATTGATATTTTTTTGAGTAATAACACAATGGATAATCAAAATATTAGTTTAGCTTTGAGAAGATTTGATTGTTATTCCAAATTGATAAACCTAAAAAATATACAGTCTGTACAATTGACAGGAAGGGAAGATGTAAATACCTTTATTTTTAGTATTATGAAATATTCTGTAAAAGCACAAAATTCCATTTTAGTGCCTATTAAAACAAGAATTTCGAGTATAAGCAACAAATTACCAAAGGGAATAGTTGCTAAATTATGTGAAAATATCTCTAGCATAAATAAATCAATTTTAGTTAAGAAAGGAATTTGGAGTACAATATACAATGCTAAAAAAATAAATCAACAACCATCCAGAACAAATTTGCTTTCAATAAAAGAAAAATTATCTGATTTTTTGTCCTTAGATAATCTAAATTTAATAAACAAGTTGCTTCAAAGGGATTTCTTTTTAGATCAAATAATTGAGATTAAAGAAGAAGATTATGAAGGTTATGTCTATGATTTATATGTTCCCAAGTTACATAATTTTTTGGCTGGGGGAATTATTGTTCATAATTGTCTAGATGAACTCGACAAAATGGATGAAAATGATACAAGTGCATTGCATGAAGGACTTGAACAGCAGCAAATCAGTTTTAGCAAGGCAAACATTCAAGCAACATTATTAACAAGAGTAAGCGCTTTGGCAGCAGCAAATCCAAAGTTAGGGAGGTTTGATCCTTACCAGCCAATTGCAGCACAAATCAATTTGCCGCCTGCGCTGATTAATAGGTTTGATTTAATATTTCCTATGAGGGACATACCTAGCGAGGAATTAGACACAAAAATTGCATCTCATATCCTTGAAATGCATGGGAATAAAGATGAAATAGAACCAGAAATTAATGCCAAGCTTATGAGAAAGTACATTTCTTATACTAAGAAAAAGATTTTTCCACAATTAACTGAAGGAGCAAAGGATGAAATAAGAAATTTCTATGTCAGCTTAAGAAACACTGGCGGGAGCAAGGATGATGTGAAACCAATTCCTATAAGCGCAAGGCAGCTTGAGGCATTGATAAGACTGAGCGAGGCATCTGCCAAGATAAGATTGAGCGAGAAAATTACAAAAGAAGATTCAAGAAGGGCCATAAGAGTATTGACAAAATGCTTACATGATGTAGGACTTGATCCTGAAACTGGAAAGATTGACATAGACAGGATAGCAACAGGAATAAGCACTGCACAGAGAAGCAAAATAATTACTGTCAGGGAACTTATAAATGATTTTGACAAGAATGGAGTCAAGACAATTCCTATAAATGATCTTATAAAAGCATGTGTTGAAAATGGACTTGAAGAATCAAAGGCTGAAGAAATTTTAGAAAAAATGACACGAGAAGGTGAAGTATTCCAGCCAAAAGTAGGATTTATCAGCAAGATTTAAAAAGCTTTTTTCTTAATTTAGTTTCATGGATTACCAAGAATTACTTAAGAAAGCAAGGAAAGAACTTCCCAAGGGAGTTGTTATTAGCGGAGAAAGGTTTGAAGTTCCTACTGCAAAAGGCCATGTTGAGGGAAACAAGACCATAATATCAAATTTTCTTCAGATTTGCAGTACTTTAGGAAGGGATCCCAGCCAATTAATAAAATACCTTCAAAGAGAACTCGCAACTCCAGCCCAGATAGACGGACAAAGGCTTATTTTTGGGAGAAAATTAAATTCAGATTTCATTAACAAGAAAATCAAGCAGTTTGCAAATGATTTTGTATTGTGCAAGGAATGCGGAAAACCAGATACCAAGCTGATAAAAGAGGACAGATACTTATTTTTAAAATGCACTGCATGTGGAGCAAGGCACTCTGTCACTGCCAAAACTTAACATGTATGTAAAGATTCATAATTCTCAAGGAAGGGAAGTTGTTGCTATCTGTGATGAAGGTATTTTAGGAAAGAAATTTGAGGAAGGAGACTTATTTTTAGATGTAAGTGAAAGTTTTTACAAGGGAGAAAAGAAAAATGAAAAAGAGGTTGAGAAAATCTTAAATGAAGCTGAAAACATTAATCTGGCTGGAGAAAAGACAATCTCTATTGCCTTAAGGTTAAAAGTAATAGACAAAGAAAATATAATATGGATCAAGGGAGTACCTCATGCACAGCTCATCTTATTATGAAGCTATTCTGCAATTAAGGCCTGATAATGATAAAGTAAGACAATTTGTTGTAGACAGGCTTAAAGAAAGAAAGAATATATTTGTATCCAAGACAGTAGAATTAAAAACTGGGGTTGATTTATACTTAAGCGACCAGAGGTTTGCAAGAGCCTTAGGAAAAAAACTTAAAAGATCATTTAAGGGAAAATTAATTATGAGCAGGTCTTTGTATGGAAGGAACAAGCAAACAAGCAAGGATATTTACAGGGTAACTGTATGCTTCAGACTAGAAAGAAATGAAGATTAATTAAATTTTTCAATTGAATCTAATACCCTTCTATAAAGATCTATGGATATGTAATATGAATTGATAATTAATAGGTCTAAATATTTTTTAGCTTCTTCTTTAGAAATTATTTTCATTTCAAGATTTTTTATTATTATCCCTAAAGACCCCACAGGCAATAACGATAAGAGTTCAGCAGTTTTTCTGGCTTGTTTATCATCTGACAAAAATATTTTTATTTTCTTTTCAACACAAAGAGAAATAGCACTACTTTCTCCAATTCCTTTGTTCAAAATTATTTTTTCAGGAGATTCTATCTGGATTCTTTTTTCAATAAATTCTTGTAAATCCTTTTTTTCCATATCAGAAATATTTTTACCTTCAGTCACTTCTTCAATTACTTTTGGGGTAGTAAATATTTTATAAACATTTAACAGCCATAGTTTCCTAATTTTAGCGAGAAAAATAAGGATTGTTGAATTTGTTATCGCTTCTTCCATTTTATGTTCTTTAGATCTTTTTCAAATTCTTCTGTATCATAATTTATAGGTATTTTTCTTTCTTTTAATAAATCAAAGAACTCCCACATACTCAAATTAGCAAATTTAGCTGCTTGTTCTCCAGAAAATTTTCCATCTTTATATAGTCTTATTGATTGTTCTTTTTTCCATTCATTTAGTGCTGTAAATAAGAATTTTCTAATTATAGTAGATTTATCTAAATATTCTGTTTTTGCTACATTTGTTAAATCTTTATCTAAACTTTTTGGTATCCTAGCAGTTATAACATTTTCCATACTACATTGTATTACTTTGTAATATATAAAATTATCGTTTAGTTTATAAACAATATCTTTTACTCTTTAATGTGGATAATAAATCTCAAAAATTAATTGAAAGAATTAAAGGAAAAAAGAATAAGGGAGTTAATAATAAATATGTTTTAAGATTAACAGAAGAATATTTTGACAATGATTATTTTAAAGACTTGTTCAAAAAAGACATAAAACTAATCCTAAAAAATAAAAAATTTAATGAAACTGTAAAAAAGATTAGGAAAGAGTTGTATAAAGTTTATGGTGTTTTTCAGGTAAAAAGGCAAAATAAAAAGAACATATTGCTGGACAAATTAAAAAATACAAAAAACTTAAATGAAGTTAAAGAAATCTCAAAAGAAATATTAAAATTACACAGTTCCACAAGAGAAAGACTAAATGAATATGAAAAGATTTACTCCTCTATTTTTAAGATAACAGGAAAACCTAAAAGCATAATTGACTTAGGGTGCGGATTAAATCCTGTTTTTTCCATTTTAATGGACTTTAAAGGAAATTATTTTGGTTATGACATAAGCAGCAATGATGCAGATTTTCTTAATGATTATTTTAAAAGTGTTAAAGGATATGGGATTAATGGAAAAGCTTTTGCGACGGATATCAAAAAAATAAATAAATATCCAAAAAGTGATGTCTATTTTTTACTGAAAACTATTGACTTATTTGGAAGGAACAAGAAGAAAATCTTCAATGATATTATTAATAAAGCAAATGCAAAATTTATTGTAGTTAGTTTCTCAAAAAAGACTATTTCCATGAAAGATATGAAAAACTTTAGAAGAAAATGGTTTGATGATATCCTAAACAAGTTAAAATTAGAATATGAGCTTTTGGATTTTGAAAATGAATATTTTTATGTCATTAAATTTTAATATTTGTGAATAATAACTGCTTAATATCTACTTAGGATTTTTTCTATTATTATTATTTTTTGTGGGATAGTTTTAAATATTTATTGAATATTCTTTATTCGTGAGAAAAGAGTTTTTAGTTTTAGTGCTCATAATAAGCCTTAGTATTGCCTCTGCTGCAGAGCTGCCTAATTGGCAAGACAAGTATGTAAATGACTTTGCAGGGATTTTTAATGCTTCACAAGTTAGTGAAGTTCGCGGGTTATTGGCTGCTGTTGATGGTTCTACAACTGCAGAAATTGTAGTTGTTACAGCTCCAGAATGCACACCTTTTGGAGGGGCTGAGCAGTATGCTTATAATATAGCTATAAAATGGGGTATTGGAAAGAAAGAGAAGGATAATGGTTTTCTGATATTATATTGCAGGGCTGAAAATAGAATTCGCGGAGAGGTTGGCAGGGGCTTGGAGGGCATACTACCTGATTCAAAAGTCGGAAGATTACTTGATGAGGAGTATGTTCCTTTAAAAAATAGAGGAGATGCTGCCGGAGGGATTATTTCTTTTACAAAAGCAGTAGCTTCTGTGGTTGAGGAGAATAAAGAAGAGGTTATTGCTGGGAAAACTGGACCTACCAGATTTAGTTATTTATTATTTTTCATTATAGCCTTCTTTTTTATTATTTTACTTTTTAGCATAGGCTCACGAAGTGTTGATGATAAGAGTATTCACGGGATAAAAAATAGCCGTGCCTATAATTTTGTTACTGGATTTATTTCAATAGTATTTGCAGGAATTTTATTCTTTACTGTTAATCCTGTTTTTGGAGTTGCTGCTTATTTTATTTTGAATGCAATTTTTAAGGCTATTAAGGGAATTAAATGCGAGAAAGATGGACTTAGGATGGAAAAGATAGGCAGGAAAGGAAATCGCAATTTCTATAAATGCCCTAATGAACATGTTGGCTGGATTCTTGCTGCAGCTACAGCTGGTTATTGGATTGGTCATGGACTTAGCGGTGGAGGATTTAGCGGTGGAGGATTTAGCGGCGGAGGAGGGTTTGGAGGTGGAGGATTTAGCGGCGGAGGAGCAAGCAGATAAGAAATAGATTTATAAACATAAATTTGTTATAGGGAACTAATGGATAATAAAATTAAAGGATTATCAAAGAAATGGTGGATTGTTATAGGAGTTATTGCTATAATATTAATTTATTTGATAGCAGTATATAATAATTTTGTTACTCTCAATCAAAATATAAATGGAAAGTGGAGCGAGGTTGAAAACCAGTATCAGAGACAAGCAGACTTGATTCCAAATTTGGTTTCTATTGTTTCCAGTTCTCTTGGCGCAGAGACAAAGTTTGTCAAGGATGTTGTTGATGCAAGAACTGCCTGGCAAAATGCACAGAGCCAATTTGACAAGGATAAAGCTGGATTTCAAATGAACGGCGGGATAGCTGCTTTAGTCAACGCTGTTGCTGAAAATTATCCAACTCTTCAGGCAAACAAGCAATATGTTGCCTTAACTGATGAAGTATCTGGAACACAAAACAGGATCACAGTTGCCAGAGGAAATTATATTTCTGCCATCCAATTATATAACACAGCTATATTAAGATTCCCAGCAAGATTAGCTGCTGGAATGTTTGGTTTTAGCGGTAAGGATTATTATAAGGCAGAACAGGGAGCATTAACAACACCAAAACTTGGAACTGGTTTGCTGCCTTAAGGCATCTTAAATTATTAAACTAAATTAATTCTTTCATCTTATTTTTATATTTTTTTTCTTCCAATAGAGACAAACCAAATAGGCCATACATAGCTGAGATGAATAAAAAAGATATATAAGCTAGTTTATTAGATTCTGATATTTTTTGTTCTTTCCATTCCAAATATTTACTAACTTCGGGAAGATTCTTTTGTTCTTCAAGATAGTTTTTCACTTCTTTTAAAGTTACGTTTGTTTCCTCTTCTTTTTTTTCATCAATACTTTCTTTAGCTTTTCTTTTTTGCCTTTCTAATATAAGAACTTTTCTTTCCATTTTAGAATAATTTATTGTTTCTGTGCTAGTTAAATAAGGGTTTTTTTCAAAGAAAGGATCCACTTTTTTGCTTGACATACCAATAAAAAAGATACCTGCCAACATTGAAAAATAAACCCCAAGATTAATTAGGTTGCTTTTAATTTCATAATCCACATCTAACAATACTTTTTCAATCAGGTCTTCAATTTTCATCCTTTTCACAGGTTTTATTGATTTTTTAAATGTTTTTATCAATAAATTTTATATATTTAGTTATTTCTTTATTAGTAAATGGATTTTGGAAGTGCTGAAAAAAAAGAGGTATTTAATTTACTTAAAAGCTCTGAGAATGGCTTAACTGAAAATGAAGCCAGGAGCAGATTAAATAAGTATGGCTTAAATGAAATAAAAGAAAAAAAAGAAAATTTAACTTTTAAAATCTTAATAGATCAAATTAACAATGTAGTTGTCTATATACTAATTGCAGCTATTGTTATTTCTCTGATAGTTGGAGAATATATTGATGCATCAGCAATACTTGCAATTTTGATATTTAATATAATACTGGGTTTTGTTCAGGATTATAGGGCAGAAAAATCCATTGAAAGTTTAAAAAAAATTGCATTGACAAATGCAAAGGTATTAAGAAACAAAGAAAAGAAAATAATTGACTCAAAATACCTAACCAAGGGAGATGTAATATTTTTAGAAAGCGGAGACAAGATACCTTCTGACTGCTATATCTTAGAGGCTAATGAGTTAAAAGTTGATGAATCATTATTGACTGGGGAGAGTGTTCCAGTATACAAGGATGCCAGCAAAAAGGATAAAAAGAATTTAGTTTTTTCTGGAACAAGCGTAGTTTTTGGAAACTGCAAGGCTATTGTTTTTAGTATAGGCATGGAAACTGAGATAGGGAAAATTGCTGATCTGATACAGAAGCAGGAAGTTAAACAAACTCCTTTGCAAAACAAATTAGAAAAATTAGGCTGGAATCTTGGAATAATCACTTTTGTAATATCCCTGATAATTTTTTTGGTGGGCTTATTAAGAGGACAGGGGATAATAGAAATTTTATTGGTGTCTGTCAGCCTTGCTGTAGCCGCAATTCCTGAGGGTTTGCCAGCGATAGTTACTATTTCTTTAGCTTTGGGAGTGCAAAGGATGGTGAAAAATAATGTTCTGGTAAGAAAGTTAAATAGTGCTGAGACTCTGGGAGCTGTTACAATAATTGCAAGCGATAAAACAGGCACAATCACATGCAACCAAATGACTGTGAAAAAAATTTATGATGGAAAAAACACAATAAACATAACTGGAGAGGGCTATGGTCTTAAAGGCAATTTTTTATTGAACAATAAAAATTTTAATTCCAATAAGTTATCAAAATTAATACAGTGCAGTGTGCTATGCAATAATGCTGATTTAAAAGACAGCAAGCATTTCGGAGATCCCACTGAATTAGCTTTGCTTGTTATCGGAAAGAAAGCCAAACTTAATTTTGACAATAAAAGAGTAAAGGAAATTCCATTTAGTTCTGAAAGAAAATTTATGGGCACAGTTAACATAATTAACAGAAAAAAGGTCTTATTTTTGAAAGGGGCTACTGAGGTTATCTTAAAAAAATCCAAAAAGATTTTAATTAACGGCAAGGCTGTCAAGTTAACTAACCAGAAAATCAAGGAGATTCTTTCTACTAATGAAAAATTTGCAAATGAAGCATTAAGAGTTCTTGGATTTTGCTACAGCGAGAAAAATAATGAGAAAGACTGCATATTTTTAGGGTTAATGGGGATGATTGATCCTCCAAGAAAAGAAGTCAAGCAGTCTTTGGCACTGTGCAAAAAATCAGGCATAAGGGTAATCATGATAACTGGAGATCATAAACTCACTGCACAGGCTATTGCAAAACAAATAGGCCTTGGAGGAAATGCCCTGACTGGAGAGGAACTAGATAAAATGAGTGACAAAGAACTTAGGAAAGCTGCAAAAAACACTGATATTTATGCAAGAGTAAACCCTATCCATAAAGTCAAAATATTAAATGCCTTAAGGGATCATAACATTATTTCCATGACTGGAGATGGTGTTAATGATGCTCCTGCATTAAAAAGTGCTGATATAGGTGTTAGCGTCGGAGACAGCACAGATGTAGCAAAAGAGGCCAGCAACTTAGTCTTATTAGACAATAGTTTTAGTTCAATTGTAAAAGCTGTAAAAGAAGGCAGGGGAATTTATAACAATATAAAGAAGTTTATTAATTACCTGCTGTCAAGCAATTTAGGAGAGGTATTTTTCCTGTTTTTCGCAATGATGGCTGGATTAAATGACAGCTTGGGAAATTTTGTTATTCCTTTATTGCCTTTGCAGTTATTATGGATAAATTTAGTTACAGATGGCTTTCCTGCATTAGCTTTAGGCATTGACCCAATAACTGACAAGGTCATGCATAAAAAACCGAGGGATCCAAATGAAAATATAATATCAAAAAATATGGCTTTAAATATTTTTTTTACTGGAACAATTTTTGCTTTAGGAACATTACTGCTATTTTATTTAAATATAAACAATGCTGCAAAAGCGCAGACAATGGCTTTTACAACCTTAGTTATTTTACAATTGTTCAGGGTTAATGTAATCAGAAGCCAGTATGGTACAAAGCTATTTTCAAATAAATATCTTATGTTAGCAATTTTAACATCTTTATTGTTTCAACTAATCGCAATTTATACTCCCTTGAACAAGATATTTGAGACTGTTTTTTTAGGGATTTATGACTGGTTTTTGATATTAATTACCTGCATAATAATCTCTGGAGTTTCCTTATTATTTTATTATTTAACTGTGAGGATAACAAAGCAGACTGATTAAAACTTATAAAAAGGTATATTTATAAATTAAATTTTTTATTTATTCATCATGGGCAAGAAACGAGAAGAGCAGGAAAGACAGGAACAGATAGACTTTGAAATAAGCAGAGTTAAATTACCTAGGGGAAAACAGTGTATTGGTTTTCTTGACCAAAGGTTAGGAGCAAGCAGGATGAGGGTCAAATGTCTTGATGGCAAAACAAGAATATGCAGGATTCCAGGAAGATTAAAACGAAAATTATGGCTTAGGGAAGGAGATGTTATTTTAGTTGAACCGTGGGTTTTAGGCGGGGATGAGAAAGGAGACATAATCTTTAAATATAGGACATCCCAGGTAGATTGGTTAAGAAAAAAGGGTTATATAAAAGAAGTTAGCAGTGCAGAAGAGTTTTGAATTTTAAGATGAACTCAATAAAAATACCCTCTGAGAGAACAGGAGTTTTAATAGGAAAGAATGGGCAAACAAAAAAATTAGTAGAAAGAAAAACAAATACTAAATTAATTGTTGACAAGGAAGGTGATGTTGTTATTAATGGAGAGGGAGTAGATGTTTATAATGCTCATATAGTTATCAAAGCTATAGGCAGAGGATTTAATCCTTCTATTGCATTGAGCTTATTAAAAGATGAAAACTGCATAGAGATTATTAACATTAAAGATTTTTCAGGCAGCTCCAAAAAAAAGTTCTTCAGGATTAAGTCAAGGGTAATTGGCAGCGAAGGAAAATTCAGAAAAACCTTGGAATATCTTACAAATACCAACATGGTCGTATTTGGAAAAACTGTTTCAATTATAGGAGAGGTAAATGATGTAAATGTTGCAAGAAGAGGAACTGAGATATTGCTGAGGGGGGCGCCACATTCAAATGCCTACAAGTATATAGAAAGGGAAATAAGCAAAGCAAGGGAATAATTTATATATTATAATTTTTTTCTTAATCTAATTGGGTGAAAAAAAGTGGTTGATGCAATAGACTTAGCAAAAAAACAAAGAGAAATTTCTGTTTCTGAATTTTTTGCAAAAAATCGGCACCTTTTAGGATTTGACAGCCCTGCAAAAGCAATATTAATGGCTGTAAAAGAGTGTGCAGATAATTCTCTTGATGCATCAGAGGAAATAAGGGTTTTACCAGAAATTTATGTAGAAGTCAAGCAACTTTCTGAGAACAGGTTTAAAGTTATAGTTGAGGATAATGGTCCTGGAATTGTAAAAGAACAGATTCCAAAAGTTTTTGCAAAATTATTATACGGAAGCAAGTTTCATTCCTTGAAAATGTCACGCGGACAGCAAGGTATCGGCGTTAGTGCGGTTGTATTATATTCACAATTAACTACTGGAAAACCTGCAGTGATTACTTCTAAAACAGGACCAAAACAAAAAGCGCATCTTTATTGGTTGCACATCAACACCACAAAAAATGAACCTGAAATTGTAAAAGAGGATAGCATAGACTGGAATAAAGACCATGGCACTAGGGTTGAAGTAGAACTTGAAGGAAAATACCAGAAAGGAAAACAAAGTATTGATGAATATTTAAAACAATGCGCAATTGTAAACCCCCATGCTAAGATTATTTATATTAATCCCCTGAATGAAAAAGTAGAATATCCAAGAGCAACTACTGAGTTACCTAAAGAAGCTGTAGAGATCAAGCCACACCCATATGGTATTGAACTAGGAATTTTAATTAAAATGCTAAAAAGCACTGAGTCAAGGAACCTTAGCTCTTTTTTGCAAAATGATTTCTCAAGAATAAGCTCTGTTACTGCAAAAGAAATCTGCGATAAGGCTAATTTAGACGGTAAATTAAAACCAGAAGAAATAGACCTGGCTAAATCAGAAAATCTGTTTAAGGCAATGCAAAACACAAAAATTATTGCACCTCAGACTAACTGCATCAGCCCAATTGGGGAAGAGTTATTAATTAAAGGATTAAAAAAAGAGATAAATGCTGATTTTTATACTGCTGTATCCAGAAGCCCTGTAGTTTACAGAGGCAGGCCTTTTAGCATAGAAATTAGCTGCGCTTATGGTGGAGATATTGAAAAAGAAGGACAGGTAAGGCTTATGAGATTTGCAAACAGAGTTCCTTTATTGTATCAGCAAGGAGCCTGCGCAATTACGAGCAGTGTCCAGGAAACTAATTGGAGACCTTATGGGCTGCAGCAAAGCACGGGGTCTATGCCTTATGGACCAATTATACTTATTGTTCATATGGCCTCTGTATGGGTGCCTTTTACTTCTGAGAGCAAGGATGCAATAGCTCACTATGATGAAATAATAAAAGAAATAAAATTAGGGCTGCAGGAATGCGGAAGAAGGCTTGGAATTTTTATAAGAAAGAATGTAAAAGCAAAGGAACAAAAAGAAAAAATTGACTTGTTTGAGAAATATATCCCTGAACTGGCTTCTTCATTAAATAAATTAACTGGAGAAAAAGCAAATATTTTAGAAACTGAGCTTAAAAAAATCCTGCAAAAAAACATGAAAGATTTGTTAAGCACTATTGAAAACAAAGAAATAAAAGAAGAAATAAGGCAGGATATCCAAGACCAAGTAAATAACAAAAGGCCAGAGAAAAAAACTACAGTTAAAATTGAAAAACAAACAACTTTATTACAAGATAAATCAAAAAATAAAAAGTCCAGCAAAAATAAAATTCACAAAAAATGAGCAAGGAAAAATCAAAAAAAATACTGGAAGAATTTGGAGATAATTTAGTCAAGCAGATAAAAAAAGGAAAAAATCCTGAGATAGAGATGACTTTAAGAAATTTAAGCAATATTATCTTTGACACTAAACAAAGAATACTGAAACTAGGGGATAAGACCCAAAATAGAAGCTTCTTTAATGTGGCGCATGCCAAGAAGTTTTTACAGACAATTGATGTTGCAAGCGTAATTAAAAAAGAACTGCTTGGCTCTGGAAAACATTCAAGCTTAAGAGATGTTTTTTACATGGTCAAAAGGACTATTCCAGGAACAAATGTTAATTTAGTTGACGACCAAATGGAATCTGACAAGGCCATCGAGGACTTAGAAGTAATTACAAGTTTATCAAGGGAACAGCTGCATGTTGCTGCAAACAAGAACGGAAGCGTTGCTGGGAAAGTAGTTATTGAAGACAAGGGGGATACTATAGACTGGGCACGCATGGGAAGCGGAGGGTGGAGCATTCCTTCAATAACTGAAGAAATTATTTTTAAAAAAGTTAATGCAAAATATGTACTTTACATGGAGAAAGCAGCTGTATTTGAAAGGCTTAATGAAGACAAATTCTGGGAAAAGAACAACTGCATAATAATTTCATCTCAGGGACAAGCAACAAGAGGAATAAGAAGATTGCTGCAGAGATTATATGAAGAGCATAATTTGCCAATTTATGTTTTATGCGACGGAGACATCTATGGAGCTTATATTTATTCTGTAATAAAATATGGCTCGATTGCGCTCGCCCATGCTTCTGGCAGATTAACTATCCCTGGAGTAAAGTATGTTGGCATTACCATGGATGACGTAATAAAATATGATTTAAAAAAACATTTTATCAAGTTAAATGACAATGATTATGCAAGAATAAAGCAGGTCTCTGAATATGACTGGTTTAAGGACAACAAAGAATGGCTTAGGCAGTTCAAGATGATGAAGGACTTTAATGCCAAAGTTGAAATACAATCGCTTACTTCAAAAGGAATAAGCTTTATTTCTGAAAAATACCTGCCCGAGAAAATAAAGAACAAAGAATTCTTGGACTAGGCTTTAGCAGGAATATTACCTTGCTTTTGGCATTTTAAAAACCAAACTTGTAATTCTCTTTACATGGCTTTTAACATTAGTTATGCAAGCCCATATATACCAGAAACTTAGCATTAAAGTAATATTTATATAATAGTAATACTTTATTACTTTATGGCAGATTTAAAGACAATTAAGGATATTGACAGGGCTACATGGAATGAGTTTAAGAGCCTGGCTGCAAAGGACAATTTAAAACTAGGAGTTTTTTTCAAGGTCTTATTAAAAGAGTATGGGAAATCAAAATCTTCTTTTTGGAAAAATATTCTTGAATTTGATAGGATTATTACTGACAAAGAAGCAGAAGAAATAGAGAAATCTATTATTAAAGTTAGGAAGGAATATGGTTTTAGAAAATGACTCTTGTTTTAGATACATCTATTTTAATTGATTTGGAAAGAAAGAATTCTGAAACAATTAATAAATTAAAAAATTTTATAGAAATCCATCAAAGCCCTGCAAAAATTACTTTTATTAATGAATTTGAATTTTTATTTGGGGTAAAAGAAAAAAATATAAAAAATAAGGAAAAATCGATTTCTTTTTTATATAATTTTGATATATTACCCACAACAGGAAAAACAGCTACCATATTATCAAATTTAAAATATAAATATGATAAAAATGGCATAGCTATATCTTTAGCTGATTTATTAATAGCTTCTATGGTTATTGAAAATAATTTTGTTTTTTTAACAAAAGATAAAGACTTTGAAAAAATAACTGAATTAAACAAGATAATCTTATAGTTTAGTAAGCAAAAAACTTAGGATACTTTAAACCATTTTAATAAAAACATTTATATATTAGAGGATATGTTTGTATCCTATGTTACAGGCTTTAATTCAGAAAATAGCTGGTATGGAGGATGTTGTAGTTCCTACTTTATTTAAACCTGGGCAGTTTAATATTATAAAAAAGCTCAGTTTAGGAAAAAAATTAAATGAAAATGAAAAAAGATATCTCCGGGGGAAGATGAAGAATAAACTCATGATATTGACTAAATTTATGACTGACATGCTTGAAGAAGAGCAAGACTATAAGTTCTTCTTAGCTCATTTAGGATCTTATTATATAACAGGATTTGAGGCTTTAAAATATAATGGTTTTGGATGGTATTTTAAAACTAAAATAATAGAAATTATAAATACTAAATTGGAAGGCAAGGTTATAATATCAGGAAAAACCTTAAAGATTATTAGAGCCAAATCAATAAGGAATAGCAAATTTTCAATTGACAAAAAAACAGGACTAAAATATGCTACAAATGAGCAAATTCTAAAGGATATAAAAATAACAAAAAACAAGTATGCTGAAATAGTATGTAGGCAAATGCTATCAAGGTACGAGAAACTTTTCATTAAAAATTATAATAAATTTCAGATATTTAAGCAGAAGCCAAGAATTGTTGACTATGTAAAATATGGGGTTTAACTATGGCAATACTATCTATTCTTGAGGAATTTCTCAAGGAAATTGAAAAGCATAATCCCTATAAACTTATTATTAAAGGTGGAACAGCTTTATCTTTGTTTTACTTTAATCATCACAGAGAATCAGAAGACTTGGATTTTGACGCAGATATAAAATATCTGAAAGAACATGCTAAGATAGAATCTTATTTTATTGATATCCTTGAAAAATTAAAAGAAAAAGGAATTATTAGAAAATTCTCAAAGGGTAAAAGTGGATTGGCAGCTACTAATAGATATCATATGAAGATTCAATTGGAAACACATAAAATATTCTATACTAAAATAGATGTTGACTTTATCAAAATAAATGGAGAACTCAGAAACAAAGGTGAACTATTTTTATATCTACCTGAAAGATTATTTATTACAAAGATGATAACGTTCACAGACAGGAAGGAATTCAAGGATTTATATGATATATCCCATTTAATTTCACGTATTTCTATTGATACATTTAAGAATAATCTTGAGGTTATTAGTTTGATAGATCAAGCAATAAATACAATCTTAAATGAAGATTTAAAAAAATTGTTCAAGCAAGCTTTTAAAAATGTAGACTTAGGATTTAAAAATTTGAATGAAAGCCAAATAGATATGTTTAATTTAAAAATATTAAGAAATTTAAGAGTTTTAAAAAATAAATTAAGATAATTTTATAAACTAATTTAAGACTTTATTTCTAATATGGGCTCGTAGCTTAGCCTGGTTGGAGCACAAAAGTCAAAAGTTTGCTCTTTCGACTGATAACTAAGTTAGATATCGAGATGGATTAATCACGATAAAGGTCGTCAGTTCAAATCTGATCGGGCCCATTTTTACTACTAAATAAGCAAAAAAGGAAAAGATTTAAATAGTGACTAAATAAAACCACATTTTTTATGACAGAATTAATTATTTGCGAAAAACCTTCTGCTGCATTGAAAATAGCTACAGCTTTAACTAATACTAAAATAGAAGAAAAGCAAAATGGCAGGATAGTTTATTATAAAATAAAAATAGACAATAAAGATGTTTTAGTTGTACCTGCTGTTGGACATTTATATGCCTTAAAAGAAAAAAAAATAAAAGGCCTTTTATATCCGGCTTTTGATGTTGAATGGAAAGAAGCTCATTTAGTTTCTAAAAAGGCCAGGTTTACAAAAGATTATTTGGATACAATCAAGAGATTATGCAAAGATTGTAAAGACTTTATTATAGCAACAGATAAAGATTTAGAAGGGGAATTAATTGGATATAATATTATACGTTTTGCATGCAAGCAAAAAGATGCAAAAAGAATGGAATTTTCTACTTTAACAAAAGAAGATTTAATAAATAGCTATGAAAAAGCCAAAGAACATGTTGATTTTCTTTTGGCTTACTCTGGAGAGACTAGACATATTATGGATTGGATATGGGGGATTAATACTTCAAGGGCTTTAACATTAGCGATGAAAAAAGCAGGCAACTTTAAATTAATGTCTACAGGAAGAGTTCAAGGTCCTGCTTTAAACTTAATTGTAAAAAAAGAAAAAGAAATTCAGTTATTTAAGCCAACTCCATTTTGGAATGTAGATTTAATTTCAGATAAGTTTATAGCACAGCATGAAAAAGGGAATATATTTTATAAAAATGAAGCTGAAAATATTTTAAAGAATACAAAAGGAAAAAAAGCATTTGTTAAAAAAATTACCAAGAAAGAGTTTAGTGTTAGCCCCCCATTTCCATTTGACTTAACTTCTTTACAAGTTGAAGCATATAAAACACTAAGAATAAACCCAAAAGAAACTTTAAGCATTGCACAAGATTTGTATATAAATGGTTATATCAGTTATCCAAGAACCAGTTCGCAAAAACTTCCTCCGGCTTTAAATTATAAAAAGATAATTGAAAAATTAAAATCAAATAAAAATTATAAAAATATTTGTTCTGAACTATTAGGAAAAAAAGAACTTAAACCTTCAGAGGGTAAAAAATCAGATCCTGCCCACCCAGCATGCCACCCAACAGGAGAATATAATGAGGATTTAGAAGGAAAACAATTAAGAGTTTATGATTTAATTGTTAGGAGATTCTTAAGTGCATTTGGTGATTATGCAAAAAAACAAACAAATAGTATTGAGATAGATATTAATAAAGAGATTTTTTCAGTTTCAGGTACAATAACTTTGGAAAAAGGTTGGATAGATTATTATGGAAAATATGCAAAATCAAAAGATGTTGAACTTCCTAAATACAAAGAAGGAGATGAAATAAAGATTAAGGAAATTAAGATTGAAGACAAAGAAACACAGCCATCTAAGAGATATACACAAGCTTCAATAATAAAAGAACTTGATAAAAAATTCTTGGGAACTAAAGGGACCAGGGCACAAATTATAGATACTTTATACAAAAGAAGTTACATAAAAGATAATTCTATTCAAGCTACTGACTTAGGGATTAAGTTAATTGATACTTTAGAAAAATATTCTGAACAAATTATTGATGAGAAGCTTACAAGACATTTTGAAAAAGAAATGGAACAAATTAGAGAAGGAAAAAAAGAAGAAAAAGATGTTTTAGATGAAGCTAAACAGAAATTAGTTAAAATCTTTAAAAAAATTGAGGATAATGAGGAAAAAATAGGAAAAAACCTTCTTGAGTCTTACAGGATTACTCAGGAGGAAATGAATACTATTGGGGAATGCCCTAAGTGCAAGACTGGAAATTTAAAAATATTATTTTCAAGAAAAACAAAGAGCAAATTTGTAGGATGTTCATCTTATCCTAACTGCAAAAACATTTACAGCCTTCCAAGAAACGGGTTGATAAAAAAAATTGAAGAAAGATGCAAAGAATGCAATTTTTACCAGGTTCTGGTCATCAGGGCTGGAAAAAGGCCGTGGAAATTATGTTTAACACCGAACTGCAAATCAAAAGAAGCGTGGGCGAAGCCTTTTTCAGAAAAAGCTTTACCAAAAAACGATGACAAAAGCCTTCAAGGAGAAGCTTTTGAAAAAAGCTTCAGCAAAAACGAAAAAGAAGAAAAAAGTAACGACTCTGATACTACAAAGCATGCCCAAGATAAAGAAAAATAAATATTCCAACTGCATTTGCGAAATAAGATATTAATTTCACCTTAAAATTTTTAATCTTTGCCAAATACAAAAAGAATATTCCTATTTCGTCAGGCAAGGGCGAAGATACAAAGATAATTCCAAGCAGAATATAAACAAACTTTTTTAATTTTCTCGGGATTTCTTGGATAAACTTCTTTAATATAAAACTTTGGGATATTTCTTTTATTTCTGTATTTAATTCATTTTTTATGATATCATAAATAAACAAATCGCTTAATAATGCCCCAAAAGAGGCGATTATTGTTCCGAGGTAAATATTCTGAAAATTTCCCAATATCAACAAGATTGCAGCAGCAGGTGGTGATGTAAAACTATATGTGTAAAAAGCACCAGCAATAAATGTTCCGACATAACCCATTTTTAAAAGCATGGGTGAAACAAGCTCATAATTTCCATTTTTCAGGATAAAATAAGCTATAATCGCAGCTAAAATAAAAAATGTTGTCCTAGGATGCTTGTTTATCATTTTTTATTTTTCCTCAATAATAATCCCAGTATTTTCTACCTTAAATAACATTTCTTTTTTTTCAGGCCTGATTTGGATTAATTTTCTCGGCTTTATTTCTAACTCAATTATTTTCTTGCAAAATTTTTTCACCATTTCACCGCCAACTGGGATTACTATATTTTCTTTTATGCTGCTATAAACCTGGTTTGTCAAGATTATAGAGGTGTTGTTTTTTGTCAGCTCTCTCAAGGAATGCAGCTGCAAAATAAGCTTATTGTTTATTTCTTTTGGGTTTTCCCTTACTTTTTCCCTGTAATAATTTCCCAAAGAATCTATGATTACAAGCTTAATATTCTTTAATTTTCTTATTGCCTCTAATTTTTTACACTGGTCATCAAAGTTTTTGACCTTTATAAGAATCAAATTATCTAATAATTCTTTGTAGTTGTTATTTGTTAGCTGCTTAAACCTATCTAAAGAGAATCCATTTTCAGTATCTATAAAAATAACTTTCTTTTTCTGGCTTAACTGCTCTATCAAAGCTAATTTGCATAATGTTGTCTTTCCAGAACTAGGAGGACCATAAATATAATTTATCTTTTCATCATATCCTCCTATTAATTTGTCTAATTCTTCAGAACCTGTTTTTATCATACCTTTATTGATAATTTCTGGTTTAATTCTAATCAATTTTTCGTGGTTTGCGGTGGTTGAGTGTTTACTAAGAAAAGAATCATCTTCTCTTTATAAAACCCACTGGACAAAACCCACTGGACAAGAGGTATGTCTGCCTAAACTTTATAAATAAAATTATCTTTTATAGTCTTCATGACAAAAAAAGAGAATAAACTCCAAAAAACCTACAAATTCAGATTATATCCAAATAAAAGCCAGGGATTTAAATTATTAGAAACTTTAGAACTTTGCAGACAAACTTACAATATCCTGCTAAGTGAATTAAATAACCAAAAAGTAATAGACAAGTCAATAATTCAGGGAACAATTCCAGATATTAAAATATGCGAACCTAAATTCAAGAGATTATATTCAAAAACAATGCAGTATGAAAGTTACAGATTGTTTAGTAATTTACACACTTTAGTACAATTAAAGAAAAAAGGAAAAAAAGTAGGTTCATTAAGGTTTAAATCAAAAAAGTCATTTAAGTCAATAACTTACAACCAGTCTGGCTTCAATTTAATAAAAACAGGAAAAAGGTATCAGACTTTGCATTTATCTAAGATAGGAGAAATTCCGGTAAGAGCTTATAGAGATATAGAAGGAAAAATAAAACAAATAGCAATCAAGATAACTAATTCAGGAAAATGGTTTGCCAACATAACAGCTGAATCTGGAAAACAAAATAAAAAGTTAGTCAATAGCAAGCAGGTAGGAATAGATCTGGGCTTGACAAATTATGTCTATGACAGTGATAATAATCACTTTGACAATCCTAAATATCTAAACAATTCATTAAATAAACTAAAAAAACTGCAGAGAAAATTATCAAGAAAGCAGAAAGGAAGTAATAACAGGAACAAGCAAAGATTAAAAGTGACTAAACTGCATGAAACAATAGAAAACCAAAGAAATGATTTTCTCCATAAATTAAGCAGGTACTACATTAACAATTATAATTTGATAGCAGTAGAAAACCTGCAAATACAAAACATGATCAAAAATAGATTTTTATCAAGGTCAATTTCAGATTCATCATGGGCTAAATTTATTAAAATGCTTGAATACAAGGCTGAAAGCGCTGGTATCCAAGTAATAAAAGTAAATCCAAGAGGAACAACACAAAAATGCAGCAATTGTAATACAATAGTTAAAAAAAGTTTGAAAGACAGGGAGCATATATGCCCTTGTGGTTTGCATATTCATAGAGACTACAATTCAGCTTTAAAAGTATTAAAAGATGCTACCGTAGGAAGTACGGGAAGTAACGTCTGGGGAAATGTTTCAGCAGAAACGTCAATGAACCAGAAATTCCAAGGCATTAATACTTAGATGCCTCACAGCTTGCTGTGGTTGGGAGCTTCACATTAATTACTAAAAACCACAATATTTACCTCTTATATAATTTTGTTCCCAAGTAGATAAAGGTAGTTCCTATGAAACCTATTATAAATAATATCCATAAAGAAGTAAAATTATAAGGAAAGATGGCAATGTCTTGCCAAAAATAGATTATATTAAATATTCCTACTCCAGAACCTATCAGACTTAAGTAAATTTTTCTTAGTTCCATGTTTAGTTTACCCTGAATGGAACTGTTGGAGAGTCTTCTAACTTTTCAAAAAATTTATCTATCCCATTTGTAACCAAATCATAACTTAAGTCAAAAATTAGTTTTTCTATGAACCCCATGTTTTCATAGTTAAGTTCCAGTTCAATTTGCTGCTTTTTCCATCTTTTACAATCCTCTTCATAAGTATCTTTATCTAGAAAATCAAGCTCAAACAAGGTTATATTTTCCCCTATGGTAGCATATATTTTACCTTTTTCATAAGCTGCCTTAATTCTCTTCATATCTCTTATATATTATATGGCTCTTTTATATTTTTTCTTTTAATCGAAATCTTTATATACACTTTAGGTATATACAAAAAATGAATATGAAAGATATTTACGATACTACAATTTTATGCGAAGGATGCAATAAAAAAACCACTAAAGGATTTATAATTAAAAATGGTTCTAAAATAAGATTATGGGAGTGCAAGGACTGCAGTAACAGATGGTTTCATCCATTAGACATTCAGGAATATAATAATTTTCAGAAAATCAAGAATAAACAATTTAGGGTAAAGCTAAGATTTGTAGGGAATAGCTATGCAGTTTCCATTCCAAGGGAGATAATTGATTTTCAAGAAGAATTAAGAGAAGAAATTGACAAAATGCTTTCTATGAGCTTGGAAGAGCCTGAAAAATTAAGCATATTTTTTTCAAAGAGAATAAAAAAGATTTTAAATACTGATAATATCTAAAAGGAGAAAAATGGAAGCCAAAGAAGCCTTTTTAAAAAAAGCCTTCAGGGAAAAACTTTGAAAGAAGCATTTTTAAAAAAGCCTTCAGCACAAACTTTTGAGAAAAGTTTGAACAAAAACGAAGAAATAAAAAACTGAAAAATGGAAGCCAAATTAAAAGTCATGGAAGCCTTGCAGGAAGAGGCTTACAAAGGAATAGTTAGAGTAGACAGCCAGACAATGAGGCAAATTGATGTAAAGCCTGGCAGTGTTGTAGAAATTGAAGGTGGGAGAATTACTGTTGGTATTGTTGACAGAGCATATCCTACTGATATTGGTCAGGGAATTATCAGAATGGATGGTTTAGTAAGAAGAAATGCAAAGACTGGAATTGGAGAAGTTGTAAAGGTAAGAAAATCTGACATAAAAGAAGCAAAAACAATTTCAATTGCTCCTGCACAAAAAGGGGTCATGATACAAGCTGATCCTGATGTTTTCAGAAAAGGGTTATTGGGAAGAGCTGTTGTAAAAGGAGATATTGTTGCATTAGGCGGAACAAGAACAAGAAGAAGGACAATGGCAGGAAGCCCATTTGAGGATATTTTTGATGTTTTTGAACAAGGTTTTATGGGAAACTTTGGTTTTGGAGGGTTAAGATTTATTGTTGTTGATGCAAATCCTAAACAGCCTGTTATAATTACTGAGACAACAGAAATAAAAGTTAATCCAAAAGCTGTTGAAGTTTCTGAAGAGTTGGCTCCTGATGTAACTTATGAGGATATAGGTGGGCTAAGCGATGAGATTAAAAAAATAAGAGAAATGGTAGAATTGCCTTTGAAGCATCCTGAGATTTTTGAAAGGCTTGGAATTGAGGCCCCTAAAGGGGTATTGCTTCATGGAGTTCCTGGAACTGGAAAAACTTTGCTTGCGAAGGCTGTAGCAAATGAAACTGAAGCTAACTTTTTACTTATTAATGGGCCAGAGGTAACTTGTTTAACTGGAGATACTGAAGTTTTAACAAACCCTAATGGAAGAGTAAAGGTACAAGAATTATTTAATGAAACAGAAAAAAACGGGGACATAGTAAGAAAAGATGACTTCAAAGAAATTGTAATTCCTAAACAAAAAATAAAACTGTTTTCTTTAAATGAAGATTTAAAGATTGTTCCAGATGAGATTGAAGCAATTACAAAATCTTATGCTCCTGAAATTTATGAAATAAAAACAAAGAAAAAAGGATTACATAAAACTTCAAGAAATCATCCCTTTGCAACATTAAGCGAAGAAGGAAAAATTATTTGGAAAACTGCAAAAGAACTAAAAAGAAGGGATAAAATAGTTGTAGCTCCGAAATTAAATTTAATTAATAAGGATTCTTATTCAGAAAAGGATTTAGCTCAGATAGAACTTGAAGAAGATGAAATAGAAAAAATTGAAAAAAAAGAAGGACAAACAGTTTATGATATCTCTATGAAAACTTATCATAACTTTTTTGCAGGTTCTCCTTTAACCTTATTGAGCAATTCTAAATTTTACGGTGAATGTGTTACAGAGGATACTGAAGTATTTACAAATCCAAAAGGCCCAAAAAAAATTAAAGAAATAAATGAAGGAGATAAAGTTTTTGTTTTGGATGAAAAAACAAAGCATTTTACAAAGTCCATAGTTAAATCCAAAATATTTAGTGGTGATAAAAAAGTCTATAAACTAGAAGCTGGAGGGAAAGAAATTGAAGCTTCGGATAATCACCCATTTTTAAAGTTGAAAGAAGATAACTCAACTGGCTGGCTGCCTTTGGGGGAATTAAAGATTGGGGATTCTGTTTGTGTTGCTCAAGACGTCCCAATAAATAATATAAATAATAAAGTACCTAAATTAAATTTTGCCAGAATAAACAAAATAGAATTTACAGGAATTAAACCAACTTATGATATTGAAATAGAAGATCATCATAATTTTATTGCTAATGGGTTTATAGTTCATAATTCTGAAAAAAGAATCAGGGAGATTTTTGAAGAAGCTGAGAAGAATGCGCCAAGCATTATTTTTATAGATGAGATAGATGCTATTGCCCCTAAGAGAGAAGAAACATATGGTGAAGTTGAGAGAAGAATGGTCGCGCAGTTGTTATGTTTAGATAAAGATACTAAGGTTTATTTGCCAGACAAGTTTGTAAAAATTAAGGATTTATTTGATAATACTAACGGAGAAGAATTTAAGGATGAATTTGGGGTTCTACATAAAATCCCAGAAAAAGACATTTTAGTTCAGGGTCTTGACAAAGATGGGAAATTAACAAATTCAAGAATTATTTCTTTAACTAAAACCAATATTCCAGAAGCTTATAAAATAAAATTAGATAATGGGGGATTTTTAAAAACTTCAAAAATAACAAAATTTTTAGTAGTTAATAATGATGGAATAAACTGGATTACTGCAAATGAATTAAAAGAAGGGCAATATGTTCTTGTACCAAAGAAGATAGATTTTGACAGCAAAATACATAAAATAGATTTATTTAGGTTAAATAATAAGAATAAATGGGTATTGAAATTACCTAAAGATGGCCTTTTGAATAAGTTATTTAACAGAAATTATGCTTTTTTGAACGAGGTATATGATTTACTAAAAAATAAAAAGATTGAAAATAAAAATAATACTTTAAGAATTTCTATATTAAATCTACTATTAGAAAAAAAAGAATGTACAAAAAAAGAATTGCAGGATTTACTTGGTATAAGCAGAAAAAGTTTGAATAATGCTTTAAGAGTTATTGAAAAAGATTTAATTTCAGTTTTTGAAGATTACTCAAAAGTAAAATTAAATATTAATATTAATAATTCTTTAATTAAAGAGGTAAATCAAATAGCTTTTAAGAGTGATTCAATAATTTACCCAATAAAAGAAAAATATTTTACTTACATACCTAAAGTATTAGATGAAAAATTTGCCAAATTTTTAGGTTTATTAATAACTGACGGGCATATACATTATGATTATGTAAATGTAAGCGGAGAAACAGCCTTTATTGCTCAAAATAACCTTAATGATGTAATTAATATAAAAAGTAGAACAAGTAAATTAAGAGGCCTTGATAGACTGGACATTTATTCTACAGCTTTAGCGCAATTTATTAGTGATTATTTTAAGATACCTCAAGGAAAGAAAAGCAAAATAGTAAGGATTCCTGAAGAGATATTTAGCTCAGCTTTACCTGTTAGGGCAGCTTTTGTAGCCGGTCTTATGGAAGGCGATGGGGGAGCTAGCGAGAAAATATCTATTGGTAGTACAAGCAAGGCTTTGATCGAGGACACAGTAAAATTATTATTATCATTAGGTATCTTATCATATCATAAAAAATATGATAATACAAATCATGTAATTGTACATGGTGGTTATGATTCTGCTTACAGATTTTTTTCACTTATCTATCCATATATGGAACTTGAAAGAAAAAAAGAAGATATTCAGAATTTAACAAACAAAATAAGAAGAGTATCTACAATTTCTTATCCGATAAAAGAAAGGCTTTATGGTATAAGAAAAGAAAACAATATAAGATTAAATGATAATATGTACAGGTATTTATCTCCAAATACTAATTACTGCGTTAATTCTAAGGTGTTAGGATATTTTATTCAACAGATAGGTAGCATAGAAAATGAATTTGTACAGGAAATACAGAGATTATATAATTCTGATTTAATTCCCTGTAGGATTAAAAGTATAGAAAAAGTAGAAAATAAAGAACCGATGTATGACTTAACAACAACTAATTCAAACTTCCTTGCAGGAGAGATTCCTGTTTTGGTTCACAATACCACAATGGATGGATTAAAATCAAGAGGAAAAGTAGTAGTAATCGGGGCAAGTGTTACTGGTGATACTCCAATTATGATAAAAGATGAAAATGGAATTAAAATCTTGCCAATAGGGAAATTTATAGATAAATATTATAAAGAAGGTGAAGAAAATGTTGAAAAAAATGTCGATAATATTTACGCTTTGGGATTTGATAAAAAAGAAATAAATAACACATTTAATCAGACTTATTTTAATAACAGTGCTTTCAAAAAAATTAGAAGTGTATTTAGACATAAAGTAAATGAAATTTATGAAGTAGAATATGTTGGTGGAAAAATAAGAACAACAGGTAATCATTCTGTTTTTGTTAGGACTAAACAAGGGCTCAAATATAAGCCAGTTACATTATTAAAACCAGGAGAAATTTTAGTTGACTTACCTTATAAAGTAAATTCTCATATTCAAAAAATACATGAATTCCCTATGAGTTTAAGTTTAGAATTGCCAGTTCATAATATTCCATTAATAGAAAAATGTTATGACCAAGCTCTTCATGGAGTAAGTACAAATTTAATCTCAATTGAATCTAACAAACATAGCTCAACTATTAATAGATGGAAAAGGGAGGAATATATTCCAGAAGAATTATCAAATAATTATTGGCATCTCCTTCCAAGCACAATAAAAGCTGCACCAGAACTAATGAGATTATTAGGTTATTATACTGCAGAAGGTTATGCAAGAGACGAAGTAGACTTTTGTTTTGGAACACATGAAAAGGAATTAATTAAAGATTTAATAAAAATTATGAAAAAAATATTTAATGTAGAACCTTCAAATGTAAAAATTACTGGCTCAAGGACTAATATTATATATAATATTAAACCATTAGCGAATTTCTTTAGCAGACATTGTGGAAAAGGAGCTTATAATAAACATCTTCCTTCGTTTATTTTTGAAGCTCCAAGAGAATATTTCTTGGAATTTGTAAATGGTTATTTTGCCGGTGATGGTTATAAATTTAATGATGGAAAATTACAAGTTACTTCAGTAAGCGAACAAATTATAATCGAATTAAATTGGCTTTTGAGGATGCATGGTATAAAAAGTCATCTTTCCAAAACAATAGCTAAAGCAGGAAGAAAAATAGGAAACAATACTATATGTAAAGATTCGATTGGATATAGGGTTAATATACCAAAAACAGCAAACCCTTTTGTTCAAAATAAAGTATTAAATGCAAAGAGAGCGAGAATAAAGTCAATTACAAAATTGCCTTTCAATGATTACGTATATGATTTATGCGGTTGCGACAATGAAGCTTTTTTCGGAGGTAAAACACCTATTTTGTTACATAATACAAATCGTGTTAATTCTTTAGACCCTGCATTAAGGAGACCTGGAAGATTTGACAGGGAAATTGAAATTAGAGTTCCGGACAAACATGGAAGATTAAACATTTTAAAAATACATACAAGAAGCATGCCTCTAACAAAAGATGTTGACTTAGAAAAACTTGCTGCAATAACTCATGGTTTTGTCGGCGCCGACTTAGCAGCATTATGCAAAGAGGCAGCCATGAATATTATAAGAAAAATACTGCCTGAATTAAACATAAAAGAAAATGAGCCATTGCCAAAAGAAATTTTAGATAAACTAAGAATAACAGGAAATGATTTCAAGGAAGCATTAAAGGTTGTAAGACCAAGTGCAATGAGAGAAGTGCTAGTTGAAGCTCCCAATGTCAAATGGAAAGATATAGGCGGATTAGAAGATTTAAAACAAGATTTAAAAGAAGCTGTTGAATGGCCTTTAAAATATCCAACTGCTTTTACAAAATTAGGAATAAAGCCTCCAAAAGGAATTTTAATGTACGGTCCGCCTGGTTCTGGAAAGACATTGCTTGCAAAGGCTGTTGCAAATGAAAGTGAAGCAAATTTTATCTCAATAAAAGGGCCTGAACTTATAAGCCATTGGATGGGAGATTCTTTGCCTTATGATGAAAAAATAATAGTTAAAAAAAACGGC
Source organism: Candidatus Woesearchaeota archaeon (assembly GCA_016185635.1). Classification (GTDB taxonomy): domain Archaea; phylum Nanobdellota; class Nanobdellia; order SCGC-AAA011-G17; family JACPIM01; genus JACPNF01. The sequence goes on from JACPNF010000010.1 coordinate 40,222, forward strand.
AAAGTTAAATTTATGAAGATAGGGGATATAGTTGAAAACAAAGAAAATGTCCAGGTACTATCATTTGATAAAGAAAAAAGAGTAAGGTTTACCAACTTAAGGGACCATATAAAACATCCCTTAAGAGGCAAACTACTTGAAGTGACTACAAGAACTGGAAGAAAAATCAAGGTTACAGATTATCATTCTTTATTTTCTTTTTTAAATGGCAAGTTTACAGATGTTCCTGTGAGCCATTTGATCCCTAATGAGAGTTATATAGCCATACCTAGAAATCTGAACTTACCTAGAGAAACTTTAGATTCAATAAATCTTTACGATTATTTCAAAGAAGATCAGGATGTTTTTGTTAGCAATGTTAAAGATTACTTAACAAGAGCAAAACTAATCTTAAGTTTAAACAAAACAGCAAATATTTTAGGAATTTCAAAAAAATATTTGGCAGATATTATAGGCAAAGATTTACCAGTTTCTATAACCAAATTTGACAAATTAATAAAAGAAGCTAAATTAGCATTGAAATTTGAAGAAATAAAAATTAAATTAAAAGGAAGCATACATGAATATAACTCCATATTTGCGGTAAACAAAGACTTTTGGAGATTAGTCGGATTATGGGTGGCTGAAGGAGATTTAAATGGTTATACAGTAAGGTTACATAATCAAAATAAAGAAATCAGAGAAGACATGCATAAGATTTGCCAAGATTTGGGATTTAAAATTTCTTCTAGTGAAAACTCATTTGCAATTTGTTCTTTATTTTTGCAGAAAATATTCAAGAAGGTTCTTAATTTAGAAACAGGAGCTGAAAACAAAAAAATACCAGAAATACTATTTACTTTAGATAAAGAAAGCAAAGCTAATTTTTTGAAAGGATATTTTAGCGGTGATGGAAGCAACTACCCTGCCGCAAGGGGCAAATTTCAAATAGAGGCCAGCACTATAAGCGACGAATTAGCAAATGGTTTGCTGTATTTACTGTTAGATTTTGGCATAGTAGCAACAAGATATGATAAAAAAGAAAGAACTGGAAGTATATCAAAAAGAATAAGCATTCTTGGAGTAAAGAATTTTGAAAAATTCAAGGATGCAGGGTTTATAGATAAAAAAAGAAATGATAGAATAGGGCAGTATATTAAATCAAGAAAATGGTTCAGGTCTGATTTAATACCTCTTACTGGCGAACTTTATAATTTAGTTACAGAAAATAATTCATCCTATGATGAGAGTATAAATACAGTCTGCAAAGAGAAACTAAAACAAATTTTAATTTATGTTGATAAAGACAAAAGCTTGTATAAGGACTATTGGGATTTAGTTGACGGAGATATTTTCTTTGATAGAGTCAAAGAAATTAAGGAGTTGCCTAGCGAAGATTATGTTTATGACATTTCAGTTCCAGGAGAAGAAAATTTTGTTGCAGGCTTTGGCGGTGTTTTAGCCCATAACAGCGAAAAGGGAATTCGCAAGGTTTTTGAGAGAGCAAGACAAGCTGCACCTTCAATAATCTTTTTTGACGAGATAGATGCAATTGCAAGCGCAAGAGGGATGGACATAGGAAACAAAGTTACGGAGAGAATGGTTAACCAATTATTAACTGAAATGGACGGACTTGAAGAATTAACAGATGTGGTAGTTATAGGAAGTACGAATCGTCCTGATCTTCTTGACCCTGCCTTGCTAAGACCTGGAAGATTTGACAGGATTATATCAACTAACATACCTGAAATGCAGTCAAGAGAAAAAATATTTGAAATTCATACAAAAGAAATGCCTTTAGCAAAAGATGTTGACATTAAAAAACTTGTAGACCAGACAGTTGGATTTGTGGGCGCTGACATTGAGGGCTTGTGCAGGGAAGCAGGATTATTGGCATTAAGAGAAGACATAAAAACAACTGAAGTAAAGATGAAGCATTTTGAGCAGGCTCTTGAAAAGATCAAGCCATCTATCACCCCAGAGCAGTCAAAGAAGTATAAAGAAATAGAAGAGACTTACTTAAGAAGAGCAAAGGCTGGAATAGAAAGATCACCGAGCTATTTGGGTTAATATGAAAGGAATTGATTATAGGCCAAGATTTACCCTCATTTCTGTTGAAGAGGCAGTGAAATTTATTAACCCTGATTATATTCCTCCATATGTTAAAATAAGTAAAGATAAACATCTGCATGAAGTAAAGGTAGCAGTACCTCATCTTGATGGAGCCTATACGTTGGATGATTTAGCTGAAGAGCATATTTCTGGATTATTAAAAGAAAACTCTTGTTATAAAAATTTTAATGTCCAAATAGAAATAATGGGAGGCAGACATTTCGGAAGATTAAGAAGTAATCGAGTGATAACGTTAAAACAGTTTCTAGATGGTATAAAATCTATAATAAATTTTATGAGAATTGGGAGAAACCCTGAATCTGATAATTGCTTTAAATATTTTGGTTATAAAGACGGGTTGTGTAAATATGCAGATATAATTGATAGGTGTTTAGAATAGACCTTAGGTAACAACTCCATGTTCAATCAAGATTGTATGCTCTGTCTGGACTGCAAGTGCTTTTGACTTTTCAGGGAGAATTCCATACTGCTTTACTATGTTTTCATTTTCCAAAATCTTCAATAAGATTCTTGCCTTTAACCCAAATTCTTTTATTATCCAACGCTCTGCAAAAGGAAGTGTCTTGTAATTTTCATTAATGAACTTAATCAGTTTTCTTGCCTCAAAGTTTCTAGTATTTTTTACATTTATTATTGCATAAATTGTCGAGCCTTTTCCTTCAATTACCAAGCCTTCACCTGGTGTTGCAAAAGGCTCTATTGCTATAATCTGGTCTTTCTTTAACTGTGTTTTGTTTTGGTTATTATAATTTGGAATTGTAGGAGGAGTATGAACTAAATATTGACCTGTGCCATGTCCGCTTAAATTTCTTATTGGAGAAAAACCTAATTTAGTTATTTCTTCATGTATTACCTGGCCTATCTGCCATATTTCTGTTCCATCTTTTGCTAATTTTACTGCAGCTTTCAGTGCATTTTCTGATGCATCAATTAATTTTTGGTTTTTATTTGTTGTTATTTCTACAGTTTTTGCTGTGTCTGCAACATATCCATCTACATGAGCTCCCAAGTCTATTTTTAATAGATCCCCTTTTTTCAATATCCTTTCATCATTATATACAGGAGTATCGTGGGCAGCTATGTTATTTACAGAAACTCCACATGGAAAAGCTGGCTTTGCACCTAATTCTATTATCTTGTTTTCAACAGCTTCTGCAACTTCGATGTATTTTACGCCTTCTTTAGCTACCTTTATACCTTCTTCTCTTGCTTTTCTTGCAATTTCTCCTGCCTTTATTATATTGTCCTTGAAATCCATCAGATTATCATAAAAGTGAAACTTTAAAAGTTTAATTGTTATCTAAATTATATGTATTTCGAAGATAATAAAAAATTAAGAAGTTTTATAAAAAATAGTTTTTATGCTTATATTATACTTCTTTTTTTAATAATCATAGTCTTCTTTTTGGAATTACTTTTTTTATGGGCAGACTATTTATTTGTATCTTTTATGGAGATTATCCTTATTATCTTTCCTTTATTAATATTATTTAATTTTATTAATTGTTTAATATTTTTAAAGAAATATAAAAAGGATACCTTTGTTGTTATATCCTTATTAATATCTTTTGTATTTTTACTTATAATAGTATATGTTGGATATCTTTCCTTATTTGTATTTCAGCCAATTAAAGCATTTTAAATTAAAAAGGTTTAAAATATAAAGCATTATTTGAAATATCATGAAAGGATTTATTTTATACTCAACTCACAAGGAAATTGACGGAAAACCTTGTATTTTTCTTTATGGAAAACTTGAAAATAACGAGACTTTTGTTACCATGAACAGCTATAAGCCTTATTTTTACATTAAAAAAACTGACTTAAAAAAGGCCTTAACTATTGATAAATTTGAACATGAAGAATCAAGCTTCAGGAACTTTGACCATGAAGATGTTGTGAAAATAATTGTCAATTTTCCCAGCGAAGTAACAAACTTAAGAGAGAAATTCAAGAAACATGGAATTGATTATTATGAAGCAGATTTAAAGTTTGTACAAAGATTTCTGATTGACAAAGGAATCAACAGTTCATTGGAAATAAAAGGAGAATATGAAAGGCATGAGAGAGCTGACAGGGTTTACAAGGAGCCTGAATTAAAAGGAGCAGATTTTTTTCCTGAGCTTAAACTGCTTTCTGTTGACATTGAAACAAGCACTGATGGAAAAATTTTATACTGTGTTGGGATGCACGGGAAAAATTACAGCAAAGTTTTCTTGAACTCAAAGCATAAAGTTTCAGATGCGATTAACTGCAAGAATGAAATAGAAGTTTTATTAAAATTCAAGGAAGAATTCATGAAGTATGATGCAGATGTAATAACTGGGTGGAATTTTATTGATTTTGATCTTAAATTTTTGGAGAAAAAGTTTGATGAATTTGGAATTGAATTTGACTTGGGAAGAAGCAGGGACAAAGTAATAATAAGAAAAAGCAAAAAGTTCTTTTCAAGCAGCTCAGCAGACATGCCTGGAAGACAAGTTTTGGACGGAATAAATCTTATGACTACTTCTTTTATAAAATTGGACGGGTATAAGCTTGATGCTGCTGCAAATCAGATTTTAGGCAAGAGAAAAACAATAGGCGAGTTCAACAAATACAAGGAAATAGAAAGAATGTATAGGGATGACCCCAAGAAATTTGTTGAATACAATTTAAATGACTGCAAATTAGTTTATGAAATCATACAAAAAACCAATGTCTTGAATTTAAGCATACAAAGATCTTTATTGACTGGGATGACCTTGGACAAGGTTCATTCTTCTATTGCCTCATTAGATTCTTTGTATATAAAAGAAGCAATAAAAAGAAAATTAGTCTGCCCGACAGGAAAATATGAAGAATCTGAAGAAAGAATAACTGGGGGGTATGTAATGGAAAGCAAGCCTGGAATTTATGATTATGTTCTTGTTTTGGACTTCAAGAGCTTGTATCCATCTGTTATAAAAACTTTCAATATAGATCCTTATTCCTTTACAAAAATCAAGGCTAATAATGTTGTTATAGCTCCCAACAATGCAATGTTCAGGAATGAAGATGGAATTCTTCCTATGATAATACAAAGACTGCATGAAGAAAGAGAAAAAGCCAAGAGCGAAAAGAATGACTCAGCTAGCTATGCTATAAAAATTTTACAGAATTCATTTTTTGGAGTTCTTGCTTCTCCTAACTGCAGGTTTTATAATTTAGATATTGCAAATGCAATTACTCACTTTGCTAGGTACTTAATTCAGCTTACTGCAAAAAAAATAAATGAAATGAAGTATGAAGTCATATATTCTGACACTGACAGTTGTTTTTTAATTTCTAATGCAAAAAGTCATGAAGAAGCAAAAAAAATTGGTGAGAAGATTGAAAAGGAAATAAATGGTTTTTATGATGAATTTATAAAAAAAGAGTTTAAAAGAAAAAGCTTTTTGGAGCTTGAATTTGACAAATGCTTCATAAGATTCTTAATGCCTAAGCTAAGACACGAAGAAAAAGGGGCTAAGAAAAGATATGCTGGATTAATAATAAATGAGGATGGGAAAGAAGAAATTAGCTTTACTGGATTGGAAGCAATCCGCAGTGACTGGACAGATGCTGCAAAAAAATTCCAATATGAACTATTTGACAAGATTTTTCACAAGCAGGAAGTTTCCAGTTTTATAAAAAAGTTTGTTGAGGACTTAAAGAATGGAAAGTATGATGATTTATTGGTTTATAAAAAGACTTTGAGGAAGGGATTAAAAAATTATACCAAAATTTCGCCCCAACACGTTCAGGCGGCCAGAAAATTGGATAAATTAGAAAGCAACGTTATAGAGTATTATATTACAACTGAAGGACCTGAACCAAAGCAAAAATTAAAGCATAAGATAGATTATGACCACTATGTGAAAAAACAAATAAAACCGATTGCAGACTCTATTTTAACTTTTTTCGACAAGGATTTTGATGACATGATAAAGGGAAACAAGCAGACAAGCCTGTTTAAATTTTCAAAATGAAACAAGTTATTATAATTCATGGATGCCCTTCAAATGAAGAAAAGGCCAAAAATCCAGAACAAAGAACTTATAATAAACACTGGACACCATGGATTAAAAAAGAATTAATTTTTCGGAATATAAAAACAGAAACTCCACTTATGCCAGATCCCTGGGAACCAGACTATAATAAATTTAAAAAAGAATTTGAAAAATTAGAAGTTACAGAGGGCACTATCTTAATTGGACACAGCTGCGGCTGCGCTTTTCTTGTCAGATGGCTGGGAGAAACAAAACAAAAAATAAATAAATTAATTCTTGTAGCCCCCTGGAAAATCCCGGATAAAAAAGATAAGTTCAGAATTGCCTTTTATGATTATACAATAGATGGAACAATTAAATCAAGAGCAAAAGAAATTATAATGTTTACAGCAGATGATGAAGAGAAAGATGGCAAGAAAAGCCTAGAAATTTTTCATAAAGCACTAGGCGGAAAAGTAATTGAGCTTAAAGGAAGAGGACATTATACTTTTTCAGACATGAAAACAGAAGAATTTCCTGAATTATTAGAGGAAGTGATGAATTAAAATGAAACTTTACTTAGTAAGGCATGGACAGTCTGAAGGTAATGAAGGGGGAATAGGAGACAAGCTGACAGAAATAGGAATAGAACAAGCCAAAAGGCTTGGCTTATTTTTAAAAGACAAGCATATTGACTATATTTACTGCAGCAAGCTTGGCAGGGCTAAAGAAACTTTGGATTACGTAAATAAATTTTTTCAAGTGCCAGTAGAATATTCAACAGAACTAAATGAAATGTATAAGGGAATTTATGAGGGAAAATTACAAAGAGAACATGAAGACTTTATCAGGGAGCAATTATCCCTGGGAAAAGATATAAAAGAAATCAAACCAGAAGGAGGAGAAAGTTGGTTGGATGTTGAAAAGAGGGCACAAAAACTTATTGTCAAGTTAAAAAGCAAACATAGTATTAATAACCATGTTTTAATAGTTTCTCATTCAGGATTCTTAAGAATGTTTATTATCAGGCTAATGAAATTAAATATACATGAAGCAAGATATTTTAGGATTCATAATGCCTCTTTGTCTACTTTTGAATTAGATAAAAACTTCAATGTTTTGGATTATGAAATTGATGACTTTAAGCATCTGCTAAAATATTCTTCTTATAAAAGAGAAAGTGTGGAAAGGGTTTAATTAAATTTATATAATTTAAAATTTCTTTAGGTTTATGAAAATGACAAAAAAGCAAAAGAAATTATTTATAGAAGGTTGTAAGGAAATGGCAGAAGAAAGTCTTAGAATA
>JACPNF010000059.1 GCA_016185635.1 Candidatus Woesearchaeota archaeon
CAAAAGATTTTTCAAAATTCAGATAGTGCCTTGATTTTAATGCCTGCCTTAGTAAATGCAGATCAACTGCCTTGTCTTCTATCTTGTTTGAAAAAGAACCAAGCCCAAAATCAATAAAATAAGTTTTATTATCTTTAAGAATAATGTTTGATGTTGTCAAATCTCCATGTATTATATCATTATTATGCAGTTTTGCTAAACTTTCTCCAATTAAGAAGCAGACTTTTTCTCTTTCTTTTTCATTTAAGCTGTCAAGAACGCTGCTTAATTTTTCTCCGTCAATATACTCAGTTATTATATCAAAATCATTAAACTCAAGAACTTTTGGAACATTTATTATTCCAGAACTTTTTTCCAGTAGTTTTACCTCTCTTTTTGTTCTGAATTTTCTTAATTTTTCATCAAGTTCTTTTATCCTGTAGTCTTTTTTTATCCTGCTTTTTATTATTATGGGCTGATAAGGGTTTTCCCTTATATCTAAATAAACTACAGCTTCAGCTCCTCTGAATATTTCTTGCTTCATTATATCTTAAATCCCTTGGGTAATTTTCCCTTGAATTTTTTCATTAATTTACTTGGGTCTTGTGAACCGCTCATCATTTTAATTATTTTCTTGCTTTGCTTGTACTGTTTTAATAATTCCCTGACATCGCTTATTTTCGTTCCGCTGCCAGTTGCAATGCGCTGCGATCTTGATCCATCTATGATATCAGGATTTTCAAGTTCCTCTTTTGTCATACTGTTCATTAAATTCTTCCATAAGCCAAGCTTTTCTTCCTGTCCGCTTAAAGCTTCTTTAGGAATATTTAAATTTCCAAATCCAGGTATCATTTCAATTATCTTGCTTAAAGGGCCTAACTTGCTCATTGAATTCATTTGTTCATACAAGTCAATTAAGTCAAACCTTCCCTCCATGATATTTTTTGTAAGTGTTTTTGTTTTTTCTTCATCAAGTGCATGCTTTGTTTTTTCTAATAAAGCTTCCAGGTCACCCATTCCAAGCAGTCTTCCGACAAATCCCTTAGGATTAAATTCTTCAAGATCATCTATTTTTTCTCCAGTACCTACAAATTTTATAGGTGCTCCTGAAACAGCAGATCCAGTTAATGCTCCCCCGCCTTTTGCAGTCCCATCCATCTTGGTTACAATAATCCCGGTTATGCTGCAGCTTTTGTGGAATTGTTCAGCTTGCTCTTTGCTTCCTTGTCCTATATCTGCTCCTAAAACCAAAAGCCTTTCCTCAGGTTTGATATATTTGTTTAGCTCTTCAATTTCTTTTATTAATTCTTTATCAAGAGCATGTCTTCCAGCAGTATCAATAATAACTAAGTCATATTTTTTAAGTTCATCTTCAAATTTTTTGTAAATCTTTAATGGATTTTTTTCTTTTTCATCCCCAAATACATCAACGTCAATGCTCTTTCCCAGAACCTGCAGTTGTTCCAGGCTTGATGGCCTGTAAACATCCAGCTGAATTAATCCAACTTTGTTTCCCCTGTTCTTGAAATATCTTGCAACCTTTCCAGCACTAGTTGTCTTTCCTGAACCTAAGAGACCCATCAGCATTATTTTTGTAGGTTTTTGAGAAATCTTTATTTCTTTTTTTTCCTCACCTAAAAAATTTACAAGCTCTTCATAGACAATATTAATCAAATGTTCTTTCTGGCTTATTTTTGAAGGTGTTTTCTCGTCTAAAGCCCTTTCTTTTATTTTTTTTGTTAAGTCAAAAACCAGCTGGACATTGACATCAGCCTGCAGTAAAGCTCTCTGCAGATCCTTGATTAGTTCATCAATTAGTTTTTCATCTACAAATATAGCCCTGGCTATTTTCTTTAAAGTGTCTTTCAAAGACGTGCTTAATCTGTCCAAAACCATGATTATACAGTTGCAATAGTTATTTTTAACTATTTCGCCTATGAGTTTCTTTCCGAAAAATGTGGGCTAAACACATACAAAAGACCAAAAAGGTTAAAAATATAGGTACTTTTAAAATTCTTATGAAAGACAAAATAACTGGAAGAATAACTGTAAACCCAGAAATATTAGCTGGAAAGCCAATTATTAGAGGTACTCGTATTTCAGTAGAACTTATTGTAAGATTATTATCGTCAAATATGTCTATTGAAGAAATTTTGAAAGAATATCCACATTTAAAAAGAGAAGATATTCTGGCTGCTTTAGAGTATGCTGCTAAACGATTAAACAGAGAAGAAATTTACTTAACTGCATGAATTAAAATGAAATTTTTAATTGATGAAAATGTTGCTTCAAGTATAACTAAAGGTTTAAGAAAAGATGGATATGATGTAAAAGACATTAAAGAACTAAAAATGTTTGGTATCAGCGATAAAGAGGTTCTTGAATTAGCCAATAAAGAAAAACGTATTGTTATTACTTATGATTCTGACTTTGAAAATCATCCTTATTTTATTAATATTAAACATTTTGGAATAATTCTTTTAAAATTTAAAGACCAATCATCAAGAAGAGTATTGGAAGCAATATTATCAACTTTAAAATCTAAAATTGCTGATAAAATTCCAAATAATTTTACAATAATATCAGATGCTGAAATTGAAGTTTTTAAATAATAGTTACTATGTTTTTAAGTTCAGAACTCTTGCATGCTAAAAGCCTGCTTACTATGTATAATGAGGAACTTCTGGTAGCAGAACTACAATGTATGTCTACAAGTCATATATCTATGAAGCAAGAAACTCCTTTAGTAAGAGGTGAGTAGTTCACAGGTTTAGAAATGCCTAGGGAGAGATTTGAACTCTCACTCACGAGCTTATGAGACTCGGGTCTTAGCCAGATTAGACGACCCAGGCATTAACAAGGTTTATTAGAAAAAGTATTATTAAAAGCCTTTCTCTAAATATTTTTTCTTATCTTCTCAGCTATTTTCTTCATTTCTTCTTTGGAAATTTCTTTTAGTAATCCAAGTGTAATTGTCCCAGAATGACCATCATTTTCAAATCTAGGAACTAAATGTGTATGTGCATGATGTACCTCTTCTCCAAAAACTAATACAAGAACTCTTAATGGCTTTAATGTTTTTACAATTCCTTTCTCTATTCTTTTTACAACTTCAAAATACTCTCCAAAATTATCTACATCCCATATCCACCTGTAATGTTTTTTTGGAATTATTAAAGTATGCCCTAAATTTAATGGTCTTATATCTAAAAAAGCGATAAATTCTTTGTCTTCATAGATAATATCTGCTGGAATTTCTTTTTTACCTATCTTGCAGAATATACAGTCTTTCATTTTAATTTTCTAATCCTTATTTTATCTTCTGTAATAACAATAAAATAATATTTAAGTATTTTATGAAATTTTTTAATTATATCTAAAGTATATTTCTGCCTGCTTTCAGGAAAATCATTTTTTAATCTTAAGAAAATAACTCCTGTTGCTGGCTTTTTTAATCTGAAGATAAGTTCCCCAAAATCTTTGTCATTAGTTATTAAAATTCTATCTTCTTTTTCAGCAAAGTTTAATACGTCTTTATCTTTAGCTCCACGAAACAAATCTCCTGCAAATAAAGCATCAATTTTATTTTCTTTGAGAAAAAGATATAATTTTTTACCGCAGCTTTCATCAATTAAGAATTTTGGCATCTTTAGTTTTCTATTAAAGGGAATACATCTTCTCCTTCAACAATGTCTGCCACATATTCTAAAGCAGCCTTTATATCTTCTTTTTTTAAATTAGGATAATCATCTAGAATTTCTTTCTGAGTCATCCCTCTTGCTAAAAGTCTAACTATTGTATCAACAGGTATTCTTGTACCCTTTATTACAGGCTTGCCCACCATTATTTCAGGATTGATTACTATCCTTCTATTTAACTTTTCCATATTTTAATAAATATAGAATAACCTTTATAAACTTTCTCACTTTGTAGTTTTGTATTCATCTAAGTTTTACTCCTTTTGAAAGTATTTTTTTAATCCCTTCAGGATCGTATGTCCAGATTATGCAGCCGTCTTTATCAATCATAATTTTTCCAGATTCTTGTAAATAATCTAATATAACTAAAAAAGTCTGGTACATCATTTTTTTAGGAAGCTTCTTCCATAACTGGTATTTACCGCATTCCTGGCTGTATTTTCTTATAGTTTTCTCTACCATAATAACAGATTCAAGAGTAGGGCTGTGCAAAATATTTGTTTCCATCATATTATATATACTTATATAATAACTTATATTTATACCTTACTATTTTTCTATCCGTCCTGCTTTTTCTTTTTGTTTTATCTCATTCCAGATTGCTTCAGCTTCTTCTGCACTGTCGCATTTTCTGTTGCCCCATACATGCGGATGTCTTCTGATTAATTTATTTTTAGCTTCAATTAAACTAGAATTTAAGTCAAATAAATTTTCTCTTTTTGCAACCTCGCTTATATGGATTATATTTATCAAAACA
>JACPNF010000060.1 GCA_016185635.1 Candidatus Woesearchaeota archaeon
ATTAGAGTGAAGCTCTTAGCCTTTGGATAGAAACCAAGGGGTCGAGGGTTCGAATATAAGGATTGCATCCTTATCAACCTGCAACCTTAACGAAAGTCCCTTCGGGCCCGTTTTCATTTTTCTGCTGTTAGTAATATCCTGCATTTTATACCTTTTTCATTAATTATTTTTAGCTTTTTTAATTTTAAATTAAGATTAATTAATAAATCTTCAATATTTTTCTCTGTAAATACAGCAATATCCCCATAAGATTCATGAAATAAACTATAAAATTCCAAATCAGAATATTTATCTTTACTTAGTTCTAAAGCTATATCCTTATGCGATAAATATAAGGTTATTTTATTTTTAGTTACCCTTATCATTTCTTTTAAAGCTTTATAAAAATCATTTCCCAGCAAGGCCATTGTCTCAATAGAAATAATTTCATCAAAAGAATCATCCTTAAACGGCAAATTTATAGCATTAGCTTCCACTAAATTGACATCTCTCTTTATCAATCTTGCTCCTTTTAAAGCAGTAAAAGAAATATCACACCCAACAAAAAAACTTATAGAATCTGGCAAAGGAGAATAATTTAAGTCTCCACATCCAACTTCTAGAACTCTTTCGCTATTTAAATCAAGGAAAGAATATCCTTGCATTGTAGACAAAGTAAATGGTGCTTCTTTCCATTCCCTTTCCCAAAATTCTTTACTAAATTTACTCATTAAAAAAAAGAGAAAATACCTATTTAAAAGGTTAATGAAATATTTTTCATCTGTTCTTATCACCTTCTTTTTCCGGTTTAGAATAAAATTCAACATTGTCCCAAACTGCAGGCCATCCCCTATAAGTCCTGTAACCTACAAAATTAATTCCTTTTTGGGTTAAGTCATCAAATGCTTTTTGTATTTCTGGTCTTTTTTGCTCAAATAATCCTTTAGAACCAGCATGCTGCCTCCCATATTCTCTTTCTTCTTCAGTAACTTTTTTTATCCCTTTTGAACTTACTTGAAAACCTACTTGAAAGTGACCTTTTCCCTTATATTTAACTTTAGATACTTCTTTTTCAAGATCAACTTCCCTTCCGATTTTTATAAGGTCAATACTATATTCTAACTTAAAACCAAAGTATTCAAGAGTAAAACTTGGTGTCCAACCTGTAAATGCCGGGAGATCATCTATTGATTTTGGTTTTTTGTAGTTATTTAATTTCTTTCTTACACTTTTTTCAGTTTCTTCCTTTTGTTTTCTTTCTTCTTCTTTTTCTTTCTTTTTTATTCTTTCAAGCTTTGCAGCTTTTTCAGCAGGATCTAATTCTTCATAGGAAATTAATTTAAAGAAATGCGTTGCTCTAGTATAATCTGAAAAACTGAAAGCAATGTAATTATATTTTTCTACAATTTCAACTTTACCATTATTAGGCAAGACATCTGCAGCAACTTTCTCAATAGTTCTAAATGCCTCTTCCAAAGATGTAATTTTTCCGTCTAAAGAATCAGCTAATTTCTTTAAATGTTCTGGCAAATGAACTGCAGCACCTGCAAATCCTGGATGCGGATCGTATAATCTTACTTTTGTCATATTAAATCACCTCAATTCTTAGAAATATAAATTTATTTAAATAATTTTTTGACAATTTTATTCCTATAGGAATATTTAAAAATAAGAAAAATATGACAAGAGCATGGTCTTTGACATTGCAAATGTAAAAAAAATAAGAAAACAACTAGGATTAACTCAATTTGAATTAGCCAAAAAATCAGGATTAAGCCAGAGTTTAATAGCTAAGATTGAATCAAACAGGCTTGATCCAACTTATTCTAGGGTCAAGAAAATAGAAGAAACTTTTGATTTATTAACAAAGAATGAACAAAAAGAAGCAAAAGATATTATGATTAAACATATTATTTATGTAAATGAAAATACAAAAGTCATTGAGATTATAAAAATATTAAACAAGCATAAGATTTCTCAAGTTCCTGTATTAAAAAATGAAAATATAATTGGATTAATTTCAGAAAGCACAATTTTAAAAAATAATTCAGGCAATATAAAAGATTTAAAAGCAGAAGATATGATGGATAACGCTCCCCCAATCATATCAGGAAACACAAAAATTGAAGTCATAAAGAATTTATTAAAATATTATCCAATAGTTTTAGTTAAAGAAAAAGGAAAACTAACAGGATTAATTTCTAAAAGTGACTTAATAAACAGTTTGGTTTAAAAACTAAACTTTTGCGTTTTTAACCAATACTAATTGATTTAATATTCTCCTGCCTTCAATTAAATTATTCAACTTTCTCCTTATCCAGCCTGTGCTTTTTTGTGCTGATAGTCTGGCAAACCTACACATTTCTCCAATAGTTTCCAGAGGTCTGAAATTCTTTAGCAAGGATAGAGCAGCATTCAGGATTAACAGAGTATAAGCAGCAAGTATGGCGAGCGCGACTACTTGCATCCCACGGTACTTGCGTACTTGATATTCCTCTAATCCTAAATGCTGTTTTGTATCTCTATGAAAACTTTCTATGCTCCATCTTTTG
>JACPNF010000055.1 GCA_016185635.1 Candidatus Woesearchaeota archaeon
ATTAATAAGTCAGAAAACATTTTGTTTATTTCATTATCTGAAGGATTGCTTGAAAATATACCCATTTTAACCTCTTTTAATTTAAGAGATTAAACTTATTTTTAAAGAATTAGCAAATAATATATATATTGGGGAATATAGATTAAATTATCCAGCCTTTAATTTCAGGCAGATTTTCTTCAATAAACTCAATAATTTCCTTTTTGAACTTTGGATTAAGAGAAATACCTGTATAGTTTGGTTTTTTCGTTACAATTATCCATCCTGCATTTTGCAATTCTTTTATCAATTTATCTAAGTTTGAAAACCTCTTGAAATGTTCTAGTCTATCATATTTTGATCCCCAATTCTTTTTTGAATAAGCAAGCTTGAACATCAGCTGGGCTTTCTCTTTTTGCATAGTATTTTTAGTTAGCACTATTATTTAAATATTTCTATAATTGATAGTTTAAGTATGAACTACAGAAATATTTATAAACCTTGAAAAAACATAAACATTATGAAAACCGAAGAAAATAAATCAGCATTCCTGGAATATTTTGGAGATACTCCTAAATTGAGATTTTTAGATTTCTTAATTGGAAATCATTTTTTTGACTTTAATATGACTGATATAGCAAGAGAATCTAATATAAGCTATAATTCCTTAAAATCTTTTTTTAAAGAATTCTTAGAAAAAGGAATTGTTGCCAAAACAAGAAGAGTAGGAAAGTCTGATATGTATAAATTGAACATAGAAAACCCAACTGCAAGGAATTTTTTGAAATTTGCTTGGTTTTTGACAAAGCAAGATTTAGGAATTGAGACTAAAGAGACTATTGCTTCAATTAAAGAGCCAATTTCTTTAAAAAAGAAAGCTATGATTAGGGTTTAATTTTATTTTAAATAAATTAAGGAACCCTTTCCTCATAATTATGGGATTTTATTTTCTTTATCTGCTGAGGCTTAATATCTTCTTTAGGCTTAAAATTTGCTTTTTGCTTTATTTTTTCCAGGGTTTTATTTAATTCCTCTTCATTAGCCTGCTTATGCTCCAGATTTAAGTTTACCTTATCATCCTTATATCTTGGAATTACATTAACTATGACATGAGGTATGTTCTGGCCTGCCAGCTGGCCGTTTGCAACCAGAATATTTGTTCCCTGTGCTCCCAAAGATTCAAATAAAGCTGAAGCTATTTTATTTGCAAGGTTAAACAAGTTTCCAACATCTGGAATCTGGGGAAGTATAGAAAAATGCTTTTTTGGAAAAATTATCGTATGCCCTGGGGTTACAGGATTAATATCCAAAACAGCCATGACATTATTATCCTCGTATATTTTCTTTGCAGGTATTTTCTTTTCAGCTATCAAGCAGAAAGGGCATTGCTGCTGACCTTGCTGTTTCTGCAAAAACTCTATTTGCTCTGGAGAGAGCTTTTTGAGAAAATTTGGCAGAATTTTTTTCTGCTCTTCAGGAGACAAAGCAGATATCTTATTTAGTTCTTCTATCTGCTCCTTAGTAAAGAGGATATTATTTTCAGGCATTATTACATTGCCCTCCTTACATCAACAACTTCTGCACTCTGAACATTATCTAACTCTCTTAATTTTTCCTCAAGAGGATCTAAATTAGATTTATTTTCATCCAGGAAAAAGAAAAGATTTAATGATTTTATTCCAAAAGCTACTGGCTCCTGCTCTACTTTTCCGACCCTTCCTCCAAAGCTTTCTATTTCCTTAACTGCTTTTTTTTCTATAGTTTTTAGGTTAGTTTCAGGACTATCAGGCATTATTTTTATGGTTACAATTACTTCTGACATTTTAATTTGGACCTGTAAATTCACATTTAGAACAGATATATTTTGTCCCTAATTCCCTACATTTAAAGCATCTAATTATCTTCTTTTCACCGCAATTAGGGCAGTCAAACTCTGCAGAACCTTTTATATTAGTTATATTTGTTTTGCAGCTTGCACAAAATTTTTTGTTTTCGAGCATGCCTTTGAATTGTAAATAAACGTTTATAAAGGTTTTTGTCACTTATTTTAGATATTGGGCCTGTAGTTTAGCCTGGATATAAGGATTGCATCCTTATCAACCTGCAGGATTATCAACCTGCATGAGAAAAGCTTAAGCAAAAATGCAAAAAACCAGAAAGAACGCGAGATTGCGGATCTTGCAACCGAGGTTCAAAAATAAGGATTGCATCCTTATCAACCTGCAACCTTACATGAAAGTCCTCGCAGGCCCGATTTAATAAAAATTATCTCTTGATGACCTAATTTTAGAAAACTGGTAAAAGAATTTATTGAAAATTTTCAAGATTTTTAATCTGGGGATCTATAAGCTTTTTTTGGTCAGAACTCCATTTCTTATTTGAAGTTTTTTTAACCCAGTCAGAGTATATTTTAATAAATTGTAACCTTTCTATAAAATTCTGCTCTTTTATTTTTTCCAGCTCCTTTAAATCTATTTTCGGAAGTTTCATTTACAAGATACCTATTTTATTCTTATATTTGTTAAATATTTCTCCTATATTAAGTTTTTGAACAAAATGTTCCAGCAAGTTTTTATCTAATCTTTCCTTAAATAAATTAAACAAATAAAGTGCATCTTCAATGTCTTTTTCTGTTCCTAAAACAAATTTAAAAGGGATTTGAAGCTCTAATGGAGAGATAAATAAAGCATTATCATTTACTAAAACCTTTATCTTGTTTTTTATTGCCCAGTAATCAAGGTCAATTTTTGGGAACTTTATTTCTATATTTGGAATAAACTTATTTTTTGAGAATCTTATAGCATATTTTTCAATTAAATAATCTTCATAAGCTTCTTTGCAGGCATCTGTATTAATACATAGGAATTTTTTTGTTAATTCATACCATAAAATTTTAAACTTATCAAAATCAATCTTCTCAAAGAATATATCAATATCTTCTGAAAGCCTGCTGCGACCAAATAAAATAGCTACATAACCAGATATAATAACATAATTTATATTTAGCTTATTAAATATTTTACAGAATTCTATTGCCAAGTTATCTAATTCATTAAACTCTTTCCCAAACTTTATTTCTTTTTTTGAATATTCTATTTCCATTTTTTAGTTATTTTAATAAAAGGAATCAGTTAACAAATATTACATTTGGAATACCCATAAATCCCTTATCGCCTGTTAAAAATTTTATATTCCTTTTTTTAGCAAGAATATATCCTAAACAATCAGCATAAGAAAATCTTTTTAATTTATGTATTAATCTGAATTTCATGGCTTCTTCAATATCCTCAAATGAAGGATATATTACTATTGATTTCAGCATCTCTAATACTTCTTTAGCTTTAAACTCATTTTCTTCCCTTAAAATAGCATAGTAAACTTCCATTACATTATACAATGTAGTAATACCTTCATAATCTTTGAAATATTTATCATATTTTAAATTGCCATTAACATATTCAATAATTGCATAGCTGTCATAATAGAGTTTATTCATCATAACCTTCCTTTATATCATCCACTATCTGTTTCACTGGTCTTTTAAAATGACAAATGCCAAATATACTTGACAAGTCTTTTTTCTTTTTAATTTCTACTATTACTATTTCATTTTCATGAAAATTTGCTTTTATCATTTTTTCCTTAGGTATAAGAACCCCATAAGAGTTCCCCCATTTTCTTATTTTGCTCTTGGTTTTAATTTCTTTAACCATAGTTTAAACATATGTTTATACATATATAAAAACTTTGCGGTAAAAAGATTACTTTACATCCCTTATTCCTTCATCTGTTATCTGAAAGACAATTTCCCCTTCTGCCAAGGCTGGAGCATCCACTAATTTTGCAACCCTTGTTCCTTTCTTTCCCCTTCTTAGATAACATCTGTAGGTGCTGTTGTGTACGAGGAATCCATTTGCAATGTAGTTTTCCAGGACAGGAACACTTAGGTCATAGAGTGGCTCTGTGTTTTTTTGGACAGTTATATTCCTTATTTTTTCAAACCTGATTTCACCACTGACAATTTTTTTAAGAAATAAAACTTTCTCAGGATTCTTTATATTCTTGATCTTATCAAACTCCATTACTATTCTATTAAGCCTATTCAGACTAATAAACAAGTTATCTTTGCTAAGGAATTTGTATGGTTTTAATCCTTCATCCTTCATAAGCTGCCATAATTCTTTAGTTTTTACAGAGATTATCTCTTTTTGCATGCTATTTTTAGATCTCTGAACCATTTCGTCCATTACTTTCTTTTTATCAGAAGCAGTTATGCCTATTTTTTGAGCAAAAGATAAGAAATCCCTATTATCAAACAATAAGTTAAAGCAAAAATTATCTTTGCTTTTTTGCATATTCAATCTGCTTCTAATTCCCAACCTTAATAACAATAACTGTAAACCCTGTAAAAAATTCTTGTTTTTCTGGGATATAGAAAACCTTGGCCTTTTTTTATCTGCACATCCTTCTGCATCTGCAAATCCCTTAACAAAATATTTTACGTGTCTATTGGTTGACCTCCCAATATACTTAAAAATATCTTTTTTAAGTTCTTTTACGAGCTTAACAATAACTCTGCTATTAATTGCAAGTTCAAAACAATTCTTTTTAGAAACTTTACTGATTTTGCCTTTGATATTAAATAACCCATTTACTATTTTATTATATTCATGTAAGACCTCTATACGCTGATCTTTGAACTTTACAGAATTTTCATTTGTAGTGCCATCCCCAATAAAATAACCTAACAGCTGAGCTAACTCTATTGATAATGTTTGAGGAATAGTAATCTCTCTAAACTTACCAGAATTATAGCTTTCTACAAATTCAAATATTCCCTTGCTTATCCCTTGCTGCACTAATAATTGCATATTAGTCATATCTGTAGGATACTGCTGATTTATAACCCTTCTAAGGTGCCTTGAATTTATATTCAAATTCTCACATATTTCTCTTCTAGTCATACCAAGAGAATTTAGGTTTTCCCTTAAGAATTCAGATCCTTCTTTAGTTAATTTTACCAGATTTTTATATTCAAATTCTGGAATCTTTTGTTCTTTTCCTTCAATATTTATTACTGAAGGCATTAACAAATAATCACCTTCATTTAGGTTTTCAGCCCTTACTTCTTCTATTTTAAAATCATTTAATTTGAAAAATCTATGTTTACCAGAGGCTTCTATTTCATTTCCAGCATCTATCTTGAATAGGGTGTTAATATTTTTATTTAATACCCCCCTATCACAAAAAGTGAGTTTATTTTTTAAATCATCACTCAAATCATTACTAACCATAGTTGTAGGCTTATCTATTTCACTTATAGGAACAATACTGCCGTCTCCTAACTGTAATAAAGTATCCTTGCTTAAACAAGCGTGGTGAAGCACGTGACCCCCGACTGCTTCTGTAGGATCACCAAAGAAAGTATCTGGCTTTGACATAACCTGATTTGTTATGTAAACCGCCAAATCATATGTCTGCGCTAACTTTATCAATTCATGAAGATGCTTGTTTAGTTTTTGCTGACGATCAGCAAGCATGCCACGGCCCGAAAAGTCAGCCCTGAAATGACTCATCATAGAATCTATAATTATCAATTTTACAGGCAAGTTATCTCTCTTAATAAGCTCTTCAATTTTTTGCACCAATAACATCTGATGATCTGAGTTAAATGCCCTTACTCCCCGAAAATTTTTAAGAACTTTTTTAGGATCCATGCTTTGTTTTTCAGCAATTTGCTTGAGGAATTCCGGCCTGAATGTATTATGAAGAATTATTCCTCCATGCCCCCCAATAAAGTTCTGTATTTCTTTATCATCTGGTCTAACTTCTATATCATATACTATTTCTTCATCCAATTCCTTTATGCTTTTAACTGCATCGAACCATATATCAGAGTCAATAATTTTCTTTATTTTCTTGATATCTTTTGATTCTTTTAAATTTTCCACAATTTTTTTTAAAGTGGATTTTCTAAGTGATTTTGATCCATTCCTCAAAAGGTTTGTTAAATAAGAAAAATTCATATCTATCAGCTTCGAAAACTCTTTAATGGTGTTAAACTGTTTTTTTATATTTTCTAATAAAATAGAACTAAACTGTAATTCTTCGTTTGGTAATTCATCAAGACGGCTATCTCTTACTAAAACTGTTTGCCAACTTATTGACTGCATTTGATATTTTTCTCCTTCTCTTTCTAATCTAATGTTATTCTCTGGAGAACATCTGTAAGTCCGAGTATTAATATGTTGATTTGCAGGTATATTTAATGCACATGTGGCATATAATAACCCTTCTACTAGTTCTGGGCTTTTAGTTTCACAGGTGGTTGAACCAGTTATTTTATTTATTGACCCGTCCCCATTGATATAACCTTCTAAAAAAGAAGAAATATACTCTTTTTCTAAATTAAAAATAAAATTAGGCAATCTTTTTGTATCTGCAGAATAACCTAAATCTAATTTTTCTATTAATAAAGCAAAAGGTTTGGAGTTAATTTTTAAATCTGCTTTGGATCTTTTAACTTCTAAACCTATTTTATTAATAAAATCCCTTAAGTAGGTTTCAATATAGTCTTGCAGATTAGTTATTATAATAGTTTTATTTTTAATGCAGCTTCCTTCAGCTACATATAAACCTAAAAATCTCATAAAATCTTTTGTTAAAGGAATTAATAAAGGAATCATACTTTTTCTAGACCACCCTCCCACAAGTAAATTGCTTTTTACATCTTCATCTATGTTATCTTTTATTTTGTTATACACATCCAAAGGTAGTTCATTTCTGTTTAACCAATTATTAAGACTACTAGTGCAGCTTTTTCTTTCTTTAATAATTTCAGAAATCTCTCCTTTTAGAGTTAATATTAGTTTTTTAAATGAATTGCCCCCTCTAACAAATAAATCATTTCTGTCACAAAATAATTTAGATGTATCTAGGCCAGAAATACCCATTTTTATTGGTATACTCCCTGCAATAGCTATTTTACTCCCAGTCTTCAATTTTTCTGTAGATATAATGGATAGTTCACAATTTTTATTTAAAGTAAAAAAATTATGATATTTAGTGACTCTCACTTTTCTACCACTTTTTAATTTAACTTCATATATCTTTTGTTTAGGGTGTTTAATAAACCCAGATATTTTAAAAGTTTTTATTTTGTAATCTTCAGGGTCGTAAGAGACTGCCTTTATATTTTCAAGATTATCTGTGGTTGATATTGTGTTACCCCATCTTGTTATTTTTTCTGTGTTATTTAAAACATTTTCAACTAGTTCACCGATCTTTACTAACCCAAAAAAATTATTTTTTTCAATTAAAATTTTTTCATCAAAAGGCAAACTGCTTTCAGTATCAACGTAAACTGCAATGCCATCTGCGCCGCCTTTTTCTTTTGGCAGCTGGACATTGACTGCCAACTGATGAGCCAGACTAGTTTTTCCACTTCCAAATGCTCCATACATTTCAGTTATAGCCCCTGTTTCAATTCCCCCACCTAACAAAGCATTTAAAGCACTGCTTCCTGTAGTTATCTTTGTTACATTTTTTCTTTTTTCCAATAACTGTTCGCCTGTTTCAAAACCCATGTCTAATTTATTTCTTGCTGTATTGATTATTTTTCTAGCTGTTGCCTCAGTTACCCCAGCTGTTTCTGTTAATTCTCCTGGAGATGCTACTGCAATTGAAAGCATAGTATCAAATCCAGCTTCCTTTAATTTTTCAGCTGTTGCTGCTCCAACTCCTGGCAGATCTTCTATTGAAAATTCTTTTTTTTCTTCCTTAACCTCTTTTACAGGTTTTTTTTCAACTAACTCTTCATTTATTTCAGCTTCTTTTTTTTGATTTTTTTCAGGCATAAATATCACCATCCATAAGTTTTTGATAAATGTGAACTACCAATCATTGAAATGATTGGCTTCAGAACTTAATCTTCTTTTTTCTTGCTTCATTACAGACTCTTGCTCTTTCTCAAGAGCAGAGGAGTCCGCTCCACAAAGGTTAGTTCCTAACCTGCAATATTTAATTATGTTTCGAGAGGCATTAACATCTCTATCCAAAACCAAACCACAGAAAGGACAGTTAAATATCCTGTCTTTTAGTTCCAGTTTTGTTGGATTTATTTCTCCACAACAACTGCATCTCTGGGTTGTTGGTTCAAATCTATCGCATTGCCATATTTGGCAACCAGCACTTTCAGCCTTGTATGCCAGATATTTATTTATGAATGTAGACCATCCAGATTTTTGGAAGTTCTTGGCATTGTAATATCCCATCATTAATCCTTTAATACACAAATCTTCTATCCCTATAACTCTACACTCTTTAACCAGTTTATAAGAGATTTGGTGATAGAAATTAACTTTTTGGTTATTCAATCTCCAATATCTTTTCTGTAATAATTTCCTTGCCTTCATTCTATTATGGCTTTCTTTAATTTTCCTTGATAATTTTCTATGAGCTTTCTTTAATTTTCCTAAAGAAACATCAATCTCCTTAGGCATTTCCATATTTATCCCATCGCTTCTAACTCCAAATTTAGAGGGAGACATATCAATTCCAATCTCCTTATCTCCACATTCTAACTTAACAATAGCATCCGTTTGGATTATGGCATACCAATTATTAACTTCTTTTTTAATAATAATTTGTTTTGTGATGCCTTCTAATTTTCTATGTAATATTACCTTAATATCTCCAATTTTAGAAAGATGCAATAAATTGTTTTTTTCATTTCCTTTTAAGATTTTAAAACCACTCTGATTATATACAAATGTTTTTTTCCAACCCTTTCCTTTGAATCTCAATCTTCCCACCTTATTCCCGTTTTTCTTTGAAGCTGATAGTCCTGATAGATTAGAGAATAACCTGTCAGTCTCAACCTGCAAAACTTTTGAATACACATGCTTCATCTCAGGATAGCAGACTTTCAGATCAAGAAGATAATTAGAAAGCTCACTTTTTCCAAAGCCATTTGATAATTCTGATAGAAGGTGATTATAAGTTCTTCTACAAATATCTAACGATAACTCTAACTTTGCTTCCTGCTCTTCTGTCGGAAATAATTTAAATTTATATGATTTCATTTTTTTGATAAATATAAAAATAAAAAGTTAATAAGTGTTTCTGCTGATTTTCCG
Source organism: Candidatus Woesearchaeota archaeon (assembly GCA_016185635.1). GTDB lineage: Archaea > Nanobdellota > Nanobdellia > SCGC-AAA011-G17 > JACPIM01 > JACPNF01. The sequence continues at coordinate 9,117 of JACPNF010000055.1, forward strand.
GAAAGTTTTCAGTTTTCATTCTGCTTTTCCAGATAAAATTCTCTGCTGACTTCATTTAACAACGCCATAACTCTTGGAAGATCCATCCTTCTTAAGTTTATAACTTCATTTCTCCAAATATCTTCATCTTTCTTTTTAAAAGACCTTGAGAGAGACATTGTCTTGAATTCAACTAAATTTCCATTAATTTCACGCTCATTAGCCCAGACAGCAAGCTTAAAATTAGATGACCTCCATTCCTTTATAGGCCTGTTTACCTTTTTAGAATCTCTTGGTTTTTCCATTTTTTTCACGCTCCTTATGTTTTCCTTATCGGATTTTTTTCAACTTAACCTTTTGTTCAAGGCTCTAAAGTGGAAAAAGATGATTTTATTTATAAAGTTTAGGCAGACACCCCTCTTGTCCAGTGGGTTTTGTCCAGTGGGTTTTATAAATAGTAAGTGTTTTATTAAGAAGTGATGAAAAAGTGGTTAAAAGACTTGGAAATATTTGTTGACAAGACAATTCCATTCTTGTTAGTTGCATTAATTGTTGTTGTTATAATAGACTTATTCTTTAATGAAATAGCAGAAAAGTTTGCTTTTCAGATAGGAATAATTGATGGGGTCATAGTTACTTTTTTTGTTTTAGACCTTGGATTTAAGTACCACAAGGCAAGAACTATCCCTGAATTTTTAAAGAAATACTGGCTTGAGATCATTGCTATTTTTCCCTTCTACCTTATATTAAGGGCTTTTGAGCTTGCTATTGGTTTTCTTGAGTTTAGCGGGCTATTGAAAGAAGGGCAAAGCGTATTTCATGCTGGTATAGAAATTGAAAAAGAAATAGGATTAGCAACTAAAGAGGCAAGGGAGTTAAGCAGTGTGGAAAAAATAGGAGTGAGGACAAGAGCTTTTAACAGTGCATTCAGGTTTGTAAGAAGAGCTCCAAGGTTTGCTGAAGCTGCCCAGTTTTATGAAGACCCAAAACACAAGAAAGAAATAAAGAAATTTGAAAAAAAGAAAATAAGAATAGTAAAAGAGGAAATAAAGAAAGAAGAAAAAAATCTCAAAAGAGTCTATAAAAAATTAAGTAAATAATTATTAATAATAAAATACCACAAAATATTTTTTCTAAGAAACTTCCTGTTGCTATAAATCCATTTATTTTCCTGTTTGAAAAAGGGGCAAACAAAGCAAGTCCATTTTTTGTCATTAAATCAAGGAATAAATGTGAAGATATTCCTAAAGAGACTGCCAGACCTATTTCATTTACTTCAATAATATATACAAATATAAAATAAATCAATAAAGGAAGTATCATAGAATGCAGAAATCCTCTGTGGGAAAATAATTTATTTAAAACTTTTGAGAATAGCCTCATTTTCTGTCCAATTTTGCTATTAGGATGATCTATGTCTGGGATAAAAGAAGACAATACAAATATCAAGAAAAATTGGTATTTAAAATTTACTCCTGCTAACGAATCTAAAAATAAATAGGATGCCAAAGAGAATAATAAATGCGTCCTATATAACATATTAAGATATTTGAACTTCCTCTACTACATTTTCCTTATCTTCCATTCTCTGGACTGAAAATTCCTTCCTTCCAAACATCTCATTCTTGTTAACTCTTCCAATTATTGTCAGTTGTTTTCCAAGTACCTTCCCTTTTAATTCCTCTATTTTTTCAGGCTGCTGCCTTAATTCATATATTGCAGTTGAATTCAAGCCCAAGATCTTTTCTGCATTCTCCCTGAAAGCTGTAGCACGTATAGAATCTGTGCTATCATCAAAGATAAAATTTAGTATAGGAACTAATTTTTCCTGGACTTTTCCATGAACATCGCAGTGAAATTCCCCATCGTGCAGCTTTACCTTCTTGTTGCACTCAGGGCATGCTTCATAAAACCTTGGCTCAAAAACCTGGGTTATAGTCCCAAAGATACCAACATTTGATGAAGTATCTTCCAAGTCCTTTATCTGTATTTTTAAATAATCTCTTACAGAATCCATCGGCTTTACCTCAACAGTTTCATTGACAGAATTTATTTCTATTTCTGACCTTGAACCTAAATGAAGCTCTTTGTAATTATTATTATCCTTTACATAGGCATTTTTAACTTTAATAACTGAATCTTCTTTTATCTTGTTTTCTTCTATTAATTTTATTAGGTTTGTATCCCAGATTACAACCTTAGTCACGCCTGTTTCATCTCCGACCAATAAATTAGCAACTTTTCCTTCCCTGCTTTCTTTTTTAAATTCCCTTATTCCATATATTTTGACTATTTTACATAAGATATTTACAGAATTCATTCCTGGAATCAATTTTTCTACTGTGAGCTTTCCTGAAGGCTTTAACAGATTAATGCCTAATTCATGGGCAACTATATGAGCTGCTCCTTCTTTTGACAATAAATCAGATAATTTAGCCAGTTTCTGCTTTACTTTGGAATTAATTTCCTCTTCTGACAGGTTAGATTCTAATTTTATCCTTTTTACAAGATCCTGGTATGAAATTCCAAACATTTTTTTTATGAAGTTTTAGGTGTATTAAAAGATTATTGTTTTAAAGCAATTGCATTATTTTGTTATAATCTCTTTAATCTTTAAAATTACTTCTTCATATCTTTTTGCATTGATTTCACATATTTTTTTTATTATTTGAGACTTATTCGCGGTAAATAGCATATTAGATCTGACATAACTATCAATAAAAAGACTCCCATTTTCAGTATCAGACTTATTCAGCTCAATAGAAAAATTATCTTTCTTTGTTTTTTGAGAGGTTAACTGGCATAATATTAAATCTTCCCTCATTTCCTCAGATATGACAAGACAGGGTCTAATCTTTCTATTCTTTAAATCTGTATAGGGGAAAGGAAAGATAACTATATCTCCTTTTCTAAATGCTGCCATGCTTCATCCTCTTCTTTAGAAAGCCAAGTTTTCGCTAAAGAACTTTCACTTGCGAGATATGTAAATAAACCATTTAATTCTTCCTTTTCTTCTTCAAATAATTTTTCTCTAAGTATTTCCCTGATAAAATCCTGCAAGCTGTCAAAACCTCTTAATTCTGTCAAGGTTTTGGCTGCATTAAACATTTTTTCAGATAATTTTAAATTTATTTGAGTATTCATAGGTACAAATAAGTATTTATTGGTATTTAAAGGTATTTATCCTATCTTATGAGCTTTAGATATACTAAAAATATTGTAGTTTAGCCCAATAATCTAAGCCCTTTTTTATATTCTTTTAGAGTTTCATCTGATTTTATTCCAACTTTAGAAACTTCTTTCATCATTTCATTAACTGTTATTCCGACTTCTTCCGCAGCTTTGTCAATTGAGCACTTTCCATCCCTGTAAGATTCTATATATTTTTTAAGCAAAAACTGTTTTCTTCCCATAATTATCAGGTCTCTTAGAGCTTTTGTTTTATCATTGTTTTTCGAATAATTTTATCATATCTCTTGTTTTTAAGATTTTTATAGTTTGTTGCTTATCAAAATCGCTATCGTCACTCCATATTATTGGATTATTAACTGCCAAGGCAGTTGCCACAAATACTATATCATTAATATCAATTTTTTCCATAATATCCTTTGCTTTTTGCAATTTAGATTTAATAACCTCTAATGGAATAAGAGTTATATACTCAAAAATCTTAAACAAGATTATTTCAAATTCTTTAATATTATAGCCACTTTTTCTTAATATATAAGGCTTATATTTTAGGATTTCATAAAAAGACATTTCCGGATAAACAAATTTTAAGCTGGACTCAATAATAATCTTTCTTGTAATAGAGTCTTTTATTAATGCTGAAATAATAATGTTCGTATCCAGAACAATCATGAAATTAACCCTAATTTTCTTGCTACACTAGCATCAATCTTTTTACTTATATTAAAGGCCTCTTTATGCGTAAGTTTACTTTTTAATGTTAATTTATCCAGCAAATCAAGATCCTCAATCTTTTTCTGTATAGTTTTTCTAATTACTTCACTCCATCTTATTTCACTATGCTCTTTCATCTTTTTTTGCAGCTCATTTGGCAAGACTAAGGTTATATTTCCCATTTTATGTTTTTTGATGTGTTTTCACATATTTAAATCTTTCTGTCAATTTTTTCGGAAATATTTCAGAAAAAGTACTAAATCTGCGGTCTTGGGAGCCTAAATGTTATTACAGGTTTTAGAGGATATTCTACCTTAGATTTTTCATCAAGGTAAAATACTATATTTTGGTTATACAAAAATGATAAAAACTCTTTCTCTTCATTGCATACCAGATTATTTTCAAGCTCAGCAACTGGGCATGCCAAGTATTTTTGATTTTTGTACTTTTCATATAACTCCAGGTATTTATCTAAGTCATAGTTTATGGATTTTTCAAATTCATGATTTATTTCAAAAGCTATATTATTTTTACTAAAGTCTGCATTTTTATTTGAGAATTTTACTTTTATATTTTTTCCATCAACTAATATATTTATCTTGTATGGACTTATTTCCTGCCTTTTTACGAAGCCATTAAAATTAACTTCAATATTATCCTGCAGATTTTTTATTAATTTTTCTTTTGTCAAGCTGCAGTCTGCCCAAGTCTTGCATTTGTTAGTTGGATCATTAACCTGCTCATAGCTAAATCCACCATTATCTGAGAGTTCAATCACAGAATAAAATGTGTTTAATAACGCAGCATCTTCAATTAAAAATAATTTTACTCCTGCTTCATTGTCAATTTCAATTAAATCTGTAGAAGATTTACCAAGATTTTCTTTAAATAATCCTTCACTTATTACTAAATTATAAAAAGAAGCAGTCAATACTGCTACTGCAAATATTACTAATAAAATCTCAAACATCATTCCTTTCTTGTTTATTTTTTGCATTTTATCCTATTGACAGACAGACATGAGTTTTTTTATCCAATTGAGGAAGATCTATAAATGGGTATTCTATAGGGTCTTCAGCAGCACTTGAAAGAAGGATGCTTATTGATTCATGAAATAACAAATTTTCTTTAGAACATTTTATAGACTCATCAATACAATAAAGATCTATTCTTGTAATATCTATATCTGGCGATTCGAGAGAGAGCTTTCTTGTTTTTGTTTTTATTTCTTCAAGTAAAGCAACGTCTTTGTTATAGCAGTATAAAGGAAAAGCTTTGTTTAGTGTTAACTCTTTTCCATCCAAGCTTATTTTTGTATCTAAGTAATACCTTATTGTTTCAAATGTCCGAATAGATGGATTAACTGCCTGAAGATTGTATTTTTCTGGACTTAAAATATGCCCAATTCCATAAACAAAAAACAATCCTCCAAATAAGATAGCAATAACTGCCAGGGCTATGATAGAATAAATCATAATCGTCACGTCACCGATCAAAAAGGCTTTTTTATTCAATAATCATCACCAAATCAATTAAAATTATTTTAATATTATTATCAACATTTAAGACAACAGACTTTTGTTTTGGATTTATACATTTTGGCTTTTTTGGGCAAAGTTCTTTTTCATCATAAATGTCCTTGTTCAAGATTATTTCCTTGCCTTCAAATGTTACTTTTGCACCTACATTTTCCTTAAAGAAGCATTTATTTAATTTTATTTCATTTACTCCTTCTTTCTCTATGCAGTTTTTTATTAGCTCAGCATTTAGGTCTGCCTTGAAATTATTTAATTTTATCAGCTGCTCTTTCTGACCAGTTGAATAACATCCTATTGGCGCCAAAACAACTATAATGAAAACTATTAAAAACAATATTCTTGGGAACCACAGAATCATCTGGGATGAGATATCAAATGCAGAACCCTTCTTATTTAGTTTAAACTTCATGTTTCTCCAAAATTAAAATATTTCCTTTTCTTTCAGATGTTATTTTTTCTCCAGGCTTTTTCTGATATTTTAACTGGACTGTTATCTTATCATCATTTACATAAACTTTGTTTTCATCTATTTTAAAGCCAAAATTTTCCGGAAGAGCATAGCTTACCTTTATTTTATCTGCTGACAAAGACTGCATTGTTTCTACTGTCATTACTATGTCTTCTGCAAATACTTTTGCCTCAAATGAAGTGTCTTTTGAAAAAGTAAAGCTGAGAATAAAAACTGATAGTCCAACTAATACTGCGAAAACAATATAGCTTATTTCAAGCATTGGCCTGTCTGTCGAGCCTCTTTTATTCATAAGATTGATAAGAATTAATTATATATAAATTTAGGGGCTGAAAGAAAATACAAGATCCTTGTTTTGCTTCTTGATATTTAACCCTATCTTTTTACTATTTGTTATAAAAGAAATAATAAGGAATACTTTTTCTGGGTTATGAACTTCCTTAAAAATAGCATCTTCTTTGTCAATTATATATACATTTGAGTTTTCCTCATAAACATTTTCTATTTCAGATGGTAGGGGGAAACATGATCTTTGTTTATCACATTCCAGATGAAATGGGGCAGTTTGTGTTTTTTGAACTTTTTTTAAAAAACAACTGCAAATACAGGAATATCCTGAACATTCTTTTGGTTTTGAGATTGGAGTTGGTTCTGTAGGAGCACTGCTTAATTTTGCATTTATAAATTCTTGATTTTTTCCTATACCAAATATATATTTTTCTCTTGGGATTACTAATTTCATTTCTTTTGGATTACCTGTTTTTGTTACATAACTTATATTTTCCTTAAACTCATTGAAGTTTTCTTTTAATTCTGGTTTAGAACCTAATATTGCATTATAAATATTAGAAATTCCTATAGATAACCCCAAAATAATTAATACTGCAAGCGCAATTCCAGCTATTGTTTCTAATGTTAAAGTGTTGCCTTTTTTGTTCATTAGATTAATTAAAATAAAAAGAATATATAAGGTTTATTAAACACGACCTATACAAATATCCACAAGCTTTGCTTCCCCATCTTTATATTTCACTAAACAGTTTACTCCTAAATCTCCAGTATCCGTACCTTTATCATAACAATAAAATTCTTTTAATTTGTTTCCATCCAAAGTTGTATCTGCCTCTCCGTCCCCATTTTTATCTATATTGAAGAAATTTGTACAAAAAGCAGAATTTTTCTTTACAGAGTCAGGAAGTAAACGAGCTTGGTCACATCTTTGCTCACAAGTCTGGACAGCTATTGTTAAATCAGTACCTGCTGTTATTGGAAAAAAGACACCAGTTATTGTCTTGGTAACTCTGCTGAAACCGCCTAAAAAGAATGTTACGATGACTATTAATACTAGGACAACTATGACTGCTATAATTATTGTCTGTAAGGATAATTCCTGGCCTTTTTTGTTCATTAATTCACCTTTTTTATATATTTTATATGAATCCTTAATATTTAAAGGTTTTTGTGAAGTTTATGCTTTTGGAGTAAATTGATTATCACATGAAAATTGGCCACTTGGCTCCTTATCAAACTTACAACCAGCAAAAACTTTTTTTAATTCTGATAAAACCTTAAAATTGCATGGATTACTCTCGCATACTAATTTCGCTTCCACTTGACTTAACTTTGAAATAAATTTTTCATAAGAATCACATTGCTTATCTTTAAAGTATTTATCATCTAAACAAGAAAAACAACTATTAGTATCTTCAAATTTTCCATAAAAACAGTTGCCCAAACCAAGACAAATATCTATATTATTTTTGCCAGAAAGGCATTTTTCTGCTTCAACTTCCAATAAAGGCTTTGTATCAAATAAATTCGAATCTGTTTTTAGATTTTTACCTATATTTGTTACTTCTTTTGAGCTTGAACTAAAAGTCTGATAAACAAAAAGGCCTACTAAAAGCAGGGCAATTACAGCAAGAATTATCACGATTAATTTGCTTATTTCTACATCTGCTTTTTTGTTCATCTTATTCAGATATTTTGGTCAATATTTAAATATTTGTTTGATAAAAGTGATAAATGAGTTTACCAAATCATTAAGAGTTCCTTTTACAAATACAAAGGCAAGTATAAGTGCTAATATCGCCAATATTAATAATATTACCTTGCTTATTTCTACATCTGCTTTTTTGTTCATCTTAAATTAAAAATTTTAGTTAAATCAATATCATTAAAAAGATATTTTCCTAAAAATACTATTATTCCGATAACTACCAAAGCTATCAAAATATATAAAAGCAATTTTATAGTTTCACTTATTTCAACATCTGCTTTTTTGTTCATGATATCTCCTGACAGTTATTTAATAAAACACTTGACGAAGCTAATAAAACATGGGAAAAAAGATCTGGTTTATAATCTGAAACAAGAACAGCAACATCTAACAATCCCATGGCTGCTGGACTAATAAGTGTAAGAATAGCCCTATTTTTAAGTGATATATCTGCAAAGAGTTTGCGCTCTCTTGAAGCAACTATCACAGTATAAATTTCTTTGTTTTTTTCAGCATTAAAAGGCTCAATTTTAAGCGTAGATTTTTTTTCATTTGACAAGGTTTTATATTTTGGATTTTCTCTTATGTACTGGATAAGAGTTCCGGAATTTAAGTTCTTAATATCATTTTCAAAAGTTATTTTTGAGCAGACAAAACAACTATCCCCTACTCCCCCGAAATCTTTCATAAAATCAAGCTCACCTCTGCCAAACATTGCCCAGCAGGCATCTATGTTGCTGGCCAATAATTCATGGACTTTGTCTTTGTCAGTTTCTTTAACTGTTATTTTCTGGGTTTTGCATCCTTGCAATTCCTCTAAAGAAGAAACTCCAAAAGGAGAAAAATCTACATTTGGTATTTTCTGCGAGGCTTTCAAGACACTTGACCTGCATGCTTCTGTATTAATAAATTCTTCTTCTGCTGGCTGAAATTTTTTGCCCTGAAAAGTCAAAAACAACCCTATAAATATCATAATAAATACAAGTCCAAGGATAATTTTGTATTGCATTCCTTTTTTGTTCATGCTATATCCTGACAATTTTTTAAAACTCCTTTAGTATCTGTTAATATTAAATGTGAATTTAATTCTGGAAAATATACCCCCATACCTAAGATATTAAGGGCTTGTTCAATTGTTTGAGGAACTACAAGCGGGGAAACTTCTATCGGACCTATTTCAATACTAGTCCAAAAATTTAAAGCTTTAACTATACTTTTTGGTTTATTTGAAGCTAAAATCACAGAATATAATCTTTTATTTTCTTTTATATCCTCAAAATATATTACATGCCTTGGTTCTTTGAATTTGTTTTTAAAAACCTGGCTTTCTTTTAATGTTTTATGATTAACATTGACATTGTTTTCAAATTTTATACTTGAACAAATAAAACACTTGTTGATTTCTCCAGTTTCTATTAAAAAATTAATTTTACCCCTTCCAAACATTGCCCAGCAAGTATCAAGATTATTAGTTAACAATTCATGAACTTTATCTTTATCTGTTTCTTTAGATGTTATTTCTTGAGTTTTACATCCATTAAGCTGATCTAATGAAGAAACTCCAAGACCTTTCTGTGATGCTTTTAAGACGCTTAACCTGCATGCTTCTGCATTAAAAAACTGATCCTGAGCTGGCTGAAATTTCCTGTTCTGAAATGTGATAAACAATCCTAGAGATATCATAATAATTACAATTCCAAAGATAATTTCGTATTGCATTCCTTTTTTTTTTTTTTTTATTAAACATGCCTAATACCTGCCTTATAACAAAGCTAATAAGATGACTACCAAGGCTATGTCTTTAAAGTCTGCTTTTTTGTTCATTCTATTTCACTTTTTAAGCCACCCAACAAAGAATTTCTTTTAATAATTTTTTCCTGGGTAGCTGGATGAAATCTTTCTAGTAAAACCTGTAATTTTTGCTTTTCTGTGTTCAGTTTTTCTCTTTCATCTCGCGTTAAGTTTCTCCCCCTATAACTTTTCCTTAGCCTGTCAAGTTCATTTTCAACATAGGTTAAGACATCATAATCTAATTGTTTTGTTTCAGTATAAGGAAGTCCTTTTCTTTCTGTATAACCTAATTGTTTTCTTTCTATTTTATTATCAAGATCTAATAATAGACTGTTCATTTTACCAGAGTAACCAAGCTGCTTAAGTTCATCTTTATTAATAGAGAGATATTTAGAAATTTTTTCTCTTTCTTCAATTAATTTTTGTACATCTGTATCCGGATTTCTGGTTAAATTACCTACGTAGTTTACATAGCGAATTAATTGGGTAGTTTTATCCTCAGAAGTCTTAGTTGCTTTTTGTTTTTCCGCAACCTTTTTTTCAAGCTCACTATAAAACTGGTTAATTCCTTTTATAAAATTTTTACATCCTTCTAATAATTCCTCTTTTTTTGTGTTAGTCTCAGGAAAATTTGTCCTGAAATTATTTAAAAGGTCTTGTATCCTTGACAAGTTTTTTACTATATCCTCTATCTCACTTCTTATTTCTAACAAAGGTATATTTCTTTCAGAAGTCCTTGTCCTTTCCCTCAGCTGCTTAAATTTCTCTAAATAAGAATTAAGTTCAGATTCATATTTTTCTAGTTTTAAAAGCTCATTAGCAAGAAGTTTTTTATTATCTTTACCTGTTTCTTCTTGTTTCTTAAGATTTTCATAGGCTGCTTTTAGTTCATTTGCCAAAGTGAAAACCCTGCTTCTGTATTTTGAATTTTGATACTTGTTGAGAAAATTATTAATTCTTGCACCTATTGATTTGTACCTGCTATCAACAGAAGGAAAGTCCCCCCTATAATTTTTAATTGTTTTATTTATAAAATCATTAACTAAGTAACTTATAATTATATATTCTTTATAGTCTTCAGAACTAGATAAAAAGCTAAATAATCCTTTTCCCTGCTGTGGAGTGGTTGGTCCTTGTGGTGGCTGTCCAGGTGGTTGAGGTGTAATGGTTGGTCCTTGTGGAGGAATATTTCCACCTAATCCTGGAAGAGGTGCGGAAGAACGATTTTTGAGAAAATTAAATAATAAAACCATAGCAATAATCATTCCGAATAATATTAATCCCCATGCCAGAGGATTAGCAGAAAAACTCCAGTAAAGATTTCTTAGGCCTTTATACTGAAAGTAGCCTAATAAGAGCAAAAGTAAGATTGCTAAAATTCCACCCATAATCCATTTGCTATATGGACCTGCACCCAAAACTTTATGAATCAACCAGATGAGAGCAAACAAAATAGCAAGAGTGAATATCAAAAAAGCAACAGGACCAAAAGTCAGTAAATTAAAATTCCAAGATCTTTCCATGGAAGCAAAACCAATTGCAAAAACAAAAGACAAAACTGCTGGAGTAGCTTTTCCAAATTTATCCTCAAGAGCTTTTTTTAGTATGCCTCCAAAAAGTGCCAAGGCAACAAAGAAGTCAACCCACGCATAGTTCTGATTATAAAAATCCAAAAAGTCAGAATAACTGAGATTAAAAAAAGGTAGAGAGAATCCTGAAAAACCATAACCTTGGTCATAAAAGTATTGAGCACTGGCTATCTGAACTAAAGCAAGAATAAACACTAAAAATAACACAGCTTTTTTTGAAATCATTAAAAATAATAGTAAAAGTATATATTTAAAGGTTTTTCTGGTGGTTTATATTGGACATTGAAAAGTTTGCGGGTAAAAAAATAGAAATCTGAATATTTTACTGTTTTTTAGGCACAATTGCTATAAAGATTATTTCTTTTATAATCATCTGGTTAAAAATGAATCAAAAATACTACTTAGACACTTCAATCTGGATGGATATTTATGAAGACAGGAAAGGATTTGATAATGAACCTTTAGGAGATTTTGCCTGGAGATTATTAGCTTTTATCAAAGCAAAAAAATATAAAATTATTATAACTGATTTGGTAATAAAATAATTAGAAGTTAATTATACAATTCCTGAAATTAATGGAATGATGAAATTATTTGAAAGCTTAATCGAAAAAATAATTGTTACAGAAAAACAATACCAAGAAGCTGATAAAATCGTAAAAGAAAGAATCTTACCATTAGGAGATGTTTTGCACTCAATTGTAGCCAGGGATAATAATCTAATTTTAGTAACAAGAGACAAGCACTTTAAACAATTAGAAGATATTTCAAAAAGTCATAAGCCAGAAGAACTTATTTAAATTTTCTACAAATTTCCTGGGCTACTTCCTCTCTAACACGTTCGTACTCTTCTTCTGTTGTTTTTCTTTTAGAAGCACCTTTCAAATGGGCTATCTCCCTCATTGCCTTTTTGAGTTTTATTTCATCAACTTTTTCTCTTAAAGCATTTCTAATAAGTTCTGTCCTGTTCTGGTAACCATTTTCCTTTACAATCTGGTCTGCTTCCTTTAAGAATTTTTTTTCCAGCTTTAAAGTTATCATCTGTGTTGCCATATAATCTTTGTATATACTTTAGATATATAAGGATTTTGGTGCTGCAAAAAGATTATTTTACTTTTCTTTCAACTATAACCGGGATATAAACTAAAATAAACCAGCCCAAGGTTAATACAATAACTGGGACTTTAAAAATTTCTAAAGCAAAAAAAGGAAAAGTATAAACCCACTCCCAGGCAAATGTATTTGGGATTTCATGCAGTAATCCATTCAAGATTATAGTTAAAACTATTGGATGAATTTCAGACTTAATTTCTTTTATGATAAATATATAGGTTTCATATACAAAGAAGAAAGCAAAAGGATATCCTACCACTAAAACATTTAAAATATAATCAAATAAATCATACGAAGGATAATTCCAAAAATTAAATAAAAATCTTCCAAGCAGATCTATTATAACTGCCAAAATAAGATAAATAAAATATATTTTTATAATTCTTTTTTTCTTTTTCAGCAAATTATAAAATATTGTCTTGTTTTTTTTATAATAATTAACATAGCCTAAAAGAAATGTACCCCCGAGAACAAAAAAACTATACCAATATGGACTTTTTAATAATACAGCAGAAATTAAACCATAACCAGTTATAATTAATGAAAGGACGCCAAAGATATTTATCCACTTTTTCATGTTATCTTGTTTTTCAGCTCGTATAATGCTCTTTTTCTTGAAGGCAAAACATTGTTAGTTATTTCAGTTAATTTTACTATTGCTTTATTCAAAGAATCCTTGTCATTTTTTACAATGTCACCGCAAATTTCCATAATCGTGTCTTTTAAATCAGCATTTTGGAATGGCCTCTTAAGAGAAATTACTTCATTAATCAAAGGTTTCAGGCTTTTATTTCTTTCTATACCCAAAGGTATTATCCTGTCATTTAAGTCCTCAAGCACAAGGTTTCTTTGCACCTCCATATTGAAAGCTTTTTCAAGCTTTTTAAGAGAATTTTTAGATTTTGTACTGAATAATGACTTATTAAAAGAAAAAACCTGGCTGTAAGTATTTGATATTACATCCCTTAACAGCAGCCTCTGGTTCTCAATGATCCTCATGTCTTTGTAAATATAAGATTTCATAATATTAAACAATGGCAGGCTTGTTTTTCTTGCATCTTTTTCAAGATAATTACTATGAAAAGAATTTAAATTATTATAAACCTCATATAAATTCTTAAGAAGATAATTTTTTTCTCTTTTTATGAATCTTGTATGTATTGATGCCTCAATCTCATTAAAATGATTTTTTAGCTCAGATAACCTATTGTTTACATCTTCATGGTTATTTTCCCTGTGATTTAATATCAAATTTTTGACATTTTCAGCTTTTGATTTAAAATTATTTAATCTTGAACTTACATCTTTTAAATCTTCATGATAGCTTTCTTTTATCAAGTTTTTTTCATGATTTTTCTTGGTATACTCATAAAAATAGATTAATCTGGCTCTTAACTCAATAAGTATATTCTTATATCTTTCACTGCTATTAATAATTAAAGTATTTAATTCATCATTAAACAACTGGAAGCAGATTTCAGCATCATGAAAATTCATCTCATTGTTCATGACTTCAGTTTTAAACTTATTTAATCTGCTTTTTAAATCTACAAAAGTTTCATCAAAATCTGTTGTTTTTTTTATTTCTATTATTGGTTTTAGGATTTCATTTTGTTTTTTAGAATCATTTGTCTCATCAAGATATAAATGAATATTTGTTTTAAAATAATTATAAGTTCTTGACAATCTTCTTGACAATTGAACTGCTTCCTGGCCTTTTTTTGAGTTTCTTCCATAACTATTAATAAATTCTATAAGTTTTAAATCAAGGGAATCATATTTTTTTAATATTTCATTCTTTGCAGGATATTTTCTGACTAATTTTTGGAAATAATTTAAGTCAGAATTCAAATTATTTAATTCATCATCTGCAGGATTAACTTTGATTTCATTTAAATTACTTTGAGTTCTTGCAAAACTAAAAAAACTTTTTATCATTTTACGGACCTATCCTTGCATGGGGATTTGTCTCAAAAAATAATCCTATGACCCCTCCAATAACTGCAAGCCAGAACAAAAGATTCAATATTGGCAGCAGATTTGTATTTGCAAGAAATCTTAATAATGGAGCACTAAAAATCATGACAAGAGCATATGCAGCAACATAACCCCATGCGCCAGCAACCCATTTTTCTGTGCCCATTTTTTTTAATAAAGAGAATACTACATAAAAGATAAGTATAGACAGGATTAAAAAAGCCACAGGTCCAAATGCAAGAAGGTTTATTCCTGTATTTCTTTCCCAAATCATAAGACCAAACGACAAAGCCAAGGAAAGACCTATTGCAAGAGACTTTGCCTGACCCTTTAGGTGACTTGTGCTAAAAACTGCCTGAGTCAAGCCCATGAAAATTAATAGGAATATGAAAAAGTCTATCCATCCAGCATTTGATTCATAAAAGAATAAAATGTCACCTGCACCTGATCCAAAAAACCCAAAGCTGTCATAGCTATTATCATAAAAAAATTGGGCACTAGCAAGATTTATCAATAAAACAAAAACTGCAAACAAAGGCACCAATTTTTTTAAGATCATGAAATTAAGAATATACAATTGTATTTAAAGTTTTTCGCCTAAATAACATAGTCCGTAAAGTTTAAAGACATCCGAGAAGTCAAATGAAATGTCCGAAAAGTATCCAAGTAATCCATATATTGAACTAAATTAGGGCTATTTAAAAATAAAGAAAGTCAATACAAATATGACTAACCAAACTATAAAGGAAATGATAGCCCAGTTCTTATTCTTAACAAAACTAGCGAATGTTAAAGACAAAGTAGTAATTATTATTGGGATAAAACTTATTGCGTTCATTTTACATTAGCTCCTATCACCATTAAAAAGTTGCCAAAAGCAAATACACCTTGTGCTATCGGATTTGTTGGGTTTGAAATTAAAAATGGTAATGATATAGCAATTATTAAACTAGCTATTATCCTAACTACGAATCCCGCTGTTAAATGTAATAATCCTTTTTTGCCCATCTTATATTATATTTGTGAACTACTCAGGCTAAAAAGCCCTGAGCGTCTAACTTTAGAGCTTTATGAGTTTCAGCACTCAAACCTTTTTTCAGGTTATCATCTGCTGTTAAGGCATGTTCATCTGATGCCAGCTGATTGAAAGAAACCTGTCTTCCATCCAGTATAACTCTTACAAGACTTTTTATTATTTAAGCTTTATTGTAATTCATCACTATTCAAGAAATATTTTTGAAAGATTTCCAGTTTCACCGAAAGATTTCCGGATTTTATGAAAATTTTTCAGAAAAGCAATTCATCCCAGTTAAACTTTTAGAAAAAGTTTAAACAAAAACTATTCCAACTTTTAGAAAAAGTTTAAACAAAAACTATTCCAACTTTTAAGAAAAGTTTAAACAAAATAAGACTGAGTTTTCTTGCTTACTGATTCATAAAACTTTCTTTTTTGTTAAGTAAAGTTCTTAAGTATACAGCCTTATAGAAAAGATGTCAGAACTTTTAAGATTTAATGAGTAAATTAATAATATTACAAACTGACTTGAAAACAATGTACACTCTCAAAATATACACTTTTATCTTCAGGAAATGAATTTAAAAGCTTATTGACAGAATTAATTGACTTTGAGAAGTGTATACTTTTGGCGTTTACTTTACATTTTTTCTGGACACTTTTCGGATAAATTTAAGTTATCTGATTATGTTTGCCTAAACATGGGTGTTTAATGGCACTATCCTGACTTTTGAAGGATTACTTGAAATCTCTTTCTCTTTATTTATATAATTCTTATAATCCAAGTCTATTTCACTTAATCTTTTTATTGAATTATTTATTAAAATTTCAGGGTCAACATATCGGAATTTTTTCTGCAAGATTATTCCTTCATTTTCTGTTTCCTCAGTTTTAAAACCATTTTTGAGCAGATTTAAACCACTCAGGATTTCATCATCATTGCTATTTTCAAGAAGAGATATTACTTCACGATCTGTTTTTTTTAAATCCCTCATTGTTACAGTTTCCTTAAATATTGCCCTTTTTAGTATTTCAGAAAGAATGTGATAACGAGACTTGGCCTGATCGCTTCCCCAGTTCTCTTTCTGGCATCTTGAATAAAAATCTGAAAATATCCTGGCAGGCTCTACTGAATTAAATACAATGCAATTATTTTTTGATAAAAGACTCTTAAAACAAGTCTTTGCAATTTCAGGATCAAACCTTAAGGCAAATTCCCTTAATGCATAATCTACTCTATCAGCACACAAGCTGGGAGATTCTCTTTCAAGCAATGAAAAGTTTTTTGGGTTGCATACTTCATGAAAATCAAAACCATACTTTGCAAGAATATATGGAATTTCTGAATCTTTGATAAATTCAAAGTGCATCTTGTCCTGATAATCTTCCTTGCTTGGATTTCCAAGAACCCAGTCAATAACATGTGAAAAAGCAGTATGGGAAACGTCATGCAAAAGCCCTGCAATCTGCTCTTTAATATCTGCACCCAGTCTTCTGAGAAAAATTAAAACCCCGACAGAATGGTCATATCTTGAAAATACTGGAAGATGAAAATATTCTGCTGGCATTCCAAACTGACTTATCTTTTTTAATCTTTGAATTGTGGCTGAACTTATTAATTCTACAAGAACTTGCTCTTTTATTTCCTCTTTTCCGTAAACTGTATCCTCTATTAACATCTCTTTTTATTAAGTAATTAATCTAATATTTAATTAATCTAATATTTAATTAATATTCTTATTCAATATAGGATATTTTAAATCATAAAGCTTGTATAATAGCTTTTCTGCAAAGCTTTTTTATAGTCTTAAGTTATTATTTTGCATAAGAGGTGAAAGTATTTGATATATGAAAACTGGCTTTTTACAGGCACATTAAATATCAAAACTAAATACTGCCAGCAGTTAAAGACTAAGATAAATACTGAATGCTTAGTTATTGGCGGAGGATTCGCAGGGCTTCATGCTGCTTTAAGACTTGTTGAATCAGGAAAGAAAGTAGTATTGCTGGAAAAAAGAATCTGCGGCGGAAGCTCTTCTGGAAAAAGCGGAGGTTTTTTGACTCCTGAAAGCGAGGAAGACATTGCTGGGCTTATTTCTAAATTCGGGACAAAAAAAGCAAAAGCTATCATGAATATTCCTGTCAAGGGAGTTAACCTTATTGTAAATACTATAAAAAAATATAATTTTTCATGTGACTTAAGGAAGCAGGATGCACTTTATTTGTCAGTAAAAAAATCCCATAATAGTTTAATAGAAGAAGGCGCAGAAGTAAGGGATGAACTTAAACTGCCTTACAAAATGTATGATGAAAAAACATTAAAGTCTGTTCATCCTGGAAAAGGATTTACAATAGGGCTGCGATATCCTGGATGTTATGGTATTAATTCGCTTGCTTATACCCAAGAACTAAAAAATCTTCTTTTAAAAAAAGGTGTAAAAATATATGAAGACACAGAAGTGCATAGAATAGAAGGAAACAAAGCTATAACTCATTTAGGTTCTGTAAAAGCAAAAAATATCTTTGTCTGCATAGACAAAATGAAAACTACATTTGATTATCATTTATCAAAAAAGACTTATCATTTGCAGACGTATCTTGCAGTAAGCGAGCCATTAAGCAAGAAAGAACTTAAATTTATTTTTCCCAAGGGAGAAATGATGTGCTGGGATACAAACTTGGTTTATATGCATTACAGACCCATAGAAGGAAACAGGATTTTGCTTGGAGGGTCTTCATTTTTTAAGTATTACTCACTTAACTATTTCTATCATCCGTCTGTAATAAATAAGGTTATAAAAGAATTTAAGAAACACTTTCCTTCCTTAGAACACATAAACTTTACTCACTTTTGGTCAGGATTAATTGATGTTACCAAAGATCTTGCACCAATTGCAGATTATGATCCTAAAAACAAGTCAATACAATATAGCCTTGGGTGTGCTGGACTGCCTTTGGCAGCTTTCTGCGGTGATTACATAGCAAGAAGAACAATAGACAAAAAAACAGAAGATTTATCAGAGTTCTTAGGAGTAAATAGAAAATTCTTTATATCTGAATTTATCCAAAATATATTTGGGAAACAAATTTCTTTTATTCTTAATCATATTCATTCTTTATATTTTAGCAAGAAATGAGAAAATTTAACCATAATAAAATTTAAATATTAGAGAAAGATTGAAATAATCATGGCAGAGGCGTTAATATTACCAGCAGTTTATATGGGTGTAATTCTGGGATTATATGAATTTTTTGCGATTCACAAAGATTTGGCATTCAGGGGAAGCCATTTCTTAAAGCATTTCTGGCATTCATTACTTACTACCATGATTTTTATTTTTATTTTAATGAATATTGAATTTGTTTTAGAAAATGTGCCTTCCATACAAGAGATACCTTTTATAGGAAATCATATTGTAATTAGAGTTATTATTGGATTAATTGCTTTGTTAAAAGTACATGGGGCTGGTGTTGTAGCAAGAGGGGCTGGTGGGATGGCAAGTATTGGAGAGACCTGGGCTCATGCTTTAATAATTACTGGATTGGTTGAAGCAGCACCTTTTATATGGCCTTTAATTGGGCCTTTGATACAAACAAACCTGCCTTGGCTACCTCTTTAAAATGATTAGTTTATAGCTCTATAAGCTTTAATTCAGAAATATTTTCAATCTCAGTTTCCTAACCAGACCATTTGCCAAGAAAATCAGAAAGAGGTTTTTTCTTTGTTTTACCAATTAATTTTATAATTACATCAGAAAATGACTCCCCAGATCTTTTAACTGATTTTATCCTTTCATATGCCTCATTTGATAAAGAGATAACTTTTGTCATAGCATAGGTATATATATAGGCATATATAAAACTTTTTTGGCTATTCATTAAGCTTTGATACAACAAAACTTATCCTGGCTGTCTCTTTAATTTCTATAAATTTCCTACGTTAGTAACACCCTGGGCTAATAAGCTGAAAACAATAATGCCTACCAAGGAGATCAAAATATAAAGCAGGGTTGACCTGAAAATATTTTTTCCAATAAGATTTTTTTCTGTCAGTTTATCTATTCCCCTTTCTATCCCGCTTGATAATATTGTCAAGATTATTCCTATCTGAATTAAGTAA
>JACPNF010000057.1 GCA_016185635.1 Candidatus Woesearchaeota archaeon
ATGCAAACAGCATCGCAAAAGTGACAGGAATTACAGCTATGGGTGCATTAAAGATACTTAAACGACTAGAAAACGAATCAATCTTAAGACCAAGGAGAATTGGTAAAGCGGTAATCTATCGAGTAAACGCTGAAAGCTCTTACGCACGTCGCTATGTAGAATTAATAATATCCAGAGAATCTCTTCATGCCAACCATCAAGTAAAAAGATGGGTTGAAGAATTGAAAAAAATAAAAAATGCTGATGTAATGGTCCTCTTCGGCTCTGTTTTAGAGAAGCCTAACCCTAATGATATTGATGTCCTTCTTGTAACAGACCAAAAGCGATTCCCTAAACTCCAACAAGAAATAAAAGACATCAATGAAATCAACATTAAAAAAATTCACCCTATGTATCAAACACACAATGACATCATCAAAAACATTAAAAAGAGAGATAAACCGCTCCTAAATGCCATAAAAGGCATAGTTGTTATGGGGGAAGAAAAATTTTTGGAGATTTACAATGAGTCACGCAAAGAATAAAGTGGAATGGTGTTTGAATAAAGCAAAGAAAGAGTTGCAAGAGGGAAAGATACATCGCGGATTAGTCAAAATTGATATTAATCTTGAAAAAGCAAGAGACCATTTAACCAAAGCTGAACATAATCTCAAAGTTACTCTCTACCTTCAACGAGGAGGATATACTGACTGGTGTTCCAGTAGTTTGTTTTATGTCATTTATCATTCCTTTCTTGCCATCCTCGCAAAATTTGGTTATGAAACACAGAATCAAGAATGTACTTTTGCCCTCATTGCTAGCCTCATTGAAGACAAGAAGATAACCATCAGTCAAGAGGATTTAGAAAAAGTGAGCACTTTGAACATAATGGAGACGCAATAATCTCCGGAAACTGCTGTAAGCATCAGAGAGGATTATCAATATAGCACGAAACTATCATTGGAAAACAAAGAATATCAAGAATTGCTTAGTCTAGCGAAACGCATTTTGGATAAAACAAAAGAAACATTACAACTATAGGCTGGCACTTCTACGGATGGTAAACTCTAAGAACGCAAGCATCGAAACGGAAAAAACTTGCAAAAAAATTCAGCAGATATGGGATTGACAAATGGGTTACTTTGAAAGAAGCATTAAAATTACTTATTGAACCTTATCATTATCAGTAACGTCAACTTTACAGCCCACTATAGCCTTGATTTAAGTGCTGCATATATTAAAGGAAGGGCAATTGTTACATCACAAATTACATCTACAAAATTAGCGTCTTTTTCCATTTTTCTCCATGAGATTCCTTCTTTTAATGGAGCTCCAGAACTTCCGCCTGGTTCTGGCCTATCCATTGTTACTTGGATCCCATAACTTGCTTTTTTAGGTGAAACCTGCATTGCCTGCTGAATATAATTTTTGGGAACTCCTCCACCCAAATATATAACTGCATTTTTCTTGGAAGTCCATGCAAGGTCTATAATATCTTTTAAATCTTCAAATGCGTTAACTTTTGTTTCTTTTCCCTGTGCAATTCTTCCCCAAATTATTAATCCTATTCCTGAATCTGCCAAGCTAGGGCAAAATATCGGGAGGTTATTTTTATAACAGGAATTCAAAATTGTATTTTCAGGACTTAGTTTTCCCAAGACTTTTAAAAATTCTGTTATGCTTTTGCAATTTTTTAACTCATCAAAGTTTTTTTCAAAGAAATCTTCGAGGTCTTCATAAACATTGTTTTTCATATAGCTGTCATACATCCTGTATAACCCTTCCTTGTTCAGCTTGTCATCATCAACATTTGCCTTGCCCTGATAATGATGGTGGCCTAATCCTTCAACTAAATCATGAGTTAAATTTGCTCCTGTAGTAACAAAAACATGAATCAGCTTATTTTTTACTATGTCCATAATTATATTTTTCATTCCACCAGGAACCATTGCTCCAGCCATTCCAAAAAATATTTTGCATTCCTTGTCTTTTATAGCTTTTTCAAAAATATCAACTGCTTTTGCTACTGCTCCGGCACCCATAACCCCTGATGTTTCCATTTCCTTAATTAATTCATCTACTGTTATGTTCTTTTTTATATCTATGTGCTTGACAGTTTTCATATTATAAATTGTAAAGAACTTCCATGTTTAATTGATATAATAAATCATCATTGCTAACAACACCATCAATGCCAAGATCTTCCAATGCTTTTTCTGGAATGAGTATTTTTTCCCTTATTAGGAAGTCTATTAATTCATAATTATTTTTTGTTCTTCTATATAATTCCATTCTTTTCAAGAAAAACTCCCCACCTTTATCATAGCCAAGAGCAGAAAAGATTCTTCTTACAGCTTTTTTTTCATCTTTTGTGAGTTTCTGTCCTTGTATTTCCCACATGTCCATTATTTTTTCCAGATCAATATCTATTTTTTCTGTTTTTTTTTCTTTAACTTCATCAGACTTTTCATCAGGACCAAATTCATCTTCCAAACCAAATCCGCCTAGAGCCATGAATCTTGCTTAATAAATGCCTTTTTAAATTTTTTCATTACTAAATGGTTAAATGTAAAAAATTACATCTTTTCTAATGTTTCCATGCTTAATAAATTTAATGCAGACTTTAATACATACTTAAAAGCCAAAACTATGGAAAGAAGAAACTGCTCTCTTTCAGAGCCTATAACTTTTGACTCATGATAAAACTCATTGAATAACTTTGCCAATTCGAACGCATAATTAGCTAACAGAGCTGGATCATATTTTTCTGCTGAATTTCCCACTGTTTCCTTAAAATCATATAATTTTTTTATTACCAAATACTCTTCATCAGATATATCTTTTATTTTTATTACTGGCTTTTTCCTTGATTTTCTTAAAATAGATGAAGCCCTTGCATAAGTATATAATAAATATGGGCCTGTATTTCCTTCAAAAGATATTGACTCCTTTGGATTATACACAAAATCTTTCAATGGATCATGATTTAATATAAAATATTTTATTGCTGCAAGACCTATTATTTCTGATCTTTTTTCAAGTTCTTTTTTGCTTATGTTTTTGTATCTTTTTTCAAGTTCTTTTTTTGCAAGTTCAGTCATATCATCCATTAAACTATCAGCATCTACAACTGTTCCTTCACGTGATTTCATCTTTCCTTCTGGCAAATATATCATACCGTAAGGAAGGTGATAATAATTGCTTACAAACTTATAGCCAAGCATCTTAAGAACTTCAAACAAAACCTTAAAATGGTATATCTGCTCGTTTGCAACTATGTAAATCATCTTGTCCATCTTGAAATCATTGTATCTTTGTACTGCTACGCTCAAGTCTTGGGTAACATAAACAGATGTTCCATCTGACCTTAGAAGAATTTTATTTCCCAAGTTTTTATCTTTTAAATCTGCATAAACTGCATTGTCCTTATTTTTCTTGAATATCTCTTTTTTATAGCCTTTTAAAACCAGTTCTTTTCCCTTTTTGTAATAATTGCTCTCATAGTAAGTCTTGTTGATTTTTATTCCAAATCTTTTGTAAGTCTCATTAATTCCTTTTATAGCCCAGGAATTCATTTTTTTCCACAAGTTTATTGTATCTTTATCATTACTTTCCCATTTCCTTAACATTTCATTTATTTCTTCATCTTTTTCATTTAGTTTTTTGCTATATAAAACATAAAAGTCACCTACAAAATGGTCTGGTTTTTTGTCCGGCTTTTTATTCTTTCCAAATTTTTTGTAGGCAAGCATTGACTTGCAAATATGAACTCCGCGATCATTTACTATATCTACATTTATTACCTTGTTTCCTGTTTTTTTGTATATATTTGATAAAGACAGGCCTAAAACCATGTTTCTTAAGTGGCCCAAGTGCAATGGTTTGTTTGTATTTGGACCAGGACTTTCAATAACTATTTTCTTGTTTTCTTTTTTGTTTCCATAATTTTCTTTCTCTTTCAGTATTTGCTTTAATATTTCTTCTGCAACAAATTTCTTGTTCAGGAAAAAATTAAGATATGGTCCTTCTGCTTTTACTGAAAAATACTCACTTTTTATTTTATTAACCAATTCTTTTGAAATTTCTACAGGATTTTTCTTGTAAATTCCTGCCAAAGAGAAACAAGGAAAAGCATAGTCTGCAGATACGTGGTCTGGAGGAACTTCAAGATATTCTTCAAAATTTATATCCTGATTTATTTCCTTTTTTAAAGCATTTATTATCTCTTTTTTAAAATCCATTAATTAAGTGAGAATTAGTTAATATTTAAATGTTATTTTAATGTTCAAGAGCCTGCAGGGCAATATTTAATTTTTGCTCTGCTATCACTTTTAGCTGTCCATTTATATGTTTCATGTAAGGCATGGCTGCAACAACATCAGCTTCAAGCTGTCTAAAGAAAACATCCCAATTAGATTCTGCTTTACTAAATATATCACAAACTTGCTTTTCATTTAGTTCTACAATAACTCCAGACCCATAAGACCACTGCCCTTTATTTAAATCCCTGACTAAACTTAAGTTTCCCAAGTTTTCTTCATCTTTTCCCATATAATGGATGCTTATTTTTTCTATAGCTTTGGAAGTTCTTGGTTTCATAATTATAACTTCACTTTTCTCCCATTCATATTTTTTTTCAATCTTTATACTCATGACATCATCATATATTGTATAAAAACCAGAAATTTTTGTCTCTGGAGTTTCTGTATAAACTGCTTTAAATACAGTTCCTTTTTTGTTTATCTTGCTCGAGGGTTTTTTATACGGGCTTTCTGAAATTTCATCTTTTTTTATGACATCAGAAATATCTTTTTTTTGTTCTTGAATAGGATTAGAAGTAGAAATTATTTTTTCAATTGGTGAATATTTATCAGGAGGCTTGTTTTCATTTGGCTTACAACCTGATAGGTATAAACCTGCCAAAACAGAATAAACTAAAGGTTTATATTTCATAATTTTTATTTATTGCTTATATTTATAAAGTTTTTTCTACTACAGATTATAGATGAAAAGAAGTTATATAAGAGTTGTGGATGACATAATCAAGGAGTCAGATCTAATATTAAATATCCTTGATGCCAGATTTTTTGATGAGACAAGAAACCTAGAGATTGAGAAGAAAATTAAATCCTATGGAAAAAAGTTTATTTTCGTCCTAAACAAATGTGATACTGCATCTAATAGAGAACTTTTCAGGGCTGTCAACAAATTAAAAAAAATTACAGCAACTATTCCTGTTTCATGCAAAGACAGGCATGGAAAACTGAGGCTAATCAAGGCTATTACTTATCTGGTCAGGAAGAGACCAATGATCATAGGAGTTGTCGGGTATCCAAACACTGGGAAATCATCTGTTATAAATTACCTTATAGGAAGAAAAAAGGCAAGAACAAGCAGCGAGGCAGGATTTACAAAGGGAAAACAATGGATAAACCTGAACAAAAACATAAGGCTTATTGATACTCCGGGAGTTATTCCGCCCAAAGATAGGGATAAAGTAGGACTTGTTTTAAAATCGTCAATTACAAGGATTGAGGAGCCTGAAGAGATTGCCACAGGAATAATTACTTTCTTAAACAGAAAAAATCTGAAGATACTTGAAAAAAAGTATGGGATTAGAGCTAATCAAGATGCTGTTGAAACATTAAAGGAAATTGCAAAAGTAAAGCACAAGCTTAAAAAAGGAGGATTATTAGATCTGAAAGGTGCTGCACAGATTATTATAAAAGACTGGCAGAAAGGAAAACTAAAATGAATGATAATAAAAAAAATCTTCTGAATTAAGCTACAGATTATAATAATTTTATGTTTTTAACCCTTTCTTTTACATATTCATCTTTTAACAATTTGTTTACAAATTTTTTAACATTAGTTATTTTTCTTGTTATTTTTGCATACAAAAACTTGTTTTTTACAAACACTTGGCTATATTTTTTCTTGAATTGATATGCATGTTTTTCCAGATTAATTGGCGGGCCTTTATGGATTAAATATTTAGGCAGGCTCTTATTTTTAACTTTAAACCAGAAGGTTGCTTCATTTTCCCAGAACCATCCAGAGCTTGTTACTTTAAAACCTTCTTTATTCAGGTTAAGCTTGACGTAATCAATTACTTTTACTATCTTGCTCCCGACAATATCTTTTTTTCCCTTTAATTGGATTATTTTTAAAATGAAAGAATCATTTGGAATGCTAATATCTTTTTTAAAGAATTTTTCAGACGGATTTTTTAAGTATTTTTTTGCAATATCCTTAAATTTGTTAAAATTTTCCATAGATAAAGATGCAGATATATTTCTTGTCTTATCTACAGGATCTATTATTATCAATGGAGAAACTGTTTTTGATGAATTCAATTCGCTTAGCGCATTTTTAAGTTCTTTTTTGCAGTCTATAACTGTCTTTTGTTTCCATTTTAAGGAATTTTTCAAGACATTTTTGAAAGATTTGTAATAAATAACCAGCACTTCTATTGCATAACCGGAGAAACCTGAAATGTAAGACTCTGCTCCATAAAGATAATTTGCCTTGCAAAAAGCCTTCAATAGTCTTATATCATCTTTTAGTTTTGGATATTTCTTTACAAATTTTATGTGCAAAGGTGATAAGTCAGTAACATTTAATGCCTGTTCAGGTTTTTTTATACCAATTATAGGCACGATTTCCATTGTAAGACCCTTATAGTTTACATGAAAATAATCTCTTGAGCCATGAATTACTGATACTTTAAACAGTTTTTTTAAATCTTTATATAATATTTCTGAAATTTTATCTGTTTTATTCTTATATTTTTTATAATTAAATTTTATGAAAATATCTACTTCATCTGTTCCTTTCAAGTAAGTATCTTTAGAAATTGAACCGCCTATTATTGGGGTAATGTATCTTATTTTTTTAAGTTTTTTTATAACTTCTGCTGACGCATTTTCTATTAATTTTTTTTCCTCTTTAGAAGGCTTAATATTGGAGATTATATCCATTATCTAATAACTTCTGTTCTTTTCTAATATAAAGTTTTCGAATATTTACATTTGTTTTCGGAAACTTTCCGGAAATTTCATCGATATTAAAATTAAGGAGTTTAACATTGATTTTGTCGAGGTGGTTTTAATGTATTTTGAAAGAAGATTGGAAGCAAGAGTCTGCTCAAACAGGCTAAAGTTTTATGACTTGGAAGAAAATGGAAGAAAATATTTAGGATGCCTGTATTTTTGTGCTGATGACTTTGATGCTGAAATGCTAAAGAAAAGTGCTGTTTTTCTTTATTTAAAGCGAAATCCTGAGAAAAAACTCCCAAGATTTGAGGTAAGGGTGATTTATGGTGATTCTTGACAAATGATAATATGGGTTGGAAACGGAATGTTTAAATAGTATTAAATACCTGAATTTTCCTTAGTTTTTAGTCACTACACCCAGATTTTCTAAAATAAGTTTTTGTTTTGGTTCCAGAGGGACATGGATTGAC
>JACPNF010000058.1 GCA_016185635.1 Candidatus Woesearchaeota archaeon
AATCTTAGAGATACAAAAAATAAGAATGAATGGTCAATCCATGTCCCTCTGGAACCAAAACAAAAACTTATTTTAGAAAATCTGGGTGTAGTGACTAAAAACTAAGGAAAATTCAGGTAACTAAATTCACTTTTTTCTAAAACTAAATCCCTAAGACTTCTTATAGCTTTTTCCTCTAATTTACTTAAACCATTCAAGTAAGGTTCTTCATCGAATATTTCTGGGTTTTTTGCATATTCACAAACCTCACAGATTACTTCAGCAAAAGTATGATAAACATTATGTGGAGGGTCAGGAGAATTATTTATTAAATAATCCCCAGAAGCTTTTACTTTTATTATCCTTAAATGAAACTGACCTGACATCTTATTTAGGCCTATACCTTTCAAAATATATTCCAGCTGCCCACCCTAAAGCTATGCTAAAAACACCAAAAGCAAAAGCTCGTGTTGGATTGCCTTTGTTCATTTCATCTAATGCATAATCTAAACTAGAATAACCAATAAACAAACTCGAGCCTGTGAAAAGTATCTGGTCACCACGTCTTGAAAAAAATCTTTTTACAGAACCTTTAAAATTAGTTTCATTAACTCTGTCTTCGAGAGGTTGGTCATTTTTAAGCCCTATGGTTACTCTCGTCCTCATAGCTTCAACCTGCTCTTCGGCAATTTTATCTATTATTTTACATACTTCCTTATTTTTATCAAGATAAGCTAAAAATTCTTCAGAACTTTCACCAGCTTCAACAAATCTTACAAAATCGTCATGATACTTCTGATCTACTGATTTTAAATGTTCAGCATAAAGTTTCTTAAAAATCTCTAAATTTGCTTTCATCATGCTATTTTTCACCTCTTAATTTCCATTAATGATTTTATTTTTTAATGACTAAATCTCTTAGATTATGAATTTCTTTTTCTTCTTCAGGGCTTAAATTAATCAAATCTAGTTCGACTAAAATCCTTGGTTCAACTTCTGCTGTTCTTTTAATATCTTTTAATGCTTCTTCAAAATTTTCAAAAGCATAATCACAACCAGGCTCACCAGTATCTACACAGATATAATTTCCAGAATAAAATTTTCCCCTTATTGTTGTTACCATAATTATATTTCTTATTTATTTTCTTCCAAGATTCTTATTTTTTGTTCTAATGCATAGTTTCTTATATCAATTATACTCTGTCTCTCTTCACTTGATAAATACTGTCCAAGATGAGGGTTTGCTTAAAAAAACAATAGACTCTTCTTTTATGTATCTTACAAGCTGTTCTTTTACTTCATCAAAACTTCTTAATCTGGAATTATCATCCAAGTTGATGGAGCCTACTCCATGGCACCCAATATAATAATGTCCTTCAGGTGTTTTTATCACGCATATTTGAAGATTAGGAATTTCTTTTAATTTATAGGTTCTTTCAGCTGACATCTTATAAAAACTTCTTAATAGCCTGGTCAAATACCTCGAAAGGCTGTGCTCCACTTATAGCTAAATAACCATCATTTTCGTTTCCTACAAAGAATGCTGGTGTTCCTTGAACTCCTAAAGCAAGACCATCTTTCTCGTCATTTCCAACTTCACTTGCCTGCTTTCCAGAATCCAAGCAATCATTAAATTTATTAGTATCCAAACCAATATCCTTTGCCCAGATTTTTAAGTTGTCCAAGCTTAATGAAACTTGGTTACTGAATATCTTGTCATGCATTTCCTTGAATTTTCCCTGATCATCTGCACATTCAGAAGCTTCTGCAGCTTTCTGCGCAAAAGGATGTATGCTATTCAAAGGAAAATCCCTGTAAACAAATTTAACCTTTCCAGGATTGATATAATTTTCTTCTATTGACGGCAAAGTCTGCGAGAAAAACCTTCCACAGAAAGGACATTGAAAATCAGAAAATTCTACTATGGTTACAGGAGCATTTTTATCACCAATAACAGGATCATCATCCAAACCCACACTACTGACTACAGAAGGAGCATTGTCTCCAACCTGAGCTGGGGGCTGCACAACTGCATTACCATCAATTCCTTTACTTCCAAACCTGAAACCTCCAGTAAAGATAGAAACTATAAATAGTATTCCAAAAACAAAGGCTGCACCTTTCCATAAAGTGCTTTTCTTTATTTTTACTGTGCCTTCAGTTGATTCTTCCATTATCAGATTTAAGCTTAAAATATGTTTATAAAGATTTCTGAACTATAGAACTATTAATAAATTACCTTAGTAATCTAACATATTCAGGAACTTTATGAGCATCATCCTCAAATTTTTTAATGCCCTCTTCTGTTTTAGAGTGATATAATAAACTTTCCAGATTTTCAGCACTAAAAACATCTCTTGGAATTCTTTCCAGTTTTAACATTACTTTCCTGTTATCAACCTTAGAAAATCTTGATGCATGAGGTCTAGCAAAGCCGGTAGCAGAAAGTTCATCATATAATTTTCTATTCATGGTAGTTATATCTGCATTTTCATCCAAACATTCTTGTAACTGCTGTGTATTTCTAATACTTGCAGCCAACACCTTTGTTTCAATTTTGAATTTTTTGAATGCTTTTTTTATCAAACTTACTAAATGTACTCCTGAAACAACACCATTATCATTTACTCTTGTTATTCCGGAATCAGGATAATCAATTCCCTTTGCTGGAAAATAAGAATCTTTTAGTTTGTTCCATCCTGCTTCATTTGCAAGATAGTCATCAATTCTTCCAGCGAACGGACTTACAACAAATGATCCTAAATATCCTGCAATTACTGCTTGCTCAGGCTTCATTATCAAGGTTGTATTTACAGGTATTCCTTCTTTACTTAATTCATTAATTACATAGGCTCCGTTTACAGATATTGGAACTTTCACCCAGACATTACCTGCAATATAATTAAACATCTGCCATAACTTTCTTCCTTGGTGTGTCATTTCTAATAGTGATGGTCCAATAACTTCTAAGCTTACAGGTTTATCTGCACCCAAAGTTGCACATAATTCAGAAATATAATCATGCAAGTCTAGTTTATGACTGCTTTCTTTTCTTTTTTTAACAGATTCATATATTAATGAAGGATTTGTAGTTATCCCAGCTATTTTATCCTTTACATCTTTTATTTCATCAATGTCTGCTGTGTCTAAAAATATTTTCATTGTTCTTTTTTGTCATTTAATTTATCTTCAATGGTTTTATAATTATTATTTTTCTCAATTTCCAATCTTTTTATTTCTTCTGCTGATTCATAAATTCCATTTGGCTGCTTAAATAAAATTCTTTTATAACCATTTTTGTCTTCTACAATAAAATCTGGTCCTAAGCCATCATGATTAAGATCACCTTTTTCATAATCTAAACTTACAAAATAACCTCTTCTTGGAACCAAGTTCCTGTTTCTCTCAAGTTCTCCTCTTTCTCCAGGCATATCAATTACTACAGAAATTAATGAAATAATTGCAGCCAGACAAATCATAGCTAAACTACTTGTACATCCATATCTTGACCAAATATCTTTTTCCATACTTTATCTATAACTAAATTAATTTAAAATCATTTATATTCTAAAAAATAACAATTCAGATTTCGAAAGCAGCCCTTTGAACAACTTCAGACAAGGCAGGATGAATATGGACAGAATTAATCAAGTTATCAACAGTTCCATCACCAGTTTTCATTGCAACAATGACTTCATGAATTAATGTAGAAGCATCAGTTCCCAAAATATGACATCCAAGAATTTTTCTTGTACTTTTTTCAACTAATAATTTTACAAATCCGTCCTTGTCTTCAATAGCCATCCCCATACCAGTATCGTAGTAGTTATACTTTCCAACCAAATAATTAATCTTTTTTTCATTCAATTCATCTTCAGTATAGCCTACTCCGGCAATCTGCGGATCAGTAAATATAGCATGAGGCATCGCATAATAATCAACTTTATGCTTATTTCCATCCAAAACATTTCTGAGAACATATTCTGCTTCCAAATTTGCACTATGCTTAAAAAAGAAATTTCCAACGCAATCACCAAGAGCATAAATTCCTTTTACATTTGTTTCCATAAATTCATTTACAGGAATGTAACCAAAGCTGTTTACTTTTACTTCAGTTTTATTTAAATCAAGAAGATCATTGTTAGGAGTTATTCCTGTCACTACAAGAAGCTGGTCTGACTTAAGAATTTTTGTTAACTTTCCTTTTTTAATCCTGACATAGAAATCATTATTTTTCTTGTAAACTTCTTCAATGTCAAATTCAGTATAAACATCATATTTTTTCTTGAATAATTCAGTAAATTTTTCTGCTATTTCAGAGTCTTCTCTTTTCAGCATTATTTTGCTTCTCTGAACAATATTTATTTTAGTTCCAAGCTCACCATAAAAATGAGCAAGTTCAGCAGCAATATAACCCCCCCCAAGAACAGTCATGACCTTTGGTTGTTTATTTAGCCTCAAAGCTTCTGTGCTCGTAATATAATTTACCTTGCTTAACCCCTTAGTATCTGGTATAGAAGGCCTTGCTCCAACTGCGATAAGCACTTTTTCTGCTTTTATTATTTCATTATCTATTTTAATTGTTTTAAATCCAATAAATTTTGCTTCTCCCTTATATAAAACAGGATTTTTTAAATTTTTATAGCTGTTTTCAATATTTTTAGAATCTCCATCAATAATTTTGCTGACATTTTTTATCATGCTTTTAAAATCAATAGAATTTATTTTTGCATCAATGCCAAATAACTTGGCTCTTTTAATTTCTTTTAAAATATCAGCCCGATGAATAAGCATTTTTGAAGGTATGCATCCTCTGTTCAGGCAAGTGCCTCCCATTTCGCCTTTTTCAATTATTGCAACTTTTAGTCCTTTACTGCTTGCATTATAAGCAACATCCAAGCCAGAACCAGCACCTATAACAATAAGGTCAAATTCCTTCATCTTTAAATTAAAGCAAATGAAGGTATATAAATTTATTTTAAATTAAAAATGGCATTGCCTTGCCAGAATAGAATTCACTAAAAGCGTCTATTATAAATCTTTCAAGACTTTTTTCATCTCTTTCTGGATCAAAAAGAGCAAGATTTCTATCATTCATCTCTTGAAGATATTCCCTTACTGTTTCCTTGAATCTTGGAATGAAGATGTTTGGAGTTGCACTTATTCTTAAAAAGTCACCATCCCAAACACTTGTTCCATTTATACCTGGAGCAATCTCTATGCATCCCTCAGCTTTTTTCTCAGTTAAATTCAGATAATAAGTGACCTTTTGCGAATCTGATCCAGGCATAGGATTAAATAGCCCAATACTATACAAGTAATTAAAAGCAGGCATTCGTAAAGGAAAATTGATTAAAAGACTTCTATATGTTACAAGATTTCCTGTTTCTTTTGCAGGGACTTTTCTTGGTGGATATGACTTTATTTTCTGGACCCATGGATAAGTTTTTTCTATTTTATCACATAAATCAACAACGCATTTTGAGAGAGGTTCTTTTTTTGCAGTCATAAGCTTTTTTAATTTTGAACTTCCAAATTGCATTTCTTTTCGAAGATTACCTAAGGCCTTTCTAAAATCACTTTCCTTATAATTTTTATCAATACTATCTGTCTGATGAGGGTTATCTAAATTATAGTTCATATCTACAATAAATAATCCCTCCTTTGTTTTATCAACTGAGACAATAACTTTATATGGTTCATAAATTTCCTGGAACATAAGCAAGTACATACAACCTTGTAAAAATTAATCATTTTTAACTTTTACTATTTAAAAAGAAAGATTAATATAGTGGACTATGGAGTAACAAATTAATTATATTATACAATTAAAAGGGGGTTAAAAAAATGCTAAATAATTGGATTAAAGGATATGAGGGTTATTTCTATTTTGTATTCAGAGTATTTGTCGGGTTACTATTCATGCAGCATGGAGTCCAGAAACTATTTGGCTGGTTTGGCGGAAACTCTGTAAACCTGACAAGCTTAATGGGACTAGCTGGAGTTATAGAAACTTTTGCTGGTTTAGCAATTGTACTTGGATTACTGACACGCTGGGCTGCTTTAATATCTGCTCTGGAAATGGCAATAGCATACTTTATGGCTCATTTTCCGAATGGATGGGTTCCTCTTAAGAATGGAGGAGAACTAGCATTGTTGTTCTTCGCAGCATTCTTGGTAATAATAGCGGAAGGAAGCAAAAAATGGAGCCTGGACAAAATAGTCTTTAAATAAAATTTTAATTTCTTTATTTTTTCTTTTATTTTCTATAAAAATGTTAGTAAGTTAAAGAACGCCACTGCCCGGATTTGAACCGGGATGCCCGTGAGGGCCAGACTCGCCAGTATTTTTCTGTTAAACTTTTTTTAAAGTTTTTTCCAGGCGTACACATAAAAACTCAGGTTCTTATCAACTTCTAAGTTAATCATTCTGTGCAATACCGGGTTATGCGACAGTGGCTTAAAAATAAATAGAATAAACTTAACTTATAAAATTAACTAAAATTATTCCATCATTTCAATCTGGATATGAACATTCTCAGGTATAGGGACCCTCATCACTAATCTTAAGGCTCTTTCATTAACACCCAGGTCAATTAATCTTTTATGAACTCTCATTTCAAAATTTTCAAAAGAAGCTTTTCCATTACCGCATGGACTTCTTCTTGTAGTATGCTTTAATCTTTTTGTAGGCAGGGGAATTGGCCCGTGAATGTCTACTTTAGTCTTTTCAGCAATATCTTTTATATTAGCGCATAGCTGATTTAACTTGTCAATTTCTATGCTTGCCAAATTTATTCTTGCAATTGCCATTAAGAAAGTAAAGCAAATATAGAATTTATAAAACTAACTAAAACGATAAATATTTAAATAATGGAATTATATATTCCATGGAGATAAAAATGGAAAAAGTATTATTAGAAAAACAAGGAAGATTGCTTATTCCAAAGAAGATAAGAGAAAAATTAGGCTTAAGAACCGGAGAAGAGCTAACAATAGAGACAAAAGAAGACAAAATGATTATAAGTGCTTTTAAAACTATGCCTGAATTTGTTTCTTCTCTGAAAGGCTGCGTTAAGGAAAGCAGGATTAAGCCTCTGGAACTTAAAAAAATCTGGGAGTTTTAGATGATTTTTGTAGATAGCAATATTTGGTGCTATTTCTTTGATGAATCTGCTAAAGAACACAAAGCTGCTGTAAATTTTCTGATTAAAATTCTTGAAAAAGAAAAGATAATTATGAATACTTTAATAATAATGGAAATTTCCCATTACTTAATAAAAAATTTAGGACCAATTAAGGGGCAAGAGAAAATAAAAAGATTTTTAGAATTTCCTTTTGTAATAGAAGATTTTAATTATGAAATGCTTCTTGATTCAATATCTTCTTTGGTAAGTTATAGCCATACTGGAATTGGAGGAAGAGATGCGAGCATATTAGCTACAATGAAAAAATTAAACATAAAAAAGATTATAACTCATGACAAAGATTTCAAAAAGATAGATTTTATAGAAATTATAGATCCAATAAAACCTTAAAAAACCAGACTAATTATTTTTTATAAAACTAACTATTTCTAATAAAAAGTATAATCTCTCTTAGGTTCATTAGGAATGCTTTGACCTTCTATTTCTTCATCTATAGGTGGTCCTACAACCTAATTGTTTTAAATAAGAATTATATATTTCTATTGCCCTCTTCATTACTTCAATAAAATTATCTTCCTCATTATTTTTAGAACAATATCGAATTTCTTCCATTTTTATGGCTTCACCTGCTGCTTTTAAAAGAGCACTTTCAAATAAATTAATAGTTACGCCAGGAATACCTAACAAATATGATAAATTAGCCATTTTTTATTTCTGGTAATCCAAACAGATACCAACAGCAACAGTTCTACCAGCATCTCTTATAGCAAACCTTGCCATCTGAGGTATTTCTTTCTGCTTTTCAATTACCAAAGGCTTTGTAGGCTTACATCTTATAATAGCTGCCTCGCCATTTTTTAAGAAATCAGGATTTTCCTGTATTACTTGGGCAGTTGCTGGGTCTATTTTTTTCTCTATTTTTGTAATCTGGCATGCTACCTGTGCTGTATGTATGTGGAACACAGGAGTGTAACCAGCAGTCAAGACTGTTGGATGATTTATTACAATAATTTGTGCTGTAAATTCCTTGTCTTTAGATAAAACATTAGGAACATTATTTTCATGACCTAAGACATCTCCTCTTGCTATATCCTTTTTAGTTAATCCTCTGACATTAAATCCAATATTATCCCCTGGTTCAGCTTGCTGTGCTTGCTCATGATGCATTTCTATGGTTTTTACTTCACCAGTAATACCTTTTCCTTCTCTTCCTGGAACTACAATAATTTTGTCTCCTACTTTCATTATTCCAGTTTCTATTTTACCTACTGGAACTACACCTACTCCTGTAATATTATAAACATCTTGTATAGGCAGCCTTAAAGGTAAGTTAGTTGGTTTTTCAGGATCCTTAAACAAGTCTAATTGATCTCTTAAAGTTGGACCTTTATACCAAGGCATATTTTCACTTTTCTTAAATACGTTGTCTCCTTTCAAAGCTGCAATTGGAATAAAATTAATTTGGTCAACTTTATATCCAACTTTCTTTAATAAAGCAGAAACATCTTCTTTTGTCTTTGTATATTTATCTTCCTTGAAACCAGCTGCATCCATTTTATTTACTGCAACACAAAGCTGGCCAACACCTAATGTTTTTGTCAATAAAGCATGTTCTTGTGTCTGTGCCTGAACTCCATCTACTGCACTTACAACCAAAACAGCTGCATCAGCCTGTGATGTTCCTGTAATCATATTCTTAACAAAGTCCCTGTGACCAGGGGCATCAATTATAGTAACTTCTCTTTTATCAGTTATGAATTTCTTGTAATTTAAATCAATAGTAACTCCTCTCTGCCTTTCTTCCTTTAAGGTATCCATGACGAAAGCAAATTCAAACCCTACTTTTCCCACTTCTACTGCTTTTTCCTTTAGCTTTCTCATAGTCTGCTCATCAATTATTCCAGAATCATAGAAAAGCCTTCCTACAGTAGTACTTTTACCATGGTCTACATGACCTACAAATATTAGATTTAAATGTGGTTTTGCTCTTGCCATTTTTGATTTTTATTTGTGAAATAAAGTTGAAATTGCTTATTTATAAATTTTTCCCCCTTTGGTATGTGCATAGTTAAATAATTGCTCTCAAAGAATAAAATGGGTTTTGCCCATTTAATCTCCATGTTGAGATTAAAGTCATTATTTTTGCCAAAATATCTGCTCCATCTTGATTTCTCAGTGTTCCCATTATTCTCTTCAT
>JACPNF010000056.1 GCA_016185635.1 Candidatus Woesearchaeota archaeon
AGTTGTGAATAAAATAATTTATTTTACAAATTCGACATTTAAAATATCTTTAAATTTTTCATCGCCTGTTAGAAACTTTATTTTCATATATTTAGCTAAGCAATATCCTAAACAGTCTACATAAGATAATCTTCTTTCTTTATAGTTATATTTCATTTTTATAGCTTCTAGAAAGACATTATCAGGGATTTCAACATTAAATTTTATTAATTTATTAAACATGTTTTGAGCCTCAGATTTCCTATTTTCCCTGAATAAAAAATAACAAAATTCCATTATATTTAATTTGTTTAATACGATTTTTATATTATTTTTATAGGCCTTATAATTTGGATTTTCTTTTCCAATTTCGACTAATGCATAAGTATCAAAATAATAAGAATTAATCCTCTTCACCTTCATCAATTATTTCCATAATCTCTTGCGTGGGTATCTTAATTGATTTTAATCTTCCCCATAAAAAACTTAAGTCATCTTCCCTGGTTATGTCTATTTTAACCATATCATTGGGTTTTATATTTTCTTTTTTAGCTACGCTTTCAGGGACTATTACAGCTATAGAACCACCAATTTTTCTTGCTTTAGTTATGGTTTCCATTTTGTATTTAATTTTGTAATTAAACTAATAAGTATAATTAATATATAAAACTTTTCATTTGAGTAATATTATTGCACACGGAAGTTCTAAAACCATAATGTTTAAATATTACTTAGTATATACAAAGTATTACCATGGAAGTGTTAAATATAAAAATAGAAAAAGGAATAATAAAGGATATTGACAAGAGCCTCAAAAGATATAGATATAGTACAAGAAGCGAATTTGTAAGAGATGCTATCAGACAAAAGCTTACAGATCTTGAAAAAGAAGAATTAATGAAGGCTGCAGCCAAAGCAAGAGGTTCTTCAAGGCATAAGACTACAGATAAACAGATACACGAAACAAGGGAAAGGCTAGCTAAACAATTAGAATATTAATTCATATAATTTCTTCAGGTTTTTTTGGTTTTGTTATATCTAATTTTAAAGGTAGTTTTAATTCTATATCTTTAGTGTTGTTTATTCTTTTTTTGAAACTAAGTATCCCAATGCTTTTTATCTTATCAGTTTTTTCTTCCTTTCTTATAAAAATTCCAGGTTCTACTTCTGTAGCATAACATTGTATAGGTTTGCCTATTGAAATCTCTAGAAAATCTCCCTCTTCATCATAATGGACTCTCATTTGTTCTTTCATAGTATATGCTTTATAAAATAAGATGTGATTATAAATCCTTCTCCGTTTAAATATTTAACTATTATTAACAAATAAGATTTTTTTTCTTTAAAATATTTGTAATAATATTTAATATTTTTATTATAAAAATAAGAGATTATTTTTGTTGGGTTAATTAATACGTCTTCAAAGTTTTTAAAAAAAGAAGCTGCTTCAGGATGCTCGGTGCTTATATGAATCCATCTCTCTTTTGTTAAATAAATTATTCTCCCAGTTTTATCTTTTGTTTCAAATAATTTAGACACAAAATATTAAGAATCAACTTGTATTTAAGTCTGCTCTAAAGATTTTCGGATTTAATAAAAATCTTACAAAAGAATTGGAAACTTTTCAAAATTCTAATTACTTTTTCTTTATTCCTTTTTTATCTTCTTTTTTTGGCTCTTCTTTCTTAACTTCTTTTACAGGGGCTTTTTCTCCAGGTTTCTTTTCTGCTGATTTCTTTTCTTCTTCCTTGCCTTTTTCCGGAGTTGCTGCAGCACCTTCAACAGTAACTGCAGCAGCTGCTTCAGCTTTAGCTTTTTCTTCTTCAGCCTTAGCTCTTTCCAGTTCTTGGGTGTATGCTTCCTGAATAGCTTTTAGCTGGCCTTTTAATAAATTAAGTTTTTCTTTTGAAGGCTCTTTTTTTAATCCATTTATTTCATTGTCAAAAACTCCCTTTACAATATCTTTCATAGCTTCCTTTGCCCTTTTTCCTTCAACATAAACTCCCAAAGAATTGCAAGATCCTATGACATTTTTTACTGCAGGCTTTAATTTATCTAAATACATGGATTCTTTTTTCATATCAGCTATTTTAATTACCTGCTCAATTGAAATATTCCCTTTAATGTCTTTTTGGGGAATTCCAGATCCCTTTTCCATATTTAATTCTTTTTTTACTAATTCAGAAACAGGCGGGCTTCCTACCCCTATGTCTACTTGTTTTGTCCCGGAATCAATTGTTAATTTAACAGGAACTTTAACTCCAGCAAAATTGGAAGTTCTTTCATTTATATTTTTGATTACCTCAGACATGTTTATCTTCATAGGTCCCAATGTCTGGGCCATCTGCGGTGTAATGCTTGCCTTTCCGCCTTCAACAATCAAATCCATTTTTTCTTTGGGCATTTTAGAATACTATAAAAAAGCTATTTTTAAATCTTTTTAATGTTTTTTTTCCCAAAAGATACGGAAAAGTTTATATATTACATAGTGCACAATGTATAACATGAGGGTCGTCAAAGATGCTATGGTCTTGATTAATCTGGCTAAAACAACAATAATAGCTGCAAGTTGCAATTATTTTAAAGAAGTATTCATATCAAAAAAAGTTTTTGAAGAGGCTGTTAGCGCTGGCAAAGCAAAGAATATGCCTGATGCGTATATTATAGAAGATCTTGTAAAAAATGAAAAAATAAAAGTTGAGGCTGTAAAAAATGAAAAATATCTCAAAATGATTAATGAATTTAATATATATGGCGGAGAAGCTGAATCTCTGGCATTATACAATGAAAAGAAATTAGATTTGTTAATCTCGGATGACGATAATTTAAGAAAAAAGAAAGAGATATTTAATGCTAAGATCATAGGATCTTTAGCTGTAATACTAAAATTAAGACAAAGTAATAATATAAATAAAAATAAATTTATGGATATAATAAAAAAAATGAGAGAAATTGGATGGTTCAGCAATTCAGTTTTAGATAAAGTTTTACTAGAAGGAGAAAAATATGACTGAAGCGATTGGAATAAGATTGGAAGAGGATTTTGTAAAAGTATTAAATAAAATAAGTAAAGAGGAATCTCTCGATAGGTCTGCAATACTAAGAAAGTTATTAAAATTAGGTTATTCTGATTATTTAAAACAAAAGGCTAAACAAAAATATTTGGTAAAAAAAGTTACTTTAAGCGAAGCAGCAAAAATAGCCAGGATTACTATTTGGGAAATGCAGAAATATTTGATTGAAGAGGGCTATAAATCAGAATATTCTATAGATGATTTAAAGGAAGACATGAGTCTATTAAATTAAAATGATTGATAAACAATTCGTTGAGTTTATAGCAGTTTTAATAGAAAGTATTGGAATATTATTAGTAGATAAAAAAACAGCCATAGCCTTAACAATTGCAACAATCCTTACATTAATCTTGTTTTTTATGACTTGATTATTTGGGCAGTTTTTCAATCTTTTTCATTATAGCATCCCTGAAAAGATGCAGTGCCTTAATTTTCCATATATAATGATGTGGAACAATAACCTCAAATTTGTAGTTTTCAGCGCATTTTATTATTTCTCTTGCCACTTCAATAGGTTCCTGTGCATGCTTGTGCCTTTTCTCATGCGGAAATTTTTTCCAGCTTTCATGGTCAAATAAATTAGTTTTTGTAGCCCCGGGGCATATTACGCTTACTTTAATTCCATGGTTTTTTAATTCATAATACAGGACTTCTGTAAAGCTGTAAATTGCACCTTTTGTAGCTGCATAAACAGCAACATTTGGAAATCCTATCTTTCCTGCAATAGATGAAACATTAATTATGTGGCCGCTTTTTTGTTCTTTCATTATTGGGATTACATATTTGCAGAAATATATAGTTCCCAAGAAGTTTGTATTTACCATATTAGTAATATTTTCTGGTATTTCCTTGTCAAATTCTTCGTACATTGCAATTCCTGCATTGTTTATCAGTATGTCTACGCTGCCATATTTTCCAAGAATCATATTTATACAGGATTTTATGTTTATCCTGTCTCTTATGTCACAGACGACGCTGCCGCATTTTTCATTGTATCTTTTTAATTCTTCTAAAGTTTTTAATAATTTGTCCCTGTCTTTTCCTATGATAACAACACTGGCTTTCTTTTTCGCAAATTCAATTGCTGTGCTTTTTCCTATTCCAGAGTTTCCCCCAGTAATAACAACAACCTTTTCAGAAAAATCCATGTCACTCTATTTTTTGTCCTTCTTCCCTCCTTATTACCTTTACAGCATCAAGCTTTACAGTAATTGGTATTGGAACAGCAGCTTCCAGCAATTCAACAACAACTTCTTCTTTCTGGAAATTTACTCTTGAAACTTTTGCCTTTTCCCTTGCAAAAGGTCCTGAAATAATCTCAACAACATCATTTTTCTGAATGTTTACCTGGGTTTTTACCTGCTCCATCATATTTTCTATTTCCTTGTATTCAATAATATTTGGAAGCAAGCCCCTTGCATAAGGAACTCCATGGAAGCTTTCTTCTGCAACTTCTCTTGTTTCGCTTTCAATAAAAATATATCCCCTTAATCCATGAGGCCTTATAAGGCAGAAAACATTAAGTCCTCTTTTTTGCACATTGCTTGATACAAAATCAATTACTTGATCTTCCCTGTTCGCAGTTGTTCTTAAGGCAAAGATTGGCATTTTATGTTAACAAGCTCCATCCAATATGTATAAAAAAACCTAATATTCCTATAATCCCTATTCCTATTCCAGTTATTTTAACTATACTGATAAATTCTAATCTATCAGGCTTATGGGTTATTGAATAAACCCTTCTGTACTCTGCTAGTTGCTCTTTAAGTTTTGATATCATAAGGCTTAAAGAAAATATTTTATTTATAAATCTTTTCACAACCTATTTAAATTTATCTATCTCAGTTATTTTATGGTATTTCCTAATATGTACCTCTTCTGGTCATTATTTATTGTCTTTGGGATATGGTCTGCAATATGGAAAGGTGTAGCTCTGTGGAAGTCAGCAAGGAATAATCAGCGTTCTTGGTTTGTATTTTTGTTTATACTAAATACCTTAGGAATATTGGAAATAGTTTACCTGGCATTTTTTCAGAAAAAAAAGAGATAATTATCCTTGGTAAATTTTTTGGAGGTTTTCCCTGAAGGCTTTTCCAAAAAATAGTTTATTCTAAAAACTCAATGCCTAGTTCATTTTCAATTTCTTTCTTTGCTTTTTGCTTTATGCTCTTCCTAGGTCCGAATATTTGAGGAGAAGTAACACCAGTAACTATCAGCATTGCCCTTATTGTCTTTGTTAAATCCTCTGAGATCTG
>JACPNF010000062.1 GCA_016185635.1 Candidatus Woesearchaeota archaeon
GAAATGATTTTTATAAAGCTTTAAAAGAAATGAGAAGGGTAACTAAAAATAAAATAACCTTATATTTATCACATAAAGATATAGCTTTAGAACTAAGTAAAGATAAATATTCTGATTTGGAATTTTATAGTTTATTTCACGAATCTTATGGGGATATTGTTGTATTTACAGAGAAAAATATTGAAAATTTATTAATTAATCTAAATTTAAAATTAAAAAAGCTAAAAATAATTAATGAAAAAGGTATAAAATGTAGAATATTGTTGACAGCGGAAAAATGAAAACGGGCCCGAAGGGACTTTCGTTAAGGTTGCAGGTTGATAAGGATGCAATCCTTATATTCGAACCCTCGACCCCTTGGTTTCTATCCAAAGGCTAAGAGCTTCACTCTAATGTCAAGTGCTCTAATAGTCCAAACTGTTGTTTTTGATTAAACTTTTTTTGAAAAAGTTTACCGGACTGAGCTACGAGCCCATATAGTTTTAGGTTAAACTTGAATTTAAAAATCTAACGAAAACATATATAAACCTTTAACTCATAAATAAATAATAAATGAAAACAGAGTTGTGGAAAAAACCAAAAGGGGTAAAGATAATTTCAGGTTTTCCTGGTATGGGTTTAGTTGGAACTATTACAACAGAATTCTTGATAGAGCACTTAAATGCAGAACTAATAGGTAAAATAAGGATAGAAGAAGTTCCTCCAGTAGTCGCAATCCATCAGGGCAAGGTAGTTGAGCCAGTAGGTATATTTTACAATAAAAAATATAATTTAATAATTCTTCATGCATTGACTTCAGTAGCTGGAATAGAGTGGAAATTAGGTGATGAAATTTGCAAGATAATTAATGAGCTTAAGGCCAAAGAAGTAATTTCTATAGAAGGTATAGGAAGTACAAGCGAGGAAAATCCAAATGTTTATTTTTATTCTAATAAAAAAGATGGGTTAAAGAAGTTAGGTGTTTTAAACTTAAATGAAGGTATAATCATAGGAGTTACAGGTTCTTTACTGTTAAAAGGATGTACAAATCATATTTGCTTTTTTGCAGAAACACACTCAACACTGCCAGATTCAAGGGCAGCAGCAAAAATAATAGAAGTCCTAGACAGGCACATAGGATTAAAAATTGATTATAAACCTCTAATGGCTAAAGCTGTTCAGTTTGAAGGTAAAATAAAAGAGTTATTGGATAAAAGGGAAAAAGCTTCTAAGTTTAAGGAAAGAAAAGAGTTAACTTACCTAGGTTAATAAAATGCATGGGGAGTTAGATCCTTACCAAACGAAAAGAAGAGAGGAAATTTCTGAGGAGTATTCTATAGGCTGTTTTGATTTTAGTCAGCCAATTGGTTCATCTACTGTTTATTTAAAATATGAAAGAGAGACAAGCTGGTTTAATGATAGTCAGGTCTCCTCAATAGAAAAATTAGAGATATTTCGTGGAACAGATAGGTTGTTAAAAATATCTATTATAAAAGAAAAGGGATTATCTGACTATTCTAATCTAATAAAAGACCAACCAGGGCCAAAGCCCAAAGATCTTAAGACTCTCGAAAGAAGATTAAAAGCAGAAAATCTCCCGTTACATGTTAAAGGCTTATTAAAGTTATTTAAAAAATAAAACTATCCTACCTCTCTTTTAAATATTAATAAAAT
This sequence comes from Candidatus Woesearchaeota archaeon, assembly GCA_016185635.1. Lineage (GTDB taxonomy): Archaea > Nanobdellota > Nanobdellia > SCGC-AAA011-G17 > JACPIM01 > JACPNF01. Next base: position 1,654 of record JACPNF010000062.1, read on the forward strand.
TTAAAATCTTTAGAAAAGCAGATTCTTTATCTTTTCTATGTGATCTGCAATTCTGTCGCCGTTCATTGTTAACTTTATGGTCTTTATCCTTCCGTTCTTTTCAAAGTCAACAAGCTTGGCTTTTTCCATTTCCTGTAATATTTTTACAGCATGAGAATATGTACAGTCAACTTCCTTGGCTAATACTGAACCATATCTATTCTTTCCACCCTTTCTCAAGGCAACTAAAATCATTGCTGGTTTTTTCCTGAAAAAAACCTCAAAAATATCTTTAGGTACTTTTACCATCATATCCCCCCCATTCTCTTTTTTCAAGTACCCTCTTTTTTAATTCAAGGTTGATAAACTTTAACTTGTATTTAAACCTTTCTTTTTAAAAATATATTTGAAAACCATTATTTTTGTTGTTAACGAAATGGCACTATTCTCGAGTTAGAACTTATATAAAAATCTGACTTATTATCAGTTAGTGACCAAAAACAATATTTATAATATTCATCGGTTTCTGGAAGCTCTCTCCTGAAAATCTTAGAGATTAGCACTGCTGCAAAAAACATAAACAAAGCTATTAAAACCAGTGTCAAGGTGCTGAACCAGATTATTTCCTTTTTAATTTAATATATCTGCAAATCTCTAGATAAATTTTTTATTTGCCAATATCAATCCAATTACTTTTAAAAATTCCTGGGCATTTTTTAGAGATTCTTCTGCCGGTTCAATATTCATTTTTGAAAGTCTTTCATAAGCTGAAAAACCTCTTTTTTGCTTTTCTTCTGCCAGAGTTGAAAATAATTCTAATGCTTTTTGTTCTGCTTCTTCATAAATAAAAAATAATTCATCTTCCAGTTCTTTATTTATGATAAAAATCTTTCCAAAGGCGTAAAGTGCTGCTTTGTGAATACTGGGCTGCAATATTTTTATTTTCTTTGAAGCTAATAAGGCATTTGCAGCATGAAAAATAGTATAATAAGAAGCCTGGATTACCCAATCATAAAAGCTATCTTTATCTTTCAATTTTAATAATTCTTTTAATTTACTATCTTTAGAGATTTTAAATATAGCTCTTCCAATTTTAAGATTATTTTGTGCTTTGGAAAACATTAAATGAATCCTTGTGTGAACCTTAGGGTCATTTTCTTTAATAGAACCTTTTTTAATTAAAGTTTGATATTCTTCATTAATTTTATTTGCGTTTAATTCTTTCATTTTCTTGCTTCCTGAATTATCTGGTAAAATAATTCCGCCCCCATAAGTATAATTTTATTTTTCACTATTTCTTTGCTTACTGTAAATTCTTTGCTTTTTTGGGATTCTATAAATTCTTCAAAAGATATTACATTTAAATCTATACAATTTTCAAATTCTGGAAAATATCTTGGAATGAAATTCTTAAATTTTTCTGTTTTGTCTGTTAATATAAATAAATCTATATCTGATTTTAAAGTGGCAGATTCTGAAGCATAACTTCCAAATATCCCGATAGACGATATTGGGCTGATATTTTTAATTTCTTCTATTATTCTTCTGATAAAGGGCAGTTTTTTTAATATTTGCAGTGAACTTATTTCTTCTATAAAAGCCATAAAAACAGGCAACTCTAGTGAATTAATATTTAAAGAACAGATATTTGCCATACCTATTGATTCTATTTTCAATAAGCCCCTTTTTTGCAAACTTTTAATTGTATTGTAAACATTCGCATAATAATTTTTTATCTTTTTTGTCAGCTGCAGTATGGTTATTTTTAAATCAAAGTTTTGAGCAAATATATACAATATTTCTGCTTCTAATTTATTTAGAGTGAGTATAGTCTTCATAAGATAATATAATAGTACTATTACTATATAAATATTTCCATGTAAAGCTTTTGGTTTGTAAAAGTACTTTTCAACCTTAAATTCTTCATCAATGTCTTCAGAAATCTTTATAATTATTCTGGGAGCTTCACGCAGAAGAAATAATTAAGCTGTTAATTCTATATTTTTTACTGCCATTTCTGTTTCTTCTTTGATTAGCAAATCAAATATCCTGATTAATTCTTTGGCGATTTTATTGTTTTGGTTTATTCTGTAAAGTTTTGCTTTACCTATTGTTCTATTAAATTTAATAATCTCTGATTTAATCATGGAGTCAAATATTCTGTGCAAAGTTGACCATCCTACATTTGATTGTTCAGCTATGTCTGTTAAACTCCAGTCCAGTTCTCTTCCTATAATTAAGGTCTCCAGAATTCTAAGTTTTGGTGAGTTTCCAAAAGCTTCTCTAAATATTGTGTTCTCCATTTTTACTTTTTCTTTATATTATTGCTGAAAATTATAATATATAAACTTTCTATTATGGAATAATAATATACTTTTGTAGATATTTTTAAATAACTCTTGATTTTGAAAGATATATGGAAAAAAAGGAAATCCGGAAGATTTCCGAAAAAATATGACTTTAAAATTTTATTAATGTGTAATTCTTCAATAAATGTACAAAGCAATACAAACCAAAAATAATATAAAAACATAATTCAACTTTAAAGCAATGTTGGATATAAAATTTGTAAAAAATAACCCAAATATTGTAAAAGAAAATCTAAAAAAAAGATTTCAGAAAGAAAAGATTCCTTGGGTAGATGAAATAATAAAAGGTCACGATAATTCTATTAAAATAAAAAAAGAACTTGATGATTTAAGGCACAAGAGAAATATTATATCAGAAGAAATAAATTTGCTGAAAAAGCAAGGAAAAGATATATCTGTCAAGCTTAAGGAAATAAAAGAACTCCCCCATAGGATAAATAGCCTTGAGGAAAATTATAATCATCTTCAAAAAGATATCCAGGATAAAATCTACAACCTTCCAAATATTCTTGATAAATCAGTTCCATTTGGAGAAAATGAGCAGAAAAATAAAGTTATAAAAAAAGTTGGGATTATAAAAAAGCCTAAATTTGCTGTAAAAAATCATGCTGACCTTGCTTATTCATTGAATTTATTGGATATTGACAAAGCTGCAAAGGTTGCAGGAGCAAGGTTCTATTATCTTAAGAATGATTTGGTAAAATTAAACCAAGCTTTGTTAAATTTTGCACTTGATTTTTTATCAAAGAAAAACTTCACTTTAATCCAGCCTCCGTATATGCTTAATAAAAAATCATTGTCAGGTGCAATAACTTTCTCAACTTTTGAAGATACAATATATAAAATTGATAATGAAGACTTGTATCTGATAGGAACAGCTGAGCATGCAATAAATGCATATCTCTTTGATGAATTAGTTGCTGAACAAAATCTTCCATTAAGATTTGCAGGTATATCTCCTTGTTTTAGAAAAGAAGCTGGTGCTCATGGAAAAGACACAAAAGGAATCTTCAGGGTTCATCAATTTGAAAAAATAGAACAGTTTGTCTTTTGCAAGCCAGAGCAGGCAGAAAAAGAATTTAATTTTTTGTTAAAAAATGTTTCTGATATATTTAAGGCTTTAAAATTGCCTTTTAGGCTGGTTTTTTTATGCTCAGGGGACACAGGTTCAGTAGCATCAAAAACTGTTGACTTGGAAGCATGGTTCCCAGCGCAAAATACATATAGGGAACTGGCGTCTTGTTCAAATTGCACAGACTATCAGGCAAGAAGATCAAATACAAAATTTAAGTCTAAAGACAATGAAACAAAATACTTATATACTCTTAACAGCACAGCAATACCTACAACAAGGACCTTAGCTTGCATATTGGAGAATTATCAGCAGAAAGATGGTTCTCTGAAAATACCAAAAGTTCTTCAGAAATATGTTGGCAAGAAAATAATAAAGCCATGGAACAAAAAGTCAAAATATTAGCAGCAGGAGATTTTCATAGTGACAAAAATATTTCTCAGAAATTAGCCTTGCTTGCAGAAAAAGAAGATGTTGACTTGGTTATTTTAAATGGTGACATAGTTGAGGAAGACAAGACAGAAGGTATAATTGGTCCTTTTGTTGCAAAGAATAAAAAGGTAATAATCATACCAGGAAATCATGAATCTGTTGCAACTGCAGATTTTCTCGCAGAATTATACAAGATTACCAACCTGCATTCATATTATATAAAATTCAAGGATGTGGGCTTCTTTGGTTGTGGTGGTGCAGATATAGGTTTAACACAGTTTACTGAAGATGAAATTTATGAAACATTGAAAAGAAGTTTTGAAAAAATAAAAGACATGCCAAAAAAAGTCATGGTAACTCATGTTCATCCAGCAGGAACACATATGGAAAAATTATCGCATTTTATAAAAGGCAGCTTAGGTGTAAGAAGGGCAATAGAAGCATTTAATCCTGATATTTTAATATGTGGACATGTGCATGAAGCTGAAGGTATAGAAGAAATAGTTGGAAAAACCAAGGTTTTTAATGTTGGAAAAAAAGGCAGGATACTTACTTTGTAATAATATTTTCTGTTGTAATAATTTTGAATAAACAAAAATTTAAATATATAAAGAAAGATATAGTTTATTATGGCTATTAAAAAGAGAAGTGTAATTCTATCTAAATCAAGAGGACAGGCAGCCATGGAGTTTTTAATGACTTATGGTTGGGCTATTTTAGTTGTTTTAGTTGTATTAGGCGCTTTGACTTATGTCGGTGTTCTAAATCCAGATAGACTTTTGCCAAACAATTGTTTTTTAATGCCAGGTTTAGATTGCGATGATTTTAATGTTGATGCTACAACAGGTCAAGTCCAGTTATTTATAAGAAATGGTCTTGGAAAAGATATTGATTTTACAACATTAAACATTGATGTTGACAATGATGGTTTTGGAGATTGTACTCCTATAGATCCTCCTTTAATTTCTAAGTATGAACTTTCTGAGCAAATAAATATTCCTGGCTGCCTTATGGGAGGTTCAGGAGAAAGATTTAGTGGAGCTATAGTTGGTAATTATATGTTTGGTGGGGGAAATCTAGAATATACTATGTCTGGAAGTTTAATAAGCAAGGTAGAAGGTGGAGATGATTTAATTGTCGTTCCTTAACAATTTTCAGATAATAGAATAATATTTAAAGAATAAAATATTAAAATAACTTATGAAAACAAATAGTTTCTTAAAAAGATATTGGTGGCTTCTTGTTTTGTTATTGGTAGTCTTAGTTTTTATATATAGCTCTTCAGGAAGTTCACTAAGCGGATTGAGCGAAGGTTTGGTTGTAGTCCCTTAACTCTTTAAGAAAGTTTTAAATATAGTATAAGGCTTATTTTTGCTAAATGAAAAAAGAGAATTTAGATAAGCTGGATGACATGCGTTATTCTGTTATTTTGGCAACAGTTCCTGCTAAAACATTCCAAAAAACAAATATTTTTCTTATAAAATACTTAACTAAGCAGGTTAATATTCCAGGAGTTTATGTTGCACTAAACAAGCCATTTTCTTCTGTGAAGTCTTCTCTTCAAAAAGCTAAGATAGATACAAGAGTTTTAATATTTATTGATGCAATAACAAAAACATCAGGTGGGCAAACAGAAAAAACAAAAGAATGTTTATATATTGGGACTCCTGAGAATTTAAGTGATCTTTCTTTGGCAATGGACCAGGCAGTTACATCTCTTCCAGGCAAGGACAAGTTTTTATTTTTTGACAGCTTAAATACATTATTGATATATAATGACGTGAAAACAGTGGCCAGGTTTATACATTTTCTTGCTGGAAAAATGAGGGTATGGAAAGTCAAGGGAATAATAGTTTCACTACAGAAAAAAGGTAATGAAGATTTAATAAATGAGTTATCCCAGTTTTGTGATATAGAATTGAAACTTTAAAATGGGTAAAAATTTAGAACAAAAGTTGTGGAAAGAAGCAATTTTAATGATATCTATTTTGTTTCTGTTTTATCTAATCTCAAGAATTTTTGAAGATTTAACATTTATTTTATGGTTAATTATTTTCAGTTTTGGTATTATGGCCATAATTTGGACATTGCTTGCAAAATACAGCCTCTCTCCAAAGTCTAATCTTCGTTTGTTTACAAATAATTTTTTAGCTTGCTCAATAGCTGTTTTAGCCTTTTCTGTTACAAGGTTTATTAATGATTTTCTTCGCCTAAGATGGCTCTTATTTGTGGAATTATTCTTTATTTTTATAACTTTCTTCTTTTTTGTGCTTGCATCCTATTATACTTATAAGATAGGCAGTGAATTTGGTTTTCAGCGTGAATCTTGGGATATTAAGAGAATCTTAAAGGAAAAAAAGAAATAAAAGTAAAATGAGATATTTATTAATACTCTTGTTAATTACTGTTTTTTTAATTCAAGAAGTGACGTCCCAGGACTGTAATTCTGCATGCTTGACTAGTGGTTATTCTTCAGGCCAATGTACTGTTGATTGCAAGGAAATTAAAATACTTAGTGAGTCATGTAAAATCTCTGGTAGTGCCAACCTGATTTTAGGGACAAATTCTGGTGAGAATTATAAAGATGCAGATTCATATAAAGCCCAAGATCCTAAAGATCCTGACTGGGTTTGGATTATAAAGAATATTAAAACTGAAGCCAGTACAAATATTGAAAGTACAACCAATGATGCCCAGCATACTGGCCCAATAATAGGTGTTAAGAATGATTTCATTGCCACTGATATAGATTCAATAGATACTCAGGCTATAAGTGTTGGAAATTCATATTGTTTTCCAGGAGATGAAATTTGTATTAAATTTAATAAGCTGACTGTATCAAATTATACAGATTATACAATTAAGAAAACAACTGTGGATTTATCTTCCTTTAATTCATCATGGGCAAACAAAGATGCCTTACTCATAAATTCTGAAGATGAGTCAGAAGGACTGAAATTAGACACTGCAAATTATGATATAGTTGCTTCTGGTGCTTCTGGGAAAAAAATAAATAATATTTGGATAGTGTTTAATAATACAGGCTCTTATGCAGGCATATTTTATGAAGGAGCTAGTAATTCAAAAGTAGCTGCAGGTTATTTGAACATGAATTCTGGCAGTGTTGATATAAATGTCGCAGACATAAATTACCAAGAAACAAAAGATAATGATGTACAAATTGATTTAAGGGGTGATTTCGGTACTGCAAACAGCTTAAGCCTGGTCTTGGATATTTTGGCATTTGAAGGTGCTGCTTCAGTAAACGGAGCAGATGACATAAAAATAAATTTAAGGCATGATGCAAGCAGCAATATTTTGGGTTTTGGAAATTCTACTACAACAGCAGATGAAGCAGACATTGTCTGGAGTTCTTCAGAAACAAAAATAGGAAAAAAAGATTTTGATTTAAAATCATTATATGGGATAATAATAAAGAATCCAAATACTAATAACCCTAAAGAACAGGTTTTATTAGAAGTTCCTGAAGACCAGGTAAAAGCGGAAATTGAGATATCCAGGTCACCTCTTTCATTTACAAAAACAACAGCATCAACGACTATATCTGAAGGTGAAAGAATCCCTTCCCCATTATTTGAGGATGAATTAACATTTAAGGAAGACAAGAACCTGATTCTTGTTGGTGGTCCATGTGCTAACTCAATTGTGGAAGATTTTAAAGAATTTCCTAAGTGCAAAGATTGGCCTCTACAAGAAGGGGAAGCAATGATAAAATATACAAAAAATGGCAAGAATACTGCTTTGTTAATTGCAGGAACAACTAAAGAGGATACTGAAATGGCAGCAAAGTTTTTTGACTCTCTTGATACATATGGATTAAAGGGAGATTATATTACTCTTGTTTTTGATAATCCTGCTGTAGTGTCCAGCAAGTCCGAGGGTGTAGACATATCAGATTATCCATTTCCTTTTCTAAAAGATGGCAAGGTTCAGAATGTAGCTTTGGTTGTAGGAAAAAAATCAGATCCTAAGGATATATACTCATCCCAGATATTGGCAAATAATCTTTTATGGATTACAAGAACAACAGTTAATGAATCAAGCTCTTCTGAGACTCAGGCAGTAACAGATACTTTGACAGATGAAATCCCTTTAGGTAGTAATTTAGCTGATGCAACCTTTTTTAGTTCTTCCCTAACATCTAAGGATATCCCTTCTTTGGCAAAAGGGGTAATCACTTTGGGAGGCAAGAATATAGATTATCATGAAGAGATTATACTTTACGGTACAGGTCCAAGTTTGGAAACATCATTAAGTTCTTCTGATGATACTTATAAGTCTAATGTTTATATGGAAGCCCCTTCAGGAAGTTTAAGGTATTATTTTGTATTTGACTCTCCAATTGATATTTCAAAAGTAAGTGTAGATTCTCCATTGACAATAGAATTTCTTGAGAGCATAATTTCAATTACTAAAACAGAATCAGCTACAGAATTTAAAAGTCATATAGGGGAAAATTATTTTCTTGAAATTGGTCAGAATGTAACAGTTAACGGTGTAAATATTAAGCTTTTGAACACTGTGCCTTCTGGGAAAGTAGTAATTGAAATTAATAATACTGGCTATATTTTAGATGCTGATGGATCAAAATTTATTTCAGGAATTGAAATAATAAACTCAGAAGCCTTCAAGCAGAGTAGTGAAGTATGTTGCTGTTCAGATTTGCTTAAATTTTTATAAAAAAAATATATTTTAACATTAGTTCAGTCTAGCCCAAACAATCCGCTAAGCATTGTCTTCACAAAAAATCTTGACAAGAAGAAAACTATCATGGTCATTGCAATTAAAAAAGGCATGTATCTAAATCCAGCCTTTTCATTGCCTTTGCTTATAAGCCCTAAAACCAATGATCCAAGAATAGATGTTGTTATTAAGCTTATTATTGAGAAATTTACTATAAAGCTTGAAGACACTGTTATACCTCCAAAAGATATTGGGAAAGCTGTTCCTTTAGGTATCTCAACTAGTGCAAGGTTCTTTTCAAGTACATTTACAAGGAAGCTTGAAAACCCAAATAGTATAGGGGCTCCAAAAGATATTGCTGCAAATATAAATATGACATACATTAGAATATTTGACTTTATTTTTTCATCTAAAAATATCTTTTGTCTTAAATTCCTTGAAATCTGGTCAAGTAATTCAACAAGTTCTCCTCCAGATCTTAGCCCTGAAACAATAAGAAGGATTGTTTTGTTTAATACATCAGATTTTATATTTTCGCTTATTCCTAAAAGGGATTTATTTATATCCTCTCCCAATGAAAGTTTTTTTCCGATATTTTTTATTTCATCGCTAAAAATACCAAATTCTGGTCTTGCAGATAACAGCAAGGCCTTGTCAACAGTTAGTCCAGCCCTTAAGTTTGAGGACATTAAGTGCAAGGCATCAGGCAGTATGTTTTCCACAAATTTGCCATTAGCATCTGCTTTTAGTGAGAATGTAAAATAAACAGTTACTTGTAAAACAACAAATGAAATGAAAAATACCAGGTATTGGTTAGCCTCAAATATCAGCTTTAATCCTGCTGCAACAGCTAAAGATATTATTATGCTTAGTATTAAAAAAAACCCAAGAAATGTTTCTTTATTTACTTTTATTCTGGAATACTTATATAACTCTTCAAAATGTTTCTTGATTACTTCGGGGAATAATCTTGTCACTATGCTAAACGCTTCTTTATTCAGTGCTTTAATAAATCTTATCATCTATTCTCCAGCAAAGTAGGCCTTCTTGATTTTATCATTCCTAGAAACATTATCTGAAAAAAGAAAATTACGATGTAAAATCCAATAAAAATAGTTTTAGGTAAGCTTTCTGATGTGGCAATAAAAGAAGTTATAACTGTTAAGAATGTCATGCCTAAGGAAGGCAGTATAATTGTGATTATCATGTAAAACATGACTAATGGATTGAGCTGGCTTGCATACCTTTGTACTTGTATTAGCTGCTCCTCAGATAATGAAGATATAACTTCCTTTAAGACTATTGTTGTGTTAGCTCCAGTCTTCATCCCATTTACTATCTGCCATATAGCCTTCCTAAGATATAAAGATGAGCTCTTGCTTGCCATTTCTTCCAGAACATCAATTTGTGGAACTCCTACATTTATTTCATTTACAGCATTTGCGAACTTTTTTGAAATTTCTCCATAATCTTTTGTAGATATATCAACAATAACCCTGAAAAGAGGTATGCCTGAATTTAATTGTACAAGCATGTCCTGCAAAGCAGGCAGCAAGTTTCTTTCAACATCAACTATTTTTTTTCCAGCTCGTATTTTTGGGTAGAGTATCTGTTGGGCAAACAAAAAAATAGTTATTGGTATTGAGATAATAATAGAAATTAATAATGAATTTTCTATTTTAACAAAAAATAAAGTCACGCTTAATAATATGAAAATGGCAGCAAAGGAAATAATAGAATTCATGATTATCATTGCAAGATATTCTTTTGCTGTTGCTTCTACTTGTATATACTCCATATTTTGCTCAATAAATGGGAAATATTTTATTAATTTGTTAGCTATTCCAGAAAACCATTTAGATATATTCTTTAAGGTATTAAAAGGGACTAAAGAAAAAGGTATTTTGTTTTTCATTTTTTAAAAATATCCTTTGGATTTGAATAATATTTATAAATTATCTCCCCAACTTCATCCAATTTTCTCTTGTTGTTTTTTACCATCCAATTTAATATCTTTTTCTTATCATTTAAATCCTGTTCTATCTCCTGCAGACTCATACCAGTGTGTGTGCTTAATTCATCAAATAATCTTACACTGCTTGCATGAGGAACAATTTGATCCTCCAAAGGTTTCCATCTGTAAAGTATGTTTGGCCTGGTTTCTTCTTCTCCCTCACCAACTAAATATTCTCCAACCTGCGATACTCTTCTTATCCCTAGTCTTCTGTCCCTGAACATTACAACATTAAGGTTTACTGCTGTTAAAAGGTTTTGAGGAACATTTATTGGAGGATTAGTAAGCCTCTTTATTGTTTCACTTATTGAGTCAGCATGAACTGTGGCATAAACACTATGCCCTGTATGCATAGCTTCAAATAATACTTCTGCCTGGTCTGCCTTTCTTATCTCTCCCATTATTATCCTGTCTGGCCTCATTCTAAGTGAGTTAACTAAAAGGTCAAGCATGGTATCTTCTACAAAAGTAAAATTTCCAGTTCCGGCTAAGAAATATTTAAATTTCTCAGGAGTTAAATCATAGCTAGGAATATTATTTTTATTTTTTCTGATTCTTACACATTTAACTTTTATATATTCTATATCTTGATTATTTATTTCTGTTAATGTTTGTAAACTATCTCTTTCTTCTTGTGTTGTATTTAATCTTGCTGCAACTAAAGTAATTAAACTGGTTATTCTTCTTTTTGATATTGTACTTTCTTTATTTTCAGTATATCTATAATAATATTTAAATTTTTCATTTTTATTTAAATATTTTTTTAAATTTTCAATATAATTTTTAATTAATGAGAAAGGTAATCTATCTTTTTTTATACTTTCATCAAAATATGTATCGAGATTATTTTTAGCTCTATGAATTTTATCTATCTTTCTAAATTTTAATAAACTGCATGCTTTTTTAACACTTATTCTGCTTGTTATATTTAAAGCATAGCAATTGTGTTTTGAAAAACCTGTTTTACCACCATTATATATTGAAGAAATTATTCCTAATCTGTTAAATAAATACTTAAATTCATTAACTGCCTGTTTATTAATTGTAGAAAGTGTTACTCTGCCGTGATCAACAGAACCATCTCCATCTATATATCCTGCTAAAAAAGCTGAAATAATATTTTCTGGAGACTTCATTATAGCTCGTGAAACTCTTATTTTATTTGCTTTATCTGCATTAAATAATTTATTCATCAAGTGTGAAATAACTGGTGAAAATAAGTAGTACTTGTTATATTTTTCCTTCTTAATTTTTATATCTAAATTAAATAATTTCTTAGTTAAATCTTTTAATATATAACTTATTTCTTCTTTTTGAGATAGTATTATCCTATTCTTGTTTAAGAATTTTTCAGCTAAAACAAACCCAGCAAAATAAGCTAAATCTTCATCAACAATTCTTGGAACTTTTATTAGATGGGAATTCCATCCCCTACCTTTCAGATATTTAATTTTTTCTTCAAAATACTCCGAATTGTATTTTTTTGATAAAGAAAGTAGTTTTTTAAGAACTTGTATACTTAAAATTCCTGTCTTTCTATAGTAATTAAATGCTTGTCTTTTTACTCCACAAATTTTAGCTAATCTCTGCGTTGTAAAATTAATTCTAAGTTCTTTTTCTAATAAATTATATTCTTTTTTTATTCCATAAACATAAATATCTTTTTTGTCAAAAACCTCAAATATTTTTATTGGTTGTTTAGCTGCATTAATATTTATCTTTGTAAATATTGGTATTAGGCATTTTTTTAATTTTTTAATTTCAAAAGGATTTAACAGGCATATTTTTCCTTCCTTGTTTAATACAGGCAGTTTTGTATTTTCTGTAATACTAAATTTGGTTCCATCTTCACATATTATATCACAGATATATTTTCTATCTAAAATCTTTGATACATTTTTTATTTTGTCTCTTTTATATCCTAATTTTAGAGGATCTCCTGATAAAACAGTTTCCTCATCACAGTCAGCAATAATTACATTTTCTTTTACTTTTTTGCTCCCTTTTTTTAATTTTTCTTCTACGTAATTAGATATTTCATGTAGTACCCCATCTCCATCTATGAAAAACGAGCCAGGATACATGCATACTTCTCCTTTTCCTTCTGTATTAGGAGGCCTCACAGTTAACGGAGCCCAATAAAGGAATTTGGGCAAGATTAACTCTCTAGTATCTTCAATAGAAATTATCCTGTGGTTTGGTGGGATAAAAGGCATTATAACATTTAAAAAACTTGTTTTTCCGCTTGCAGTCCCGCCGCTTATCAGGATGTTCATTTCATATTGTATTGCAAGCCATATTAATGCAAAAATTTCTGCGGTGCAGGTATTATTTTTGATAAAGTCAGTAATAGTCCATGGATCCCTCGCAAACTTCCTTATGGTTATTGTGTTTCCTTTATGGGAAATTGGGTAAAGCAAGGCATTGCTTCTGTCTCCAGTAACTAAATGAGCATCAAGAATAGGATTTAAAGTAGTTATTTGTCTCCCAACTCTCCTGGCTATAATATTTGCGTAATTTATTATCTTTGTCTCACTGTCAATAGTTAAGTTTGTTTCAAGCCACCCATATTTTTTATGGTATACTCTTACTGGCTCAGTGGCTGAGTTAATTACTACTTCTTCTAAGTTTATATCCTCCAGCAGGATCTCAATGTCTCCAAGCCCAAGCATTTCCCTTATTAAAATGCTTATGATGAAATTTTTTGTATTCTCATTAAGCTTAGGAATAAAATTATTGATAATCTTTTCTGCACTGTTCCTGAATTTTTCCTTGATGTTTTTAATTATTTTTGGATCTGTGTTTTCTAACGGGTCTAGACTTACTTCTAATATGAGCTTTTTCTTTATTTCCTTTAAAATAACAGAATTGGTATTGCTTATTTCAGGAATTGATAAGTTATATTTTACCTTGTAAGGTTCCTTGTCTATATTTATATCTACTTCAATCCCCTCTACTTTAATTTTATAAGAGTCTATTGTTGTCATTTTATGTATTAAACTCTTTTTCAGTCAAATTAATTTCTTTGCATTCCATTTCTATTTTAGGATAATTCCCAGACCCAGGTATAGATAGACCTTCTCTTACTTCACCTTCTTTCCACACCCCAGTATTTACATTTAAAGTATAAGTCTTGTTATTTTTAATTATTACTTTGGAGCTCCCATCAAGTTTTTCTATTTTGATAAAACTATCCTGGATAGCATATCTTAATTCTCCGTCGCTGCTCCTGCAGTCATAGGTGCCTTTTCCTGAAAACGCTGAGGAAATATCTGCTCCAGGACCTTCAAAAGGTATAAGTTCAGCAGCAGGTTCATTTATTTTTTGTGGTACATCAACAAAAGTCTTTTCTTTAAAGATTACTCCCCTAAAAATGATAAATGCTCCTGCAAATACAATTATTAATATCAAGCTGATAACTGGAATTAATTTATTTAATTCTCTTTTTTTGCCTAATGCCTTGCGTTCAAATTTTACCCCTTTTTTCCTAAATTCAGGATCTCCAAAAATTGGTATGTAGAAATCAATAAATCCATTCTCGCTTAACACCTTTCCCCACTGGTCTGCTATTTCTTTGCTTATGTGGAATCCATTCATCACTTCTGTTTCTGTAATCCTTTCATACTTATCTACAAGAAATAATAATTGGTCAAATTGAGTCTTGTAAGCTTTTGTTTGTTTAGGGATTTTTTCTTGAGGTTTTTCTTCCATTTCTTTTTGAGATACTTCTTTTACTTGGGTCTTTTCTGTTTTAAGCCTTGGAAGTTTTATTTTTTTAATATTTTTTAATATTTTTTCTTTAAAATATTTGGATAAAAACATCCCTAATAGTGGGACAAATTTAACATTATATAAATGCTTATTTTTCAAGCTTATTTTATTGTCATTCTCATTTTGAACTACTTTCTTTTCAAATGTTTCTTTTAATTTACTTTCTTGATTTTTTTCTGTTTTAAGCCTTGGAAGTTTTATTTTTTTAATATTTTTTAATATTTTTTCTTTAAAATATTTGGATAAAAACATCCATAATAATGGGGTAAATTTAACATTATATAAATGCTTATTTTTCAAGCTTATTTTGTTGCCATCTTCCTTGGATTTACTAATATTCTGAGGAATATTCTGGTTACTACTTAAATCTCCTTTTTCCATTGATAAGAAGTTACCATTAGAAACTTATTAATTATTGTTTTAATTAGGCAATAATTACACTAAAAAAGTTTTATTTCTTTATTTACAGCAGCCTCTAATTTGCTGAAATTAATCATAATGGAATTATTAGGAAGAATAATCTTCATATTGCTTCCAGGAATATCTATTAAGGTTAATTCTGATAGGATTGTTAGTCCTTGGCCGCCATTAAAGTTCAAAGAAGAAATAAAATTATTAACATCAATAGTTAAGTCTCCTCCCTCAATGCCTTCAATTTCTGCCTGGTTTATCATGCTTGCATCTATATCTGTTTCATCTTCTGTAAGAGTTGTTCCAGTGCTATCTTGTATAATAATCCTAAGATTTGTACTTCCAGGGTTTGTATTGAAAGTTATTGTAGGGGTTGGGCATCCGACACAGTTTTCACCTATTGTAAAAGTATAGTTTTCTACAAAGCCACTTATCATTAATTTTCTGTTAATAGTATTATCATGAAAATACAAAACTCCCTGAGGTTTTATTTGCAGATTAAGATTATTATTGTCAATATTTGTATAATTGATAAATATTCTTTCATCTTCCTGTTCAGCAAAATCTTTAAATTTTAACAGTTCATTATTGAAATTCTGGAAATTATTTGGCAAGTCCTCTTCAAAAATTACCCTGTTTTTTTCAATTGTAACATTTATTGGAAAATAATTTGCACTGATAAAACCAATTGTCTTTTCAATTGAGTTGCTTAGATCATTTAAGCTGTCTAAACTTGAGGAATCCCTTAGTCTTGTATCAGATTCATTCACGTTAAATGAAATTATTACTGCTAAAGTTAAAATAAGTGTTGCTAAAATAAGGCTTGTCAATGAGTAAAATATCCCTCTTAATTTTGCCATATTTTATACCTTATTAAGCAATAATCTGGTGGATTAGTTGTTATGACAAAAAATCGTGATCCAGATAAGATAGTTAAGTTTGAAGGAACTGGGCTCCCAGCTGAAAAAACACAGTTGTTGCTTCCAATTCCTTCTAAGTTTATATTATAATAGCTTGGTAGTATTTCGCTTAGTTTCTGGTTTATATTTTGAGTTCCTGGAGGATTTAAGTAATTAAAGTAGTCAAGCAAAGCAATGATATCGCTTCCAGTTCTTCTGATTTGCAGTTCTGAAAAGGCATCAACATTTATTCTATTAACATAATAATTTGCTAATGAAAGAGTAATTAAGAGTATGGTAAATCCTAGCACAACATCTATTGTAAATACAATTCCTTTATTCCAATATGGCAAATTCAAGTGCAGCTTCCTGATCCTCATAGATTACCAACCTCCTAATATCAATAATCTGCTTTCCAGTTTTATTTCCTATGGTTATTGGATTAAAATCACTCCCAACCAAATCACTCAAGCTAAAATAAAATTCATTCCCAACTATATTAAATCTATTTTTAATTTCTTCATAAGACAAATTTGTAAAATTATTCAGTTTACTATTTGAGATTATTCTGTCTTCATTAGCAAGACCAATTATTTCAACATCTTGTAGTTCATCCCATTTCTCAGGCTGACCCTCATAATTGCTTAATAAATCAGCTATGTTAAAACCCCTAAGTAAAAGGTCATTATATTCTGTTTGTTCAACTATCTTTTTATTATACTGGTTCCATAAAGCCATTACAGAAATGATTATCATTCCAAACAAAACTGCTGAAATAAATAAATCTGTGATAGCTACCTGTCCTTTTTTAGTCCTATGCGCTTGTAACATTTTCTATAACAATAGTATTCTCTTTGTTTTTTATTTTAACCTCTCCAATAATTTGTTTGTAAGGAGCATTAACGCTTATTGGACAGAATACATCCCCACCTGATGTATCAACTAAAATATAATATGCTACTTTAACCAATTCAGAAAGAACATCCTCAAAATCAGCGTTTTTCCCAATATATTCAACCTGGAAATCACCTATGTAAAATATCCTTCCATTTCCATAATCCCAGTGGGCTATGCTTGGTTTTCTTCTGCTGTCACCTAAGTTGGCAGTATTTCTATATCTTGCTACACTAAAAAAAGTATTTCCAGCGTTTTTATTCTCAATCCAGCTTCTCTCCTCAAAGCTTAACCTGTCTCCTAACACTAAGGTATAAGCTTCATTAGTGTCATTTACTTCTACGTTCCAGTTGTTAGGCCATCCCCAGGCAGTATACCTTTGATGAACAGTTATATTAAAAATATCCCAGTTGTCACTTTTATAGCTTCCTGGAGGGTTGCACCTGTAAGAAGTAGAGGGATAATTTCCTGAAGACTGCTCTCTGCATATTGAATGTTCTGATAAAATTAAAACATTTCCTTTTGAAACCCAGTCTGACAAAAGTTGTATGTAATTAGTGGTGTAGTAAATGTGTGCATCTTCCAAATAGATTGTCTGGTAATTATTTAAATTATTCATTAAGTCATTAATATTTTCTGGAATTAGGCTGTTCATCCATGAAGTTCCCTGCCAGTCACATCCACTCCCACCTATATCACTAAAACAAACTTTGTACCAGTCAGGATCTGGATCAAAATTATTATTTATCTTGTTATAAAAATCCTGGCTTGAAGGTCCTGCTTCTGATGCTAAAAAAGCAATTTTATTGTCAATTACTTCTGTTATATTTTCTGCCTTTTGAACTCCTATGGTACTAGAGTTATACAATGTAATGAGATATTCAGTTTTAAAATTAGATTCAGTTCCATCTCCGCCAACATATACTGAGTTAATTATGTTTGATATTCTTAGGCATTCATTTTTTTGCTTTACAGAGTCATATAGTTTGTTCAATATTGTGTTTCTGTCTACAGAAAATGTTGCTATTGTTAAAAACATCAAAAGGATTATTCCAATAGAGAATACAAATTCTGTGCTTACCTGTCCTTTTTTACCCAATTTTAACTTCCCCAGAGTCCAGCATTTCTATTGGGATTGTCAGAGACCCTTTGAGTGTAGGGAGACTGCCAACTAAGTTAGCTTTAGTATGTGCAATGATCTCGGTTTTTCCACCATAAATACTTAAAACTATTATAATATCATTATTATTAATTGAAGTATTAATTATTCCGCTAGGTAATATTACAGAAACAAAACTCTTTGAACCCTTGCCAAGAGCATAGACTGTATCTGCTTTTTTTGCAATACTCTTTACAGCATCATCAGCCTGGTTTATTTTAATGGTTTGTGATGAATGATATATTACATAAGAAGCTATAGGGATAAGTAGAACCAAAACTACCCCCACCATGATTACATATTCAAAACTCGCCTGGCCTTTCATTTTTCCTCTTTTCACTTAAAAACACTATTTAGATTTAAATAGTTTTGTAAAAGTATTATGTACAACATTCGCAAAAAGTTTAAATACTATATATATTTAATATTTAAATTATCTTAAACTAAGCGAGGTGATATAATGCAGCAAAGAGGACAGGCAGCCATGGAGTTTTTAATGACTTATGGTTGGGCTATTTTAGTTGTTTTAATTGCTATAGGTGCTTTAGCTTA
>JACPNF010000068.1 GCA_016185635.1 Candidatus Woesearchaeota archaeon
GGCTCCATCCAAAAATTAAATAATAATCAAATCTAATTTAAATTAAATGGGAAAGCCGAATATTCGGCTCAACCCACAAATAGAATCGGTTAGAAACCGAGTTCTATTCAATAAGGCAATAGAGCTTCTTCTCTCTTGCACCTTGTTGCTTCCTGAACCTTTATATAAAGGCAAAGGAAGAAGACCATACGATTACAGAATTGTATTGGTCTTATGCATACTCAGAGTCTTATTCCGCAAAAGTTATGCGGATTATGAAACTGAGATGCGCTCAGATAGAAGATTAATAGACATGACTAAACTCAATAAACTACCATGCAAAAGCACAATTAACAATTATGCCTTCCAGTTTAGCCTTAAACTTTTATCTGAATTCAACAGGAATTTAATTGATTCCTGGATTAAAAAACCTGTTGATCTTCTTCTTGATTCTTCTGGCATCAGGTTAGTTGGCAGAAGCATTTGGTTCTGCATAAAAATAAAAAGAAATATCAGGAAAAAAGACTGTGACAAAATACATCTTGCGGTAAGCCTATGCAGTTTGCTTATAGCAAATTTTAAAATTTCTAATTCCAGGAGAAATGATAGTCCATTTCTTAAAAAGCTATTAAAACCATTTTCAGGCATTTTAGGGCTTGTTTTGGCAGATAAAGGCTATAGTGGAAAGAAGAATGCAGAATATGTTTTAGGCAAAAAAGGATCTTTCTTTTGCCCATTCAAGAGCAATGCAGATCCGGATGAATTTTCTCTTTGGAATAAGCTATACAAGCTTTGGAGAGTTTTTCCTTCCCTGTGTGAAAATATTTATCACCAGAGGTCTAAAATTGAAGCAGTATTTTCTGCTTTGAAAAGAAAATATGGGGACCAGCTTTATTCAAAAAAATGGTTTATGAGAAGAAGAGAAATGGCAATGAGATTTATCGCTTACAATATTAGAATTATTGTTGGAATACAAATAGCAAGAGAGAAGAACATACCTTTGTGGGTTAGAGCCTAAAAAATTCTGGAAATATTAGGGGGGAAACTTAGCCTTGGCTATATTATAATTTGAGATTTACCCCAGTCCAGTCAAGGGAGATTATAAGAACCACAAGTTCTTATTAAAAGAAATTCACAAGTTCTTATTAAAAGAAATTCGCCTTTATAAAAAAATATTAAATATTCAGAAAAATTTAGTTATTGGATGGAGCCAATTATGACAAAAAGTTTATAAAGAAAAATTGACTTTTAAAAGTAAAATGGCTGGGTTTGAGATAGGCGAACATTCTAAGTATTTTTTTCTTATTGCTTTCTTTGCAGTAATAGTCCTTGGTATATTTATTGTCTGGCCATTCCTAATAACAATATTCGGGAGCATTGTCCTGACATATATTTTTTATCCTATTTACAGAAAACTGTTAGTCTTGACAAAAAACAAAAATTTAGCTTCATTTTTGGTTTCATTATTCCTTTTATTATTGTTAGTAGTTCCAATTATAATTGCTGCAAACTCAGTACTACAAGAATCAGTAGGATTATTTTACCAGATAAGAAACATAAATGTTGGTGTTGAAGATGTGCTGCAAAAATTTATATCAAGATATTTTGAGGATAATATAGAAGTGCCTGCTTATATAACAAGTTCATTAAACAAACTTTCAATATTTCTGCTTCAAAAAACAGACACGTTTATTTTAGGCATTCCTGGAAAGATTCTTAACTTGTTTGTCATGTTTTTCATAATATTTTTCTTATTCAAGGATGGAAAAGACTTAGTAGAAAAATTAAAAAGTGAGCTGCCATTAAAAGAAAGGTACAAAAAGGATCTTATAAAAAAATTTGACAACACTCTTTACGCTACTGTTTATGGCCTTTTAGTAGCTTCTTTTGTACAGAGCATCCTTGCTATGATTGGTTTTTATATTTTTGATGTAAGTTCTCCTTTACTACTGGGATTTTTAGTATTTATATCTTCAATGCTTCCTTTTTTAGGGGCAGCTTTCATATGGCTGCCTGCTGCAATTGTAAAGCTTGCAACTGGAGACAATTTTAATGGAATTGGACTATTAATCTATGGTACTGCTGCCATAAGTTTAATAGACAATGTAATAAAGGTAAAGGTAATAGAAAAAAAGTCAGAGCTGCATCCTGCTCTCGCTCTTCTTGGAGTTTTGGGAGGGTTACATCTATTTGGATTAACAGGAATTCTATTAGGGCCTCTAAGCCTTGCTCTTATGGTGGTATTTTTTGATTTTTATTTAATTGAAAAAAAAGAAGCCAAGAAATTATCTAATGGACAATAATAAAATTAATAAACAGCTATTCTGATTTAATTAGCACTATGAGAGGAAAAATTGTCGTAATCTTGGTAATATTATTACTTACTATTAATATAGCAAGCGCAGGAAATACTTATGAACTTGATTTTAAAAAAGAAGGATCATATTTAATTGGGTTACTAGATGGTGATCGAGTTGAATTTGATTTAGCAGGTGCAAAAAATACTATCTTGGTAAAAGAAATTAAAAAAGATTCTGCGACTTTAGCAACATTTATTGGCATTGAAAAAGAGAGCTATAATGAAAATGATGTTCCTAATTATGCAACTATAACAAATAATAAATATCTAAAACTGGATTTTAATAGGGATAATACTGGAGACTTAAATGTTATTTTTAGGGGTTCAAATAAAACTGCAGCAAGCATTTTATTTCAATTGCCTGCACCATCAAACAAAGATTTAGTAGTTTATAGTAGGAGCAAATTTGAAAAAAGCAACCTATTAAGAAATATAATAATAGTTTTTTTAGGTGCTATCCTTATCTTTGGTCTTGTTTTATATAATTCAAAAAGAAAAACGAAAATAAATATGAATACCAAGGTTGCTGAAGAAGATAAAACCACTAAACAAGAGTAAAACCTATATGTTTAAGAAGAGATATTATATGATAATCAATCCAGTTTTACCAAAACCTTTATATAGAAGCTGTGTTAATTTATATTTAATTCAAATAAAAAATATCAAATATTAAATATTTCAAAAGGTGTTAAATATCGAGAGGTGGAAATCAATGAATAATAAGAGGTTTTTATTCTATTTAATTAGTGTTTTAGTTCTTGTCAGTTTATTTGCAATATATGTTTTATCAGCTGGTGAAAAAATTACAGCATCTTTTACAACTGTAACTTCTACAGGAACAGGAGTATATAGAAATATTACAACAGCAGCTAATCTTAATATCACGTGTGAAGGTCTATCTAATACTTCGTTAGAGGGTAGTAGTAATATCTTGCATGTATATAACTTAACTTTGTTTCATAATTTAAATGGTTCTGGTCCTACTGGTGGTTTAGGACAAAATATTTCAAATCAATCAACACCATTTATTGGTTTAGTAAACACAACAGCATCAGGTACAAACATGACAGCAACTTTTGTTGTATACAGAAATACAACTTTTACTACTAACGCAAATGGTGCTTTAACAGGAACAGTTTCACCTTTGACTGATGGCAATTATACTTTCGGATGTCTGGCTGGAATTAATGTAACAAACGCAACTTATGCAGGAGCAGCATTCCAAAAGAACTGGGCTCCAAATATTAGTTTAGCAATAGATAGGGTAAGGCCAAGCTTTACAGAATCTACTTTAAATGTAACAGATGGCACAAATACTGTTATCTTAAGCCAAATAAATGGATCTATTTCTGGAGCTACAGGAGCTTACTTAAGAAACGTAACTACTATAGCAGTCAGAGTTACAATCAATGAACCTTACTTATACACTGTAAGGATGTACTGGGTATCAAATGGAAGTGCATTACCAGTATTAAATCCAAATGGAGCTAATGCTTTAAATCCAGGTAATTTAACTATGAATATACTGCATAGCCCATTTAGTAGCAACAATAATACTGTTCTAAATGGTTCGTTGCTATATGCTGGTTTAGCTGGAGATATTGTTGATAGATATGCACAAATAAACTCAGAGGGAAATACAGTAACCTTCATGATAGTTGCAAATGATTCAGCAGGCAATATGGTGAACTTATCAAATAATGGCAGAGGATTTAACATTACTATAGATAGTTTAGCACCTCAGATAACTTTTTCATTAGATAAAAGCAGAATAGAAACATTAGGGAAGATTAAAGCAACTTGTGTCGCAAATGACACTTCACCTACTGGCTACACTATAACATTAACTCAACCAAATGGAGGCTCAATTGAGAAGAAGCCTACTGATGGAAAAGCTGAATTTACAGGACAGGATACAGGCCAGGCTGGGAAATATACTGTGACTTGCGGTGCAGAAGATTCAGTAAAACTTAGTGCATCAAGTGTAGTGACTTTTACAACATATTATGGTGGAGATGATACAGCTGCTACAGCAGTTGAGGAAGAAGAGGAAAAAGTTGCTGAAGTTGACTTAAGTAAAGAAGTTGAACCTGGAAAACTACCAGAAAGTGGACTTTCTGGAGTACAGGGAGAATCTACTACATTCACTTTGGATGGAGTAACACAACACAGGTTAACTTTCCTTGAAGTAGGAGACAAAGAAGCAACATTAAGGTTTGAATCAACTCCAGTTGATGTAAAGTTAAGCTTAGGAGAGTCAAAAGAAGTTGATGTAGATGGAGATGGAGAAAAGGATTTATCAGTATCGTTAAATGCAATTGAAGACGGAAAAGCAAAGGTAACAATAAAGACTTTAGCTGTAAAAGCAAAGGTTCCTTCACCTGAACCGTCAAGTAAACCATCATCTGGATTAGTATCTAGTGGTGCAGCAACTTCAGTTGGAGTCATAGTAGTAATAGTCTTAATAGTAGCAGTAGTAATTGTAGCTTATTTCCTATTAAAAAAAGGCAAAGGAAAGAAGAAAGGGGAAATAAGATTTACAAGCAGAGATCTGTCAAGTGATGAATTCAACTTTTAGAGAAGCCTTTTAAAAAAAGCCTTCAGGGAGAAGCTTTTTAGAAAAAAGCTTCAGCAAAAAGAGACTCCAAGAAACGAAAAAGGATTTTTTCCTTTTTTCTTATTATTTTTTAAAGAAGCCTTTTAAAAAAAGCCTTCAGCACAAACTTTTGAAAAAAGTTTGAACAAAAACTAGGAGAAAACCTCGGAAAAGTTTTATAAATAATTGATTTCTGGTAGATTTCATGGAACAAAGCAAAAGGAAGATAATAGTCTCACTTAGCATTATATTTTTAATGATAAGCAGCGCAGCTGGATTTATCCTTTCTTATTCTTCTTCCAACAATAATGGAAATTCAATTACCGAAAAATACAATGGGTATGAATTTACACGCCTGCAAACAGGATGGGTTACAAACTTAAACAACCAGCAAATATTCTTATATAATGACCCTGAATTTCTAAGCCAAAGTGAGGCTATAACTAAAGATGAATACAGACTTAATACTGCTGAAAAAGTTTACTTATCCATAAACCCTGATGATAAGATAGATAGGGTATTGTCTCACTTTAATGACCTGGCAGTGCTTTTAAAACCAAGAATTTCTCTTTCCTGCTATGAAGACAGTGAAAAATGCAAGACTTTTACTATAAGAACCTGTGAAAATGCAAGTCCTATAAACAAGGTTATAATAATTAAAAAACAACAAAATTTAAGTATTAATTACAGCAATAACTGCCTTAAAGTATATGGTTCGGAAAATGAGATGATAAAATTTATAGATAAAATGATATTATCTTTACTGCCAAATGGAGAATAAAAAAAAGATTTTAGCAATAATTGTAATCTTTCTTGTAGCTGCAGGCTTATTTGTTTATTTTTATAAATACAGCAAAGAACCAAGATCATTTAACTACCATGGCTTTACAGTATATGAAGTAATGAAGGATTCTTATAATATAGAAGTATTTTTTGCAAATGACCCTGAGCCTCATTACTTAAGCACAAGGTACAATCCCAAGGATCTTGAGTACATTGAGATTGCTGACAGTAAGTTAAGGGATAATTTATTAAAAGATGAAATATTCATAACTATGGACCCTTCTAACCCTAACGTGACTGCAAAGAGCGTTGTAGCTTTGATTGAAATAAGCAAAGTAACCTCAAACAGGTTCTTGTTCAATATTCCAACAAAAGGGGCATTTACAGAGAAAAAGGGAGAAAATCCTGTCAAGTACTGCAAGGATGTGACTAAAAGAACTGCTATCATATGGCTTAAGCTAACTAACCAGACAAGGATTTATTCTGACAGCGGGTGTGTCATAATTGAAGGCTTTAATGAAGATGAATTAATCAAGGCTGGAACAAAACTAACATTGAAATTACTTGGAGTAATGGACTAGGTAACTTCTTAAACAAGCTTTTTCTTCTTTTTCTATTAAAATGGGCAGGTTTACATTAGCTGGGGGAGAAGTGGACAAAGAAATAGAAAGGCAGCTAAAAGTAGTTACAGATGAAATATGCAAAGATATCAAGGATGTTGAAAGCGTATTAATTTACGGAGGTTTTGGGCGCGGCGAAGGTAGCGTAAAAAAATCAAACAACAAATATTATCCTGCAAATGACTTTGATGTTTATGTAATAACAAGAAAAAAAGCAGATGATGAGGTTCTTGACAATATTGCGAGGAGAGTTGCTGAAAAGTTTGGCAGCAATGGAATACCATTTAAAAGATTTGACAAGGACTGGAGCTTTGAGAATAATTTTTACTTGGACTTAAAATGCCTTACACTGGACGAGCTTAAAAGATTATTTCCAATGCTCAGGTATTATGAGCTAAGAAATGCCTCTAATGTTATTTATGGAAAGGATGTAAGAAACTTAATTCCAGATTATAAAATTGAAGATATTCCCTTTGGAGAGGGAGTAAGGATTTTATTAAACAGAATGACTCATTTAGTAGAATATTTATCTTTGGATGGAAAACATAATGATATTGTCCTGAGTTTCTTTTGTGCCAAAGCATATATTGACAGCTGCACTAGCCTGAGTTTCCTGAGCAGGAGATATTATCCATCATACAAAAAAAGAATGGAAGATTTTTATGAAAACTATAAAAATGATTTTCCGGAGCTTTATGAAAAACTGCCTGATTTAAATGAAAAAGTCAGGAAATATACATTATGGAAGCTGAATTTTAACGGAGAATTGCCTGAAAAAGATGCTGTAAAATTCTGGCTTCAGACAAGAAAAGATTTCATGGAGGTTGTGAAATACTTTTTTTCCAGATTTTTAAATAAGAAAATTGAAAGCATTGAAGAATTAAGCAACGCAATTATCAACCTTGGAGAAGAATATTATTTTCCTTATGCAAAACATTATCTAAAAAATAATTTTGGAATAAATTCTGATTTCTTAAGCAAAATTGCAAGAAGGCTCATACCTTTAAGGTTCAAATATTTATATTTTTTAAGAATTTTAAAAGAAAAAAAGGCTTATCCAAATATTTTCTTGAACAAGAGAAGCCCTGATACTATAATCTTTGGGTCTGTTCCATATATTTTATTTGCTATTGATGACCAATTAAAAATTACGAAGGAAAATTTTGACAATGGATTAAGAACCTTAAAAAAAGTGTATCCTACTAATGCCAAGACCTGGGAAGAATTAAGCCAGGATTATGCAGATGCTTATGTTCTATTTTATTTAATGAAAATTGTTTAGCCAGGCAATTATATAAACAATAAAAATAATATCTAAATAATGCTAAAAGACTCACAAGAAATCTTCAAGGAAGGCAGTGAGGTTTTTTATTACGAGGGCGGAGATATTTACAAGGTCCTGGTAATGGAGAACAGGTGCGACAATAATAAACTAGAATACAAGCTTAGAGTTCTTGGTCTTGAACAAGATATTTTTGAAGGTAAAATTCATTTGGAAAACGGGCTTGAATTTGCCTGCTATAAAGTAAGGGATTATCCAAATATACCACTTATATGGACTATTGCTGCTGGAAAGAAAAGATTAATTAAAAAATTAAGAAAGCAAGGGTTTAATATCTAAATATATTCTATGATATATATAATATAGTATAATAATAACCTTTAAAATTCCAGTTTTTTTAGAACTTTCATGAAAACATTGATAATTTACGTAGATGGTATGAACTTTACTTCCATTAATAATGAAAATACGCCTTTTTTACATGATTTTGGCTTAAAATACAGCTTGTTAAGATTAAAGACCTTATTGGCATATACAGGCATAGAAAATACGTTTATATCAGGGAAATTGCCTAATGAGACTGGAATCTGGGTAGAATTTATTTATAGAAAGAATCTTTTAGGAAAACTGCTTAAGCTTAAGCCCCTGCCTAATAATTATTTGTCTTATGTATATGCTCTTGGAAAATATATTATAGGGGATACATTCCTGAGCAAGCTGCACTATATTCCGAGGAAGTTTTTTGACAAATTCAGCTCAAGCGTCAATTATGGGCTGTGGAAGAATGATTTTTTCCAAAAAAACACTTTTGTTTATTACAGCTGGCCTTTTTTTGTAAAGAATAATAAAATTAATTTAGATTTCATAAAAAGAAATGATGAATATAAGGTTAAAAAATTCATAAAAAATTTCAATGAAGATGCTGATGTTTATTTTATACATATAGTTGATTTAGACAAAACAAGCCATGAATATGGATTAGGACATGAAAAAACTTTAAAGGAAATAAAAAAGCAGGATGAATATTGCAGCCTGATTGCAAATGAATTTATATCAAAATTTAATGATGGGGTTGTTGTTTTATGGAGTGACCATGGATTTATTAATGTCAAGGAATATATAGACATAAACAGCATTGCAAAAAATTTTAAAAATGCAGATTATTTTTTAGATTCTACTCTGGCCAGGTTCTGGTTTAAAGACAATAATACTAGAAATGAGGTTGCAAATGAATTAAAGAAATTAAAAAACGGGCATATCTTAAGCATAGGAGAAAAAAATATGTATAACATTCCCCAAAGCACTGAGCAAGGAGAAGTGATTTTTGCTGCTGACCCCGGATATTTAATATTGCCAAATTTTTACCAGGGAAAGAAACCATGCAATGGAATGCACGGATACATGCCAGACAAAGCTGACTTAGACGGCTTTTTTATAATAAACAGGAAAACAAACAAAAAGACTTTAAATATGAATGAATGCCTTGGAGTTATTTATGGAAACTTATAATTTTAAGGATAAAGTTTATCTGGAAAAATGCTTTAATGCTGAAGATGCATTTAATTTTATAGACAAGATTCTTGATAATTATGAGCTTCCTAAAAACAAGAATGCAAGAATTGTTTTAAAGCCTAATTTAAACAATGACATAAATGCCTTGGCTGGAAATTCCACTGATTTAAGGGTGATTACTAGTGTTATAAGGGCTTTACAGAAAAGAGGCTATTATGATATTACAATAGCTGATGGGCCAAACTGCGGAATAGACCATGTAGGAATTGATGTTTTCAAGAGATTAAGAATAGACAAGATCGCTGAAGTGTTTAATGTCAAATATATTAACTTGAACAAATGCGAGTATGAAATAGTTGATTTAGAAACTGGGAAAGCAAAAATAGGGAAACCGGTCTTGGACAATGAGTTACTGATTAATCTTCCGAAAGTAAAAACACATATTGAGGTTGGAATGACTATTTGCATGAAGAATTTTGTAGGATGCTACCAGGCTTTGGACAAGAGAAACATACATGACAGCCTGGTTAAAAACATTGTAAGAATGAATGAAATAAAAAAACCTGACTTGAATATTGTTGACGGATTAATTGCTATGGAAGGAAACGGTCCTGCTGCCGGAACACCCAAAAAATTAAATTTAATCTTAATCGGGAAAAATTCTTTTACTGTTGATTTACTATGCACTAAATTATTCGGGTTTGATTTAGATTATGTTCCTTACTTAAAATTAGCTCTTGAAAAAGGGCATTTTGACAAAGAAGACTTAAATTATCTGGAAAATGTAACAGAAATCACAAAATTAAAAAGAGCAAAAGAAAATATATTTGCAAAGATATTCCTTGAAAATTTCTTCATACGCTTAAGGTATAACAAATTAGTTGATCCTTTGTTCAAGAAAGGCCCTCTGCCAATGTTTTTTACCTTGCTTGGAGTAAGGCAGGACAGGTATGACTATAATGATGACACTATTTTCAGGCTATATCTTAGAGAAGGAAGCAAATCTAAGAAATGCGAAGAATTCTGTCCTATTGGGTTAAAAACTCCTGAAGACAAAAAATGCATTAACTGCCTGTACTGTTTTATGACTGACAGGAATATCAAGCACAATGGCAATTTGGGATTTTTAAAAGGGCAGATGAGGAGGTATGGAAAGTATTTAAGGAAATTATAATCTTATTTAAACTCATATTTTAAAATATCCGAAAACCTCCCGGATTTTTCCCAGCAATTGTTATTCTTTTTTCTTCACAATATTATAGGAAATTCCAACATCTCCTTCCCATTTAAATCCATTGGAAGTCGCAAGCATAATGGTTTTTCCAGATTTTGACAATTTCTTGCTATCCATGTTCAATTCTATGATTAATTTATTTCCTTCAAGTTTATGTGCCATTTTTACCTCCTAAATTTTATTTTATGTCTTTTAATGAAATTCTAAATGCTTTCTCTTGTTTTGTTAGATCTGATATTTCCTTGCCAACTTCATTTTTTCTAATAGCAGAGCCTAACTTAAAATAGTTTATTGATGAAAGTTTATCATAAAGTAATTTCTCCCTAATTAGATTTACAATAATGGTTTTATTTTCTGGATAAATTATTTTCACATATTCTTTTATAGAGCATTTTTTATGTGTGCCGAATAAGACCGATGTATTTTTCTCTTGGGATAATTTAATAATTTCATTTTTTAATTTTTCTTCTTTCATTTCTAATTCTTTCTTTTTATTCTGTAGTTCTTCATATTGATCTATTAAACCATTGTCATTTGCCATCTTTTATCTCCAATATTTCAATGTTAAACTTTATATTTTCTCCAAAGTCATATAGAAATTTAAAACTGTCTCCCCTTGATAAATTAGATGACTTTATTGCTGTGCTTATTTTGAAATTATCTAATTCATCAAATATTTCCCGCCATTCATCGTATTCTGATCCAAATTTAAATTCCTTCATCTCAAATTCGTACAAATGCATTGGTTCTAAATCAAATTCTCTCTGGATTAAACTGCTTAGTTTTTTTAAAGTAGTATTTCCATTTAAAGAAATCTTTCTTTTTTTACCGCTTCTTTTTATTATATTAAATTCAATAATTTGGTTAAAATTTACAGATTTATTGTTTTTCAAATTTATTTTTATTTTTTCTTTTTCGATTAAAGCCAGGATTCTGTTAAAGAGAAGTTTTTTATATGTTTCTTTGTATTCTTCCGAAGATAAGTCTCTTTTAAGTTCTTCTATAAGCAATAGGGCAAATTCATCTTTGGTTTGTTCTTTTAATTCATCCAGTTTTTCTTTAGTCAACTCAATCTTCTCCATATTCTTCCCTCAAATATTTTACTTCTTCATTATCTAAAATTCCTTCAAATTTATTAACTAGTTGCATATATTTATCTTTATCTTTTCGTTTTTCTACTAAATCCAAGAGAAAATATAAAATATAATGCTTGTCTTTATCTTTTTTTGTTATTCCATTTAGTTTGGTTAATAATCTTTCCCCTAATTCTTTTAATTGTTCTTCATTTAAATTTTCCAATAAAATATTTTTATCAGATTCAAATCCGTATTCCTGCAGCTTTGATGCATATTCCGCAATTTTTTCTGATAACTCTTCAATATTACAGGTTTTCACTAAACAAATAAAGTAATTATTAATAAATTTATCAAAATTATTGCTGACTTTAGCTAATAAATCCTCATAATCAAAATCTGCTTTATCTTTACCTGTTGAAGAATCAAATAAAAACAAGATTAGTTTATGATAACACTGCAAGCATTCTTTTAATTTATTATTATCAAACTTTTCCTGTAAAATCCTGAAATACTGCCTGATTATCCTTAAGCCAATGTTGGCATGTTTGGAATCCCAAGAAAAACAACCCTTTCTTGCTTCATTTATAAATTCATCAATATCTCTTTCTAAAATTTCTTCTGTTAATTTATAATTATATTTTACAGTTTTTGTTACTTTCATTTAACTAATTCTCCTTTGAAAGCTTTTTGCATTAAAGAATCAAATAATATCTTTATTTCTTTTCCCATTTTTCAGTTTGCTTGAATTTTTAGTTTCATAGTTCACATACCCAGAAGCCTTTCATGGCTATTGAATTTTTTTGCATAATAATCTTTTTTTGCACAGGCTTCCCGAATTTCATCAATATGCGGTACTTGTTTATTTTTGTTGAGATATTCATAAAATAATTTTATGCTGTAAATAGTAGAAAGCAGTTCTGATACTGTGTTAAATATCCACTTATTAATACACCATCTGAAAAAATATTCTAGGGTATATCCATCAATACTCTCCGGATATTCTTCTTCATTAATTGCTAAATAGTCATTAATATACAATTCTACATTGCTAATATGATATTTAATTGTTTTTTTGCTTATATTACTCTCTAATAAGTACTCTTCGAATTTTTTGAGCAGTTTGGTATTTTCTTTTTGAATTTCTTCGTATTTTTCCATTATATTAATCCTGGTTTTCTTAATATACCTGCTGTTTTATTGGAGTAATCTTGTTTAAACTCATAAATCACCAGAGAGGGCTGTGTTTTTGTTGCATCTACAAACCATGCCTTGACATTTTCTTTAAATCTTTCTTTATTTTTTTCAGGATATTCAATATACTGCTGAGCTGATCTTTCATAAATTGATACTACATAATATTTTGGATTTAAATCTTTTATTTCTTCTTCCTTCTCCACATAGTAAGTTGATCTGTCTGAGTAATACTGCGTCTGCGGAATTGAGTTTGATATTACTACATCCCCTTTTTTGGAATTTTCCTTTATCCATAATGCTGCTTCTTTTACCTGCTGATAAGAAGTTTTTTTATTTTCTATAATTGAGTTCGCATCTTTAATAACTGGATAAGAACTTGCCAGCAATAAAACAAATATAATTCCAGCAAAAATATACTTGTTGTAGTCTTTTAAGTATTCATATAGCCTTATTATTCCATATGCTGAAATAATCAAAATTACCGGCAAGATACCTATAAGATATCTTTCTTCAACATATTCGCTTTTTAGGCCGTGATAAATTAATGGAGGCAGGATAAACAAAAACAAAAACAAATTCTTTTGCAGACTAATTTCCTTAAACAACAAGTCTGGAGCAAGCAAAAAATCCAATAAGAATAATGAGCCTATCAAAAACATCGCAAACAAAAACCAGCTTATATTTGAAGGAAGAATTTTAATATACTGATAAACCCCTGACCAGCCCAAGAGCTGCTGTTTTTCTTCTTTTGCAACTCCGACTCCACCATAATGCCTTAAAAAATCCTTTACTCCACCTGGATAATTTTTCTGGTAAGAATAAAAAAATGGAGAAAGAATTAATAATAATAATAAAGCTGCTCCAAATATATGTTTGTTTTTCCATATCTTTCCTTTCTCTTTTATAAACACTAATAAAACGAATGAGATTATTGACAGGAAGGCTGCGAACCTGAATGACATTGCAAGGCCAGCAAACAATGCTGCTAAGTAAATATATTTTGGTTTATTTTCTTTTAGGTGACCTTTATAAAAAAAATATACTGCAAGCAACATGAAAGATGCTTCTGGAACTGAATTCAGCAATCTTGTAGTTTCAAACAAAATAATTCTTGAAAATGCAACTCCAAATGCTGCTATTAATCCTACTTTTTTATCAAAAAATTTCTTACCTACCAAATAAGTTGCAAAAACCAATAAAACTGAAAACAAAACTTCTGTAAACCTTAATGATGTTTCTCCAAAGCCTATTTTAAATAAAAATGACCAGAAAACTGGCAGCAACATTGTTCTTCTATAATACCATATGTTATTTGTTCCCAAATCAAGACCTAAACGCCTTGCCTGTTCTCCATATTGGGCTTCATCCCACCATAAAGGCTGCTCTATTGTATGAAAAAAGAAATACATTCTTACTATAAAAGCAAATAACAGGATTAGAACTAAAACAATATTATATTTATTACTAAAAAATTCTCTTAGTTTTTTATATTTTTTGTCTTCTGCCATCTTTTTTTAAAATGCAATTTTCTTATTTATAATTCTTTTGTACTCTCAACTCTTTTCCAGGCATCTGCATGCTGTTTTTTTGATATTTTTGCTTCCTGAAATACTTTGAGCCACATGTATAATCTTGCTGGAAACAACAACAATGTGTAAAAAAATTCTCTAATATTTTTTGGATAAGTCAAGGCTATTAAAGTGCCTTCAAAAATCTCGTTTAAGAATGATTTCATTTTTGGAACATGCTTTCCATTATAAGTTACTTTTGCCAAGTTTATATATGCTTTTGAAACTCTCTTTTTCTGCTCTATCCATTCTTTGAAATTATCAGGGTATTTAATATAAACTTCTGCTTCTGGAATGTACTTTATTTTGTATCCTTCTTCCATGAAAATGAATGGTATAATCGCGTCTTCAGGAATATCTGTCTGGAATTCCTTCACTATATTATTCTTGAAAGCAAACAAATAGCCTGTGCAAGTAAAATATTTTTCTTTAATTGACCTTTTTAATCTTGCTTTATGAGCACCATATAACAATAAATGCGACCAGTAACCAAATAAAGTATTTCTTGGATTTAATGGAACTGGCTTTCCTGTTATGCAGCCTATGTTAGTATCTTTAAAAGCTTCCAAAATTTTATCTACAGAATTACCTGAAACAAAAACATCTCCGTCAGTCAAGATTAATATTTCAGGTTTTTTTAATTCCTTGAACAACAAGTTTAATGCATGCATTTTTCCAATTCCTGTATCATGGAAATGCCTTACCTGTTTGTATTTTTTGCTGTACTCCTTAACTACATCTGCTGTTTCCTTGTCAGGGCAGCTTACTATAATTTCATAATGAACTTTTATATCCTGATTTAAGAAGGATTCTATTGCTTTTCCAACTGTCAACGGCTCCTTAAATGAAGTAATTATTATTGAGATCATTTTAGAATTGGATTTTTACTGGCTTTTTAAATGTTTTTGAAAGGTTTCCGGATTATTACCAGAAATTGTTATAAACTTTAAAAACCTTATTTTTTAGATGATTAAAATAAAAGATATTGACTGGCTAAATGTTGCGGTTGCAGTTTTATTAGTTGTATTAATTGCCTGGTTTATTAAAATGTTAATTACGTAAAATGAAAAACTGGAGAAATATATTTTATTGGGTACTTGTAATCTTTACAGTATATATAATAATAGAAATAATCAGGAAAATTTTTGGGGGAAGCTTGGGTTTTGAAGAATTAGTAATAGCTTTGTTAATAGCAAATCTTGGACATACTTTTTTCTTGCACTCTAAAATAGCTATAATGAATTCTAAACTATCAGAGCATATAGGCTGGTACAAAGGCAAAAAAGAATTAATATAATCTTTCTAGAAGTCTTATAAAACTCTAAAAAGCTTGATTATTTTACAAATTCAACATTATCAAAATTCTCAAATTCCTTGTCCCCTGTTAAAAATTTTATTCCCATTCGTTTGGCAATTATATATCCTATACAATCAGTCATTGAAAGTTTTTGTTTTTTATAAGCTAATTTTAGTTCTGCTGCATCTCCGATTATTTGTTTATCAAAATCTACAATAGACCCATAATAATAGTTTAAAAAAAAGGCAGCTATTTCTTTATTAAAATCTAAAAGAAACCGGTAGTATAGTTCAAAAAGATTAAGTTTTGTTGTAACTATAATAGAATTTGAATATTTTTCATAATTATTATTTCCGTTAATTAGTTCAATCAAAGCATAAGAATCAAAAAATAAAGGTTCAGTCATAAAGTTCTTCCCTTAATTCATCCTTAATTTGTTGTGCAGATTTTTTTATCTTGCCTTTCAATAAACCAAAAGTTTCTTTGGCAACATTTCTATTGTCTTTAATAATAAATAGTCTAACTATCTTATTTTCTTTAATATGCTCCTTCTCGGCAATTTCACTAGGTATCACTATTCCAATAGAATTTCCCCATCGCTTAGCTTTGGTTTCTATAATTTCCATAAGTTATACAAAGTATAACTAATATATAAATCTTCCCTAAAGATTTTCATGAATTCCGGAATATTTTTGGAAATTCTACAAAACTTCCTGCAACTCTCTTGCTTTTTCAGTTTCCAAACTTCTTAAATATCTTGCAAAACTATCTTTTACTTTTGAACTGCTTTTTTCCATGACATTTATTG
This sequence comes from Candidatus Woesearchaeota archaeon, assembly GCA_016185635.1. GTDB lineage: Archaea > Nanobdellota > Nanobdellia > SCGC-AAA011-G17 > JACPIM01 > JACPNF01. The sequence goes on from JACPNF010000068.1 coordinate 16,309, forward strand.
CAAATCCTTTTGCTCTTTTTATGTCTCCCTGATGAGTTTTGCTTCCAACCTGATAGGCTGAAACAAAAACAGCATATGGTTTGTAACTTTCTTCAAGGAATTCTCTTTCTAATGTTCCATAATCTCTAAGATAAACTTCCCTGAATATTTTTTCCCTGCTTACATTTCCATTTTTTGGATCTTCTAAGGTTGTTATAACATCTATCATAGGATTTCCTATTGCTGCCTTTTCAAAATCAAGAACAGTTCCGTCTTCCAATATGTTTGAAATTGCCAAATCTCCATTAATTAAACTTAATACAAATTCTTTGTACTTATCAAGTTCAAGATAGCTTAGGAATGCTATTCCAGACTGATTAATACCCAGCCTGTCAAACAGCCTTCTCTTTAATGCTTTTATATAATCAAACCTTTTTAATACAACTGGCTCTATTCCATCAGCACTTAAGTGATATTCTTCTGCTTCTTTGATTATTTCTCTGGAAGCCCTATGAATTATAGATTCGTTTGCAAGCGCTTCACATAAAGTAGGCTCCTTTTCTGCATCAGTTAGTTCATTAAATAAATCTTCAAGATTTCTTAATGGCTTTCTCCTGCTTATGTCATATGCTAAACCATTATGCTCTGGCAAAAATATTAATGACTTTGCTAATTTTATTTTCTGATTAAGGTTTTCTAAAAATAAATTTACCAAATATCCTTTTCTTAGGTCTTCTTCGTTTTTTCCTCTTTTGAATACAAATGTACTTCTTAAAAATTTGCTCGGACCATATTCCAAGACTTCGTTTCTTGAATCTGCTATTTTTCTGAACTTTTCTTCTATTCCTTCTTCTGACAATATCAAGCTTAATGATTTTTCCCATTGCATTTTAGGTTTTGTTTCAGCAGGCATAATAACATCTTTTCCCTGCAGATTTTTTTTGTTTTTTTCTAGTGAATCTAAAAACATTGCATACAAAACATTCAGGTCTTTTCTTTCTTCTAATTCAATGTCACATAATCTTGACCAATAGTGAGCACCAGCTTTGATATTTCCTGACCTTAATCCTATATCTATAAGGTCAAAATAATTCTCCGTGTCTATAGGATTGTTTCCCATCTTTATTTGGGCTTCGTACTTCTTTTCAGCTAATATAACACTTTCAAAAAACCAGGATGGGGGCCTTTGCGAAGAAAAATTTTGAAAAAATCTTTTAAATGATTCAACTGCTCCTTCTATGTCTCCTTTTTTAACTAAAATACTTCCTATTTGCAGGTCTATTCCAGCTTCGCTCTTGAAATATGGCCTTGATTCTTCTAACAAGCTTATCAACTTGTCATATTCTTTTTTTTCTTCAAAAAAAGCTTTTTTTGCAAGCCATACAGGACTTTTTAAAAAAACTTTGAAAGAATTTCTAAATACCGGGTCTTTGAACGCAGTCAAGGATTTAAAATAAGCAAAAGCCATAGCTGAAACAGCCATCCCAAACATTGCCGAGGCATATTCTTTTGGAAAAATATATTTTCTTTCTTCTCCCAAAAAATAATCTGCAGTTACCCCAAGCAATGCTCCCAGGCCTAAAGAAATTTTTCCTGCATTGTCTGCTAATATATCTGATAATCTTTTTGCCATTTTAGAGTATTATTCCTCTCTAAAAACAAGGTTTATAAAATCTTTGAAAGAATTTATTGAACTGGTGTGTTGTCTGGGTTTGAATCTAAAATTGTTCTAAGAACACCATTTATTCTTGCACTTTCACTCTTATTCCCTATTGGTCTTTTGTAAAGTATTCTTCCAGTATCTAAATCAACTTGCTGGTAAGTATCTACTCCTGGTGTTTGTGGATCATTAAATATACTTGGAACTAAATTTGAGTCATTTCTTGCCCCGAACACCTGGGAAATTTCCTGCCCGTTTACATAAATTTGCTGGCTTCCATTTAAACCTGTTTTCACAGCAACAATTCCACTAACTATTTCATTTCCGTTTAAAAACTCTCCATGAATACCTAAAGCTCCAGTACTATCATCCCATTCAGCTCTAATAAATCCTGGAGTTCCATAAGCAGGAGGATTTGTTCCAATAGTAATAGTTATATTGCTGTCAGTAAAACCATTGTTAAATAAAGGAATTTTATTTCTAAAAGTATCAACAGCTAAATCAATTTCCTGCTGTGTTGGTATATTTCCAGAACCTAATGCTGGACTTGTATTGATATAAACTTGTGGTTTATTTAACCATCTTTGTATTTGACCACCGTCTACTGGATTTCTTGCAACTTCATTATAAAAATTCAAATTAAAAGTATCTGGTATTAATTCTAAATCTAAATTAGTAACATCTTTAGTAGTTCTTAAAGTTCCAGATTTATGTAATAAATAATTTGATCCATCTAATATAACTAATCTTGAAACATCAGTTGGAATTCTTGAAAGTAAATAATTTCCATTAATATCACTTCTTGCGATAAAATCACTTAGAACATCTCCATTTTGATCTTTATGAGCTAACATTACATCAACACCATTTGTAACAACATTTCCTCTTAAAATATCTTTAACTTTTCCAGAAATATCATCAAATTGATTATTAATTGTTAAAATATAACTTTGATTTGCTAAACCACCTTTACCATCAGAAACTTGTACTGTTACAGGATGGTTTCCATCTTTTGGATCTGCCCAGCTTATCAAACCATTTCCTGAATTAATAGTCATTCCATTTGGGTTTTGCAATAAAATATAAGTTAATGGATCATTATCAGCATCAGAAGCATTTACATCATAAGCATAACCTTGTCCTTCATCTGAATTAGTTATAGGATTTGAAGTTATTATAGGAGTACTATTGGTTGGTCCTGGGCTTGGAATTGGAGATCCACCTCCACCGCCGCCTTTTTTACAGCCATAAGCTGGAATTAAAGCTAAAGAAGCTCCTAAAACATATGATAATAATTTAGAACTAATTCTTCTAAAATTACCAGTATTTTCAATTTTATTTTCCAAACTCATTTTTAACCTTATTATTTAGTAATTTTTTAGTGGTAACTTATATATAAAGTTTGTTATTTACAAAAAGTCCTTATGGGAAAACTCCTGCTGGAGTCCAAAATCCATAAGCTAAAGATGCCTGACAGCAAGTTTGTTGATGTGGTGGATTTGCTGGATCATAAGAACCTGGTTCTGGAGGATATTTAGTACAAGTTGAAAAACCAGAAGCTTCTACACATAAACCTCTTGTTGAATCCCACCTTTTTCCTTGTGGACAACACTTAGGATCATTTGGAGGGTAAAATACTCCTCCTGCATTTGCACATGAATCCAGATTAGTGCATGCTGGTAGGTTGCTTGACGAACATTGAGAAGCTTTGCAGCATAATTTAGTATCATAGCCAGGAGAACAGTCAGAGATATGAGCATTTGTGTCTCCAGAAATTGAAGCTATACACTCTTCTCCAGCACCACAGCTTATAGACTTATAACTGCAAGCTATATCAGAACTGCAGACATTTACATTGTAATTATTTTGTGTAGGCTTTTCAACATGTGCATTAAAATTAGCACTTAACTTTATTATAACATTGCTGCCATCTGGATTGCAAGTCCTGTCAGTTATTTTAATATTGACAGGTAAACATGCTTTGAAATTATAATTCTGGTCAGTATAAACAGCTGCATGTGCATTTGTGCTTGAACTAACCTTAAACAAGGTATTTTCATCAAGGCAGTTTTGCTGGACTACTTCTCCAGTAACTAAATTAGCATTTTTATTAGACTCAAGGTTCTTGTTATAAAAACTGGCCTTTACAACATCAAAACCATGGTTAATTTCACTAAAAAAATCATAGGCAAAAACAGGAACTATGGCTATTAAAAGTATTAAAAACAGGAATATAATCTTTTTATTCATAAATTCACCACTTTTTATATATTAATCTTAGATTAATTTTATTTATAAGATTTTCTATACAGCCTCAAGAATATATAAATTCAGGTTAAATAAAGGTTTATTAATTCATTTAACCTAAGAAAGATAATGCCAGAAACTGCAATGAAATGGAATTTGGATGATATTCTGCCTGTAGACAAGTTCAGCAAACTACATTCTGAAATTGAAGAAGAAATAAAAAAAATCAATGAATTCTATGAATTATTAGCTCCTGAAATGGAAGAAAAGGATTTCAAAAGGTACATGGAATTTAATGAAAATTTAGGCAAAAAATTATCGAGGTTAAGGGTAATGCCTGAGCTTATGCAGGCTGCAGACCAAAAATCACAAAAAGCCAGGGAGTTAAATGACAAGGCAACAGATCTTGCATTAAAATATTCAAAAGAATCCAGAAAGATTGAGCACTGGATTCAGGGCAAGAAAATACAAGGCAAAAAACAGCTTGATGAAAATAATGCAAAACGCCTTTTCAGTTCAGTTCCAGCCTTAACTTATGTATTAAGCCACTTAAGAAGATCTGAAAGCTATACATTACAAGAACGAGAGGAAGAGATAATCTCAAACAAGAACAGAAGTGGAAGTTTAGTATTGACAAAATTGCGCGATCTTATTGAAACAGAGTTTTCATTCGAATTCCAGCCAGACAAGACAAGAAAACCACAGTTAATTAAAACATCATCTGAGCTGCATGCATTCAGAACATCACAAGATCCTAAGGAACGTGAAGAGTCATATGTAACAGAATTAAAAAAATACAAAGAAAACATAGACAAATTTTTTATGATTTATCAGGCTATTGTAAAAGACTGGGTTTTTGAATCTATAGATAATTCTGATGATTAAAGCACATAAGTACCAATAAAAAAAGATTTTATTATATCTGGCTTTCTCTGAATGCTTTGCATTTTTGATAGAACTAACGGCTTAAATTCTACTTTGTTTCTTGCTTGATGAGCTTTCA
>JACPNF010000069.1 GCA_016185635.1 Candidatus Woesearchaeota archaeon
AGAAGATGGATCTATAGTTGGTGGTGGAGCAATAGTAAGAGAATTAGTCAAGGAAAGCAAGGTCTATCATAAACAAGATAGTACATTTCTTCTTGAAAGAATTGCTCCTTCTTTAACAAGATTAAGTGTATTTTCGCCAAGTAGAAATATAGCAAACGAAGTTCTTGAAGGTATATTAAAGGAAGCAGAGATTAAAAGATAATAAAATGACTATTCAAGTTATAACAAAATCTCACGGAGGAATAGTAGCTGGATACTATGCTTCATTTATAGAGTTTTCAAGTTTTGGAGATTACTCTTTCCCAACAAAACATTTCTGTGAACTTGTTCAATTTTTAGCCAAAAATCCAGAAATAAAAAAAGGTAAATTTTTAGTTTATGATAAGCATAAGTTCTGGACAAAATTTAATGAAAATTTAGTTGATCTTTTAACTGAAATTATGGAGCAAGAAGATTCTTTTCTGCCTGAATTAGACTCTTGGAAAGAAAGAGAAGAAAAAGGTCAGCCTAGTTTGGAAGATGAAGTTGATTTACTAAATGAAAGAAAACCGATTTCAATAGAAATTTCCGAAGATTATAAGGAAGTTATTTTTGGCCAATATAAAGTTGAACCCATACATTTTTCAAGATTTGCATTGTACTTGGCAAAGGGTGGTTGGCCTGGTTGGATGGAAAGAGAGCCAGAATATGCAAGATTAACAAGTGAAGAAATAAAGAAATCAAAAAATCCGTTATTTTTAGATATTCAACACGAGTTAAAAAAATGAAATACAAAATAGCAGTTTACCCAATATTAGAAAAGATTGTCTTAGAAAATACTGAAGAAATAGGAACATCCTGTATAGAAACTGGTTTTAGAGTCGTAGTAAGAGAAAAGTCTCAAAAGCAGAAACCAGAAGAATTTTGGGATACTAATGGGTATTTTGAAGTTCCAAAAATTGTTGAAAAATTCAGGCAGCAATATAATGTAAATGGTGAAGATATAACTTACTGTTTCTCAACAAAATAAAAACCTTTAAAAAACCCTAATTCTTTAATTAGTAAGTAAATAGGTGTGCAGCTAACTGCCGGAGTTTAACTCTGAGGAAAGTCCAGCCACCCAAGCTTTTTTGGTGAAGATTTTTCCCAAAAAGGTTCAAAGCCACTTTCGAGAGAAAGAACCTGAAAAGGTTGGCAACAGCTCAGAAAAAAAACCGCCTATGGATAGGATGAAAATGGCGAAGTTTCCTGAGAAGGAAACGAGCTAACCCAAGGACATTTCCATAGGAAAGGATGAAAGGCTAGCCCTGGCTGGTGCAAGTTCATAAGAACGCTAAGTCAAATGTTGGCATGAATTTTTCCGAAAGGAAATTCAACAGAAGCTGGCTTATAGCACACCTACTTAGTTTTTTAACATGAATATTTAAAAATTTCATTTGTAAAAAAGGCAAATTTATATATCTAATTCCCTATTTCTTAATTCCAGGGATAATTATGGAATTTATTAACAAAAATACAATAAAGCTGGATAAAATTATGAATGAATTGGATAAGTTTGTAATAAGATTCATAAAAATATTGGAAAAGCACGTTGATTATGTCATTGTTAGCGGTTATGTATCAATATTATTCGGCAGGGCAAGAGCAACTGAGGATATAGATGTTTTTATTAAAGAAATAGATAAAGAGAAATTTAAGATTCTTTATGCTGAGTTGATAAAACAAAATTATTGGTGTTTAAATTCTGGAGACATTAATGAGATATATTCCTACTTAGAAGATGGTTTGGCAGTTAGGTTTTCCATTGAAAATGAACCAATCCCTAATTTTGAAATTAAATTTGCAAAAAACAAGCTGTCTCAAAAAGCTTTTAGTGATAAAATTACTGTTATGACTCCTCTTGGCGAAATACAAATATCATCTATAGAAAGGCAAATCGCCTTTAAAAAATATTATTTAAAATCAGATAAAGATATTGAAGATGCAAAACATCTTGAAGAACTTTTTAAGGAAAACATAAATATTAAAAAGATTGAGAAATACAAAAGTCTTATAGAAAATGGAAAAGCTTAAGCCAGGAAGAAATAATCAAGAAGATAGGATGAATTTTGTAGAGTTCTGGGCTAAATATGTTAAAACCCATCCCGATGAGGTGTGGAGCAAGCAGCAAAAAATGATTATTGACAGCCAGATAATAAACACAAAAAATTTTAAATTATCTGCAAAAGAATATTTAAAAATTAAAAAAGAGGACTTTAGGTAAAGGTAAGATACTAAGCCAGATAATGCATCAAGCCATATGAAACAATTTTAGAAAATAAATTTTAACATGAAAAAAGAGACCTATATTTATATCCTGGCAGTTCTGGCTTTTTGTTTTATTATAATATACTCTATTCTTTCAAAAACTTTTTATTATATAGCTGATAGTGCTACATCAATTATTGTTATAACAATATTATTCTTGTTATACCATAAATTTAATTTAAACAAAACTATTTTTATATTAATTTTTTTAGCTATGCTGTTTCATAATTTGGGTATATTTGGATTTTATGGCAATTCTCCATTTCCATTTCCATATGACAACTTAACTCATTTTGTTGGCGGTTTTTCCTTGTCAATATTTTTCATAAATTATATTAAGACTTTTTTTAAAAAATCTAGAACAGAAAAAGCAATTTTAATATTAATTGCAGTTCTTGCAGCATTAGGTATAGGCTCAATTATAGAGATGACGGAATATATAGGTTATTTGACTTTGGGCCAGGGTGAAGGTTTTCTTTATTTTGGGGGTACAGGAGATGTAACTGGAGATTATAATCTGGGAGGAGCATGGATAAATTCTTCAGTAGATATGCTTTTTAATTTAATTGGTGCATTAAGTGGCTTGATTGTTTATTTTATTTACAAAAGATTACTGCAAATCTTCCGGAAAATTAACCACAAAAGTTAAAAACAATAAAAACAATAAAAAGCTATGAAAGAAAAAACAATCGAGATATCTGAAGGCGAATTTAAAGAATATCAGGACTTAAAAAGAAAATCCAAGGAGCTTAATAAATTTGAAGAGGTTTATAATGAAATTGGTGAACAGCTTAAAGGCGCCTTGGAAGATGTAAAAAAAAGGCAGATAAGAAGGGTTGCTTAAGCTTTTTTACCATTTCTTTAAATTTATTTAAATTACTTTTGATATTATTAATCATTTCTTGCTGGTTCTTTTTACCGCTTGCAGAAACCAATAAAACTAAGTTTAAATCCTCATAAACAAGAAAATAAATTCTTTTTTCTTTTATCCTGATTTCTCTGAAAAATTTATATCCTAAAGGGCTTCCTAAAAATGGGTTTTGTTTTAACCTGTCTATAATCTTAGGGATTATTGTTTTATGAGATAATGGCCAGTCATAAATATTCTCTTTAAAAATAACTGTTTCAAATATTTCATACATGAACTTGCTTTAGGATGTAATTCTTAATATGAATTACCCAGAAAATTCCGAAAACTTTTCAAAATTAAATCATAAAACACAGAATATTTTAAATAATCTTAGTTACATGTTCATTTTTTTCCAATCTGATTATTCTGTCAACAAAGCTTTCAATTTTGCTCTCGTGGCTTACAATTATTATCTGCTCAGTATTAAGCTCATTCAGAACATTTCTCAGCCTGTCGAGCTGTTCTGAAGAAAATCCGTCAGTAGGCTCATCAAGTATCAATAAGTCCTTGGTTTTTATTTCGCTTACAAAAGTATTTATTATCTGGTTTAAAGCCAGCCTGTAAGCAAGTGCAGCAGCTGTTTTTTCTCCACCAGACAAATTTATATATTCAATCTCATGCCCAGCTTGTTCTATTACGGGCGTGAATTCTTCATCCAATCTGACTTTTATTGTCTCGCTGTCAATTAGCATGGAAAACCATTTCTGGAAAAAGCTGTCAAATTCATTTTTTATTTTAATCATTGCTTTTCTTTCAATTATATCTAAGATACTGATAAGATTATTGCTTAAAAAATCATGAAAAATATTATATTTGGTTAATTTTTTCTTTATACTGTTCATATGTTCAATTTCTTTGTCAAGTTTTCCCAAGTTTGTATTTAAATTTAGAAGTTCATTTTCAGCAACGCTTTTTTTTATTTCAAAATCTTTTTGTTCTGTTTGGAGTTTTTTCAGGTCATCTTTTAATATTTGATATAGCTTTTCAGAAGAATCAAATTTAATTATATGATTGTTTAAGTTCTTGATTTTTTCATTAAGAATATCTATTTCTATATTTATGTTCTGGTTATTCTTTTCAAGAATTTCAACTTTTTTTGTTTTTTCATTTAGGTTTTTTCTTTTGATAGCTAATGCTTCACTTTGAATCTCTTTTGCTATAATTTTGTCCAGCTCTTCTTTTGCAAGCTTGATTCCATTATTGATGAATTTCAGTTTTTCATTAAGGTTTATCAATTCTTGGTCAAGATTTTTTATGTTGTCATTTTCTTTTGAAAAGATGTTATTTTTATAGTCAGGAGAAACATCCTGCCTGCACGTCGGACATTTATCAAGTTTTTTAATGCTGTTTATAATATCAATAGAATTTGTTTTTTTAATATTTAACTGGCTTATTTCTATTTTTATCTTGTTAAATTCTTCATTTAAGTTTTTGTATACATTCTCTTTCTCAGTTTTTTCAACTTTATTAAAAATTAATTCCTCTTTAAACTCATCTTTTAATTTTGTTATGTCTTTTTCCAGCAGTTCTGTTTCTAAATTATTCTTTTTCTTTTGCTCATTATTATATTTTAAATTAAACTCATTTATTTCTAATTCTTTTTTCTTGTTGTATAATTCTTTTATGTTTTCTTCAGCATTGGCAATCTCTTTATTAAAATTAATAATTTTAGAATTTATATTTCCCAGATATTTTTGCAGTTCAGCATAATTTATTTTGTTTTTTCCAATTTCTTTTTCAGTTTTTTCCTTGTCAGAGATTTTTTCATGGTAGTTCTCAAGAGCAATTGTAGCCTCCTTTTTCTTTATTTTTAGGTAATCTACAAATATTTTTGAATTTTCCTTTACTGTCTTGTACTTGTCAATTCCAAAAACCTTTCTTATAGTATCAATCCTGTATTCTTTTTCTCCTATCAAGATTTGTTTCATCTCCTCTTGTGGAGTGTAAATTGTGTAATTGTAGATAAAATTCTTTGACTTAGTAAGGTACTCCTGTGGGTAATTCAAAAGTGAAATTATGAATTGTTTCAGCTCAACTGCACTAAGCTCTTTTCCTTTTCCATCTGCTTCTAAAATTCCGTAGTCCTGAGTAATTCCTAAGGAACTTCTTTTAAGGTTTCTTTTTATTGTAAAATCTCTGTTGTCAACTTCAAAATTCAGCTCAACATTGCCGTTTTTCTCCCCATTCCTTAAAATAGTGGACCCGCTTAAATGTCCTTTTCTTAGCCCAAACAATGCAAAGTCTATGGCAAGAAGTATTGTTGACTTTCCAGATCCGACATCTCCAGACAGCAAAGTAATTCCCTTGGAAAATTCTATTTCATCTTTTGTATAGCTTCTTATATTTTCCAGTTTTACTTTTTTTATTATCATAGCTCAAGAATTTTTTCAGCATCCTTTATTATGCGGTTTTCAAAGTCAGTATTCTTTTCTCCTTCTTTTTTTTCCTTGTCAAAAATAGCTATTATTTCTTTTATGAATTCTACCTCATTTTTTTCAATGTTTAATCCTGGCAGATTATTTTTTATTACTTCATCTTCAATGTCTTTTATGCTGCTATAGTTATTTTCATCGTTAATCTCAGTTTCTTTGCCAGTTAATTTATTGGTATTCTTCAACACAGCATAAGCTTCTTTTACAGAATTAATTATCTTTTTAAAATCAATATCTGTCGGTTTGCCGGATTTCAAGACTCCAGATATTCTCAGCAGCAAGATTTTGTCTTTTATGTCATTTTTTTTAATATTATTTATTATAAAATCCCCAGCTTCATCACTATCCATGTTGTCTACATTTATTTTTAAGCTTATAACTTCCTTAAGTTTTATTTTGATATGATTTAGATTTAGTTTGTCATCAACAATATAAAATCCGCCACACCCAAGTTCTTCAAGTTCCTTGAAATTATTTGGAAAAGTAGGCCCTGGAAAAGTAATTAGTCCATAATCTTCTTTTTTTGTGTCATAAATATAATGCACATGCCCTCCAGCATAATAACTAAAATTTTTAGGCAGGTCTTTATAGCTGTAAGCCTCCATTTTTTCCATGTCAGCAGGCTTAAATTCTTCCAAGGCAGTATGAAACATAAAAATCTTGAATCCTTTTTCTTTTTCCAGATTATCTTTTTTTAATCTTTCATAATCAAACTTTTCCAGTCCAAGTTTTTTCCCATATAACCCTGTAATCTTTATTCCAGTTTTGTCTTCTGTAAATTCTAATTCATTATTTTCATTGAATTTAACTACATTATGCAGCAACCCGGCCTTGTCAAAAACATCAATCATTGTTTTTCCGCTGGGCGAGAAATCATGGCTTCCAGGGATGGCGTAAACACTAATGTCATGTTCCTGGAGTTTTTTCAAGATATCTGCAGTTTCTTTAATAAGTTCAGTTTGCGGCAAAGCAGTGTCAAATAAATCTCCTGAAATCAAGACAAAACCTGCATGTTCTTTTATGCACAGATCTATTGCTTTCCGGAAAGTTTCTATTCCTAACTTTCTTAATTCAGGTTCTCTCCACCCACCTATATGGCAGTCAGAAAAATGAGCAAACTTCATGGCTTACTGAATAAGTTATCTGGAACTTTTAAGAATGATTATACTGTTTAATATATATTTATAAGTTGTTATATTCTTATATATTATGAGTAAAATGGAGAAAAACTTAGAAAACAAGTTACCAGAAAAATCTTAAATGAGATTAAGCAATAGTGTTTTATGTGGGCTATCATTTGCAAGTGCTGTATGCATTAGTAGTAGTTTATATAAGGCAGAACAATATAATAAGAATCTAGAAACAAAGTCAATAGAATTTCAAAGGCTTCTTGATATAAAGGAAAGAATTTCAGAAATTGAAAAAAAAGTTAATATTCCTGTAGAAAATATTCCGAAAGAGAAAGGAAAAATGCGTTTATTATATTGGGAACAAGATGGTTTAGAAGCAGAATATAATTATCTTGTTATGCGGCCACTAATTCAGGAAGAAATACAAAAAAGGATTAGTTATTCAAAATCTATTGAAAAATTTTTATGCATATCTGCTGGTCTTGGATTAATATTCGCTTTTACAATTGTTTTTTTAATTAGAAATATAAAAGATTATACTCCAAAAGATAATTCCAAAAAGTAATAAAAGGATTTATAAATAAATCAGTATTATATTAGTTTAATGAGCTTAATGAAGAAATTAGGCTGGACTTGTTATGGAATTAGTGCTGTTATGTTCTTAAGTGGCTCTGTTTCTTATGTACTCAATGCTACATTAATTGATAAATTACCTGATGAAGTTAAAAGAACTTACTATATTGGAGGTGAAGTCTCAAGAATAGAAAAGGAATTAGATGCCCCAGTTAGGTTAAGCATGCCTTTAAAATCAATTTTAAATCATCCCAAAGGTGTACTAGAAGATAAGATAAAAGAAGAAACAGAACATGCAGATTCTCTGTCAAAAGCAAAGGAAAAGTTAAATGAAGAATATCAAGCTTTAATGAAAAGAGAAGATGTACAAGAAGGCAGAAATTATAAAGACAAACTGGGAAAAAATATATTAGTTTCACTATCCACTGTGTTTTTATCTTACTTTCCATTTTTGCTTGGACTAAAACTTATGAGAAAAAAAATATAGCAAAATACTAAAAATCATGAGTTTGGTAAAAAGATTAGGCTGTGTTTCTTTGTGCATCAGTGCAGGCATGTTTGTAACCAGCATAACAAGCAGTATTTATTATACTTATCAGCTGCATAAAATACCAAGAGAAATTTTAAGAAGTTATGAAATAGAGCATCAATTTTATAATTTAGAAAAAGAATTAAATTCCAACATTGATATTAAAGTGCCTTTAAGGTTAATGTTAGATTCTCAAAGAAATAAACTTGGGTATGAATTAAAAGAGCAAAAAGATTATGCAAAATCCATAGAAGAAGAAAAAGATAAATTGAGGGAAGAATATCAAGCTTTAATGAAAAGAGAAGACGTACAAGAAGGAAGAAGTTATTATCAGAAAATTAATAAAAAAGGAGATATTTTAATACTCCTTGAACTTTTATCTGCAATCACTTTTTTTATTAGCTTAGGTATTTTTAAAAGAGAGCATGAAAAGAAGTAAATTTCAGAATTCATTAAGCCTGTAAACTTTAGATCCTTTTAATCTCCTGGCTAAATTATAATATGCCCCAATTAAGTGAAATAATCCAACAACTACCAAGGTATTTCCTTTTAATTCTCTTACTTTTTCTGCAATTTCCTTGTCAACACTCATTAGCAACTCAATCTCATCTGCAGGTATTTCCACAGGCAGTCTTTCTTTGATATAATCTACCTCATTTCTTCTTGTTAGTTCTTCAGGAGTCATTTTCAAGTCCTTGTCATATTCGCTGCCTGCCTGGCTTTCTTTCAACTTTTTTATTAATTCATTTAAGGGCATAATCTCTTCTGGACAAATAATCTCTTTTTTCCTTTTTTTGCAATGGTCATATGGAATAACTATTTCGTATCCAGTTACATCAAGAAATTTATCTAAAGTGTCCGGATTTGCATCTATATTCTGCCTTTCTAAAATTCTTTTTTTAATAGCTCTTTTCCCTTTAATTGTATCAAGATATTCCCTAAATCCTAACTGTTGTTTAATTACGTCATAATGTACTTCTGATACAACATTGTCAGGATAAAATTTTTCTAAAGCTCTTTCTATTCTGGCTCTTCCATTTAAGTCTGTATGAATAACTCCTAACAAATTAATTTCTGTCATATTGACATTCCTAGTATTTCTTTTACTTTGTCAGAAGGCTGCCATAAAGGCTCAAATACTACATCGACATTTACTTCATTTACTTCCTTGTTTTCTTTTATCTTTTTCTTGATTTCATCTACTAAAAAGGTCCATAAGGGCACATTGGGCTTGTAAAAGTCATCCTTATGCTAACATTGTTTTCATTTAAGTCTATGTTATAAATTAATTCCAATGTCCATACATCTACATGCAGTTCTGGATCATTCACTTTTTTCAATGATTCAATTACTTGTTCTTTGTTCATTTTATTTTTATCTTAATAAATCAGCTAAGATTTCCAAACCTCCAAGCCTTTTTATTTTTTCTTTTTTAAATATGTCCGTAATTCTTAAATAGTTTATTTTTTTATTAAAACTACAAAATTTATAAAACATAACACTTTGAGTGTTAGGAGTTCTTGTTTCATATACTGAGGTTCCACATTTTGTTTCACAAACTACATAGATATTTCCTTGATATAAAAAAATTCCTTCTTTCATTTTGTCTTTATCTTTGTCCTTATGATAATTTTCTTTAAATACTCCATAAAATCTTTTTGATAAGCTGGACCAGGTCTGCCAAAATAAAACCATTCTTTATCATGCCTTATTCCTTCATGAACTCCGTCAAAAGCCCCAACACAATCAACATGTAAATCTCCATTGTAATCATCATAAGTAATTATACTTCCATCAGGCTTTTCTACCTGAATATGCACGCATTCCTTGCCATCACATTCTCCTTTATAACTATGATATCCATCATCATGATTGTAATATTTAACTTGTTCATTCCCAATTTTATCATCAAAGGAAACTTTGGTAGAACTGCATCCTGGGTTAAAAAATGTAAAAGCACCTAGAATAGCTCCGAATACAATCTTGTCTAAAGTTTTATTTATCATATTTTATAACCCCAATATTTAGTTTATTCAACTTTTAATATATCTCCATTCTTTAATAAATGGACTGTTTTTTCTTTTACAAATCCTATTTCCTCTCCAAGCTTGCACAGGTTATTTAATTTTTCCTTTTCTCCCTGGCATGGCACAATGTTTTCAGGTTTTATTAAATTTATAAATTCTATCATGTCTTCCCCGAATAAATGCCCTGACTGATGAACATCTCTGAATATTTTTACCTTAAATCCTTTTAATTTGTCTTCCATTATTTTTCTGTTTCTTATGCTTGCCTCTGTTGGTATTACATTTGAGGAAAA
>JACPNF010000037.1 GCA_016185635.1 Candidatus Woesearchaeota archaeon
GGAGATTTAATGGAAAAGGCTTATCTATTTGGTTTTGCTGCTGGGGATCTATACATTCATAAGAATAAATATGGGGAGACAATATTTATGGGAACATCAAGTACTAAAAAAGTACAAGTAAATCTAGTTAAAAATTTATTTGAAAGATATACCAAAGTTTATATTCATAAAAATAAATATAAACACTATCAGATATCTTGCTACCTTCATTGTTCTTTTGATTTTTTATTAGATTATAAAAAAGATTTTATCCCTGAAGGGATATATAACAAAAATAAAACTTTTTTATCTTTTTTAGGAGGATATATAGATGCTGAAGGTCACTTTGGAGTCTACAAGAACATAGGGGGATTTTCTTTAGGTAGTTATGATAAAAACATATTGTTTAGTATTAGTAAAAGATTAAAAGAGTTGGGAATTTTTGTTGATGGTCCAAAGCTAAAAGTAAAAAAAGGATATATAGACAAAAGAGGTGTTATGTGGAATGGAGATTTATGGGTATTAAGAATTAGAAGAATGAGGGAGTTATATAAATTTATAAATATAATAAAACCATTTATAAGACATGAAAAAAGGTATAAAGATATGATATCTGTAAAAGACAATCTCTTAACCAGAACAAGGAGGATAAACTTAAATGAAGAATTTTTTTATTTCGACAGCTATAGCTTATGCTAGTTCAAAACCCCATTGTGGTCATATGTATGAAGAAGTAATTGCAGATACTATAGCAAGATGGAATAGAATTTCTGGTAAAAAAGTACATTTTAGCACTGGTTTAGATTGTCATGGGCTAAAAATAGAAAGATATGCAGAAAAAACAGGTAAAAAACCAGAAGATTTTGTAAAAGATATATCAAAATATTTTTTAGAACTTTGTAAAGTATATAATATATCTTATGATGATTTTATCAGAACTACAGAAAAAAGACATAAAAGAGTAGTTTACAAATTAATAAATAAACTAAAGAGTAAAAGACTTATCTATAAGGACTTTTATGAAGGCTTATATTGTGTAGATTGTGAAACTTATTATACTGAGAAAGAATTAGACAATAAAAATTGTAAAATTCACAAAAAACCAACAGAAATGATAAAAGAAGAAGGCTACTTCTTTAAAATGAGTAAGTTTAAAAAAGAGATTATAAAAGAATTAAATAAAAATCCAACATTTCTTATACCTAAAAACAGAAGAAAAGAAATACTAAATAGATTAAAAGATGAACTAAGAGACTTATCAATTTCTAGAAAAAATGTTAAATGGGGAATTCCTTTTCCTAATGATAAAAATCTTACAATCTTTGTATGGGTAGAGGCATTAATAAATTACCTTAGTGCTATTGATTATCCAAATAAAAAGTATAAAGAGTTTTGGCCAGCAGTCCATATAATTGGTAATGATATAATTTGGCAGCATATCGTAATTTGGGGATCTATACTAAAAGCCTTAAATATAAAATTGCCTTCAGTTTTAGTACATGGTTTCATAAATCTTAATAAAGAAAAAATGTCAAAATCTTTAGGTAATGTAATAGACCCATTAGACATTGCAAAAAAATATAATATTGATTCAATAAGGTATTTCCTTCTGCGTGAAATACCTTTTGGAGATGATGGAGATTTCTCTGAAGAAAAACTAATAGATAGGCACAACAATGAGCTTGCAAATGACTTGGGAAATTTAGTAAGCAGGGTACTGGCAATAGCAGAAAAAAACTTCAAGGGGAAAATAAATAAATCAAAAATTGATGGAAAACTGCCTAAAAATCTTAATTTAAAAAATATAATGAGATTCATGGATAATTATGAATTAAATAATGCCTTAAATGAGATATGGAAATTTGTAAATTATTGCAACAAGCACATTGCAGAAGAAAAGCTCTGGGAAATGAGGGGCAAAAGGCAAGAAACTCATTTGTACAGCTTGCTCGAATCAATAAGAATTATTGCAATTTTATTAAGCTCTTTTATTCCGGAAACTTCAGAAAAAATATGCAGGCAGTTAAATATTAAGCAGGGAAATTTAAAAGATGTAAAGTTTGGATTAATAAAAAGCTACAATGTAAAAAAGCAGGGTATTTTGTTCAAGAAAATTGAAGCACAAAATATAAAAGAACAAGTACATCATAGTATTGCTGGGATAATGTCTATGGATAAAATTAAGTTTGAAGACTGGAAAAAGCTTGATTTAAGAGTTGGTAAAATAAAAGCAGTAAAAGACCACCCAGATGCAGATAAATTATACATTTTACTTGTAAGTGTAGGCAAGGGCGAGGACATCCAGTTAGTTGCAGGAATAAAAGAACATTACAACAAGCAGGAATTAATGAACAAAAAAGTAATAGTCCTCAGAAATTTGGAGCCTGCAGTAATAAGGGGGGAAGAAAGTGCAGGAATGGTTCTTGCAGCTGTAAGCGATAAAAGAGTAACTTTAATCACTCCAGACAAGGATATTGACATAGGTTCAAAGGTACAATGAAGATCCCAATCCAGATTTTGTTTGCTGACATTCACAAATCCTTGTTAAATAATATTTTTAATAATTCACCAACTTCTTTCTTTACTTGTTCATAATTTGGAAGTATATTTACTAGGTTTTTTAATGATAATTTATATTCTTCTTCAGAAGGTATTTTTAATTTTGTAATTTTTACTTTTTCCTCTTCAAGTTTAGAAAGAATTAATTCTTTATTTATATCTATCTTTTTATTCAAAAGCATCCAAACATCATATAAATCTCTAGGTTCTCCCCTGCTTATTAAAGCCCTTATTTTCTCTGCAAAAATTTCTTTCTCATCTAGAACAACTATTGTAAATTGAGGGACATCTGAAAATAACTTTTGTATAACCTTGACAATTTTATGTTTTACTTTTTTCTTGTTAAAATCTATCTTTAATGTATTGGTTGAAGATAATTTCTCGGCAAAAAGAGGTCCTTCAAACCTTACCTCAATCCTTATATTTCCTTCAAAAACCTTTTCTGAGTAAATCTTGTAGTTTATATTTAAAAGTTCAAATTCCTTTAAGCAGGCAGTTACCATCTGTTTAAGTTTATTGAGGCTTAAATTGGTGTTAAAGTCAAGATCTTCAGATGCCCTGTCATGTTCAAAACAAATCCTCAAGCAAGTCCCACCCTTAAAAACAAAATTATCAGGATATTTGGAAATTGCACTTAGAAAAATATACTGCAAATACTCTTTTTCCTCGTAATAAAGATTAGTCTTTCTTTTGTTCTTTATCTGATTAAGTTCTTCTATGCTTATCATTTAATAATTCACATCCAGCAGCCATCTTTTATTAAAATTATTTTTTCTTTTTAAATTAGGATCTAATAATTCATATCCTTTGCCTATATTTCTTCTCAATTTAAGTAATAATCTTCCTCTAAATTTAAATTCTTCAAGAATAAACCCTAATCTTCTTAATATTGATTTGCTATCCATTTTTAATGCATAATTAACCAGTTTGTTAATATCAATCTCATTTAATGCCTGCTTAATACATTTCATTACTTCCTTTATCCCTCCAGCATATTTAGGAAGAAAAAGAGAATCTATTATTGCTTTTTCTTTTTCTGCGATAGTTATTCCATGAATCATAATATATCCAAAAAACCTTTTTTTAGCCAGAGTTACATATTTAAAATTGTTTATCTGGCATGAACGTTTTACTCCTGCTAAAAATATCAATTTAGGCATTTGATCACTAAAACCATAAAAATTCAAAGCTGACCAAAAAGAGATATATGAAGGAAAGTTTATATTAATTCCTACTAAAAAATCATTTGCTTCTGATAAAGCTAAAAATCTTTTCCCAGCTTTTTTAATAACGCCCTTCTTTTTTAAAGCTTTTACTAGATTATAGGCTTTTATTTTGTCTATGTTAAGTAGCAGTTTAATGTCTTTAGATTTAAAAATAGATAAATCATTCTTTTTCAGCGTTTGATATGCTAGATCCTCAAGCTTGCTTAATTGCATTTTTATTTAATTTTAGTAGTTTTATTACTAAAATAAAGAAAATTTACTATATAAACTTTTTGGTGCTGTAAAAATTATATAAGATAAAGTATCGTTTCCATTAAGTATATAATAAAACCAAATAACTTTAAAAAGAACAATAGTTTATAGAACTAAAAAGCTTAATTTTTTATTTACGCTTTTCCTAAAAGGATTAAAATGGAGTTAAAAAACACTATTTGGATAGAGAAATACAGGCCACAGAAATTCTCAGATATAAAAGGCCAGGAAAAGATAGTGGAACGGGTTGAAGCCTTGGTTAAATTAAAGAATATCCCACATATGCTCTTTTCAGGTCCAGCAGGCGTAGGCAAGTCAACGATCAGCTTAGTCATAGCGAAAGAACTTTATGGAGAAGCGTGGCACCAGAATTTTTTGGAATTAAATGGATCAGATGACAGGGGAATAGAAACCATAAGAGGAATAATAAAAGATTATGCTCGTGTTAAGCCAATGGGAGATTTTCCTTTCAAAATAATTCTCCTAGATGAAGCAGATGCATTAACAAAGGATGCTCAGCATGCGTTGAGAAGGACAATGGAAACTTATGCGCAGACAACGAGGTTTTTGCTTTCTTGTAATTTTTCATCAAAAATTATAGACCCTATCTTAAGCAGGTGCACTGTCTTCAGGTTCAAGCCGCTGGAAGACAAAAATATAAAAGAAATAATAAAAAATATAGAAAAAACAGAAAAAATAACAGTTGCAGAAGATGCAGTAAAGGCATTAATAAATATTTCAGAAGGCGACTGCAGAAAACTTGAAAATACTTTGCAGAGCTGCGCAGCAATAGATAATAACATAACTGAAGACTTGGTTTACAGCTTGATTTCAGCTGCAAGGCCGAAAGAAGTTAAAGAAATATTGGAAATAGCATTAAAAGGTGATTTCTTGACAGCAAGAGAAAAATTATTGGACACAATGTTGAAATATGGCTTGTCAGGCCTGGATATAATAAAACAGATGCAGAAAGAAATATGGTCCTTAAGCATTGAAGACAACAAAAAAATATACTTGATAGACAAGTGCGGAGACATAGAATTCAGGATTGTTGAAGGTTCAGACGAGTTCGTTCAGCTGGAAAGCTTCCTTGCAAATGTAATCTCAGTAAATAAATAAAATGCTCCTGACGAATTTAAGCCAAAAATGGACAGAAAGGTACCAGCCAAAAAGATCATCAGAAATAATTTCAAATAAAGAAGCTATTTTAAGTGTAAAAAAATTTGTTCTTGAAAAAAGACCTGCGATATTGTATGGCCCTCCAGGAGTTGGAAAAACCTCTGCAGCTTATGCCTTGGCAAGGGACCTTGATTATGAAATCTTGGAAATAAATGCATCTGATAAAAGAAATAAGGAGCAGATACTGCAGATAATAGGAGCTTCTGCAAAGCAACAAAGCCTGTTTAACAAAAACAAGATAATTCTGATAGATGAAATAGACGGGATAGCAGGAAATGAAGATAGAGGAGGAGTGTCGGCATTAAATGAAATATTAAAAGAAACAAAGCATGCAATTATAATGACTGCAAATGATCCTTTCTCGCAGAAGCTGGTTGAATTAAGAAAAAAATGCTGTCTTGTGGAATTCAAGCCTGTATCAACAGAAGAAATATTCTTTACTTTAAAAAAAATATTGGAAAAAGAAAATATAACTTATGATGAAAGTATTTTAAGAAAACTTGCAAGAAAATCAAATGGAGATTTAAGAGCAGCTATAAATGATGCGCAAACATTAAGCCAGGGAAAAAAGGCATTATTGGAAGTAGATACAGTAGAAGAACGTCAGAAGCAGGAAACAATATTCACAGCACTAAAAACAATCTTCAAAAGCGAGGACTTAAATTTAATTCTTGAAAGCTTTGATAATACTAACATTGAGCTGGATGAATGCTTTTTGTGGCTTGATGAAAATATTCCTTTAGAATACAAAAAGCCTGAAGAATTGAAAAGAGCTTACGAGGCATTGTCAAAATCAGATATTTACAAGAAAAGAATTTTCCACAACCAATATTACAGGCTGTTAGTTTACAGAAAGGCTCTAATGACAGCTGGAATAGCTTTTTCAAAAAAACAAAAATATATGGGATTTTCTCCTTACAAAAGAACAACAAGAATACTAAAAATGTGGATCCAGAAGCAAAAAAACCTTAAAAAAGTGGTAATAGCAGAAAAATTAGCCCATTATACCCATTGCTCTGTTAAAAAAACCTTAGGAAATAGCATGAGCCTGTTGAAAACATTGGTAAACAAAAAAATAATTCCTCCAGAGCTAAATTTAAGTGAAGAGGAAATTGATTATATCAAGAAGTTATAATACAAAATATAGATTATTAAACAACAATATATTTAATATTAATTCTAAACAGAAATCAAATGGTAAGAAAAACTTGGGCTTCTGAATCTGTTACAGGAGCACATCCGGACAAACTGGCAGACTTAATTTCTGATACTGTTTTAGACTATGTTCTTGAACAGGATCCTAATGGAAGAGTGGCTTGTGAAACTTTTATTCCAGGAGACCTTGCCCAGCACATCTTTGTTGGTGGAGAAGTTACAGGTAATATAAACTATAAAGATTATAGTGATATACTTAATAGAATAAAAAACGTAATAAAAGAAATAGGTTATACAAAAGAAGTAAGTCCAGGGTTTAATAATCAAAATTGCAGAATAAAATGGCTTGTAAAACAGCAGTCGCCGGATATTTCTCAAGGAGTAGATATAGGTGGAAGTGGTGATCAGGGTCTGATGATAGGTTACGCCTCAAATGAAACTCCAGAATTAATGCCTATGCCAATATATTTAGCACATAAATTAACAAAAAGATTAGCAGGAGCAAGAAAATCAGGAGAGCTACCATTCTTAAGACCAGACGGCAAGTCCCAGGTTTCTGTAATTTATGAAAACGGAAAACCAGTAGAAGTATCCCATATCACGATAGCAGCCCAGCATTCAGAAGATGTTTCTGATAAAGATTTACATGAAGGAATCTTGGATGAAGTCGTAAAATTATCAATTCCACAATACCTGATAAAAAGAAATCTTTTTGATATCACAACTATCAATGGAACAGGACGTTTTGTAGTTGGAGGCCCTGTTGGAGACTCGGGACTGACAGGAAGAAAAATTGTTGTAGACACTTATGGTGGTATAGCTCCTAATGGAGGAGGGGCATTAAGTGGCAAGGACGCAACAAAAGTAGACAGAAGCGCAACCTATATGGCAAGATATATTGCAAAAAATATAGTTGCAGCTGAATTGGCAGACAAATGCCAGGTTCATTTGGCTTATGAAATAGGAAAAGCAGAACCAGTAGCAGTTGACGTCGAAACATTTGGTACTTCAGAAATAAATGACGAGAATCTGGTAGAAATAATAAGAAAAGAATTTACATTAACTCCAAAAGGGATAATAGATTATTTAAATCTAAGAAGACCTATTTATACAAAAACAACAAATTACGGTCATTTTGGAAGGAATGATCCTGACTTTACCTGGGAAAAAACAGACAAAGCAGATAAATTAAAAGAATATTTGCCTAAAGAACGAAAGTTTTTCCCTCACGAATTTTCTGATTAGTAGTCTTATCAATTCTTAAGTAATTCCTTGTAAAAAATTAATTTCTAAATTTTTATTTATAAGCACAAATATCCATGGTTATTCCAGCAACATTGTATGTATAACCACATTTGAATATTCCATCAATCTCACCGTAACCAAATTGAGGGGCATACCTCCCAGAAGTTACACAATACCCAGTTTCACTAGAATAGTAGTATGGACCAAACCAATAAAATCCATAAGGACCTGCTCCAGGGCTATATCCAACACCATTAAATGCTTCGCCATAAGGTGAAGGAACGACCATTGAAGGAGGAATAACCGTGCATCTATTCCCAGCATACTTTGTTATAGCAGCATCTTTTTGACACCCGATACCTCCGAAATTATTGCATAATAAATCCAAAAAATAAATTAAATCAGTTCTAAATGTGGACTCGCATGTCTGCTTGACATTGCTTCTTAAATTAAGATAATAATTTAAATCTCCGCCAAGGCGAGGTACTCCTTTAGAATTATAGTCTTCTTGAGAAAAGTATGCAATTGGACCACTACCTAACAAAAGGTTTGTAGATAAACTCCACGTTTGACAATAATCCGTTGGCCTGCAATAATTATCTATGCAAACATTGGACTGGCATTCATTATTATTTAAACATTTATAACTATCAAATTGCTGATTGCAATTCTGGTCGCATGTTACTTTTGGAGTATTGCAATCTGCACAACCCCAACCATACCAAGCGCACCATAAATTATTAGCATTTCCGCTAGCACAGTTATTATATTGCTGAGTACAAGAACTTAAACAGCTATTAAGCAAATCTGAATTTGCCTTGTCTAAAGTAAGTTTCTTTGTAAGTGCAAAAAAAGCACCATCATCAATTACTTGTTGCAGAGATTTTTCTTGTCCATTTATAGCAAGTAAAACATTGTTGGCTCCGCTACCAAATTTTATGATTTTTCTATAAGGCAAGGTACTTTTTGTAATAATCTCTTTTATAAAATCACTATCATCTACTGCTTCTTGCAAAGTTTTTTCAATGCCATTAACAGAAATTATAACCTCATCCCCACCATGTGCAATATTTACAGGTTTTCTTATATAAGGTAAATTACTTCTTATTGTGATTTGTTTTTCTAAATCCTCGCTAACAATTGCTTCTTGCAAAGTTTTTTCAATGCCATTAACAGAAATCCATATTTGGTCTGCCCCATGTCCTGGATCAGGCAATGAAAGCGTATAAGAATAAACTCCTATGCTTAATATTAGTGCTATGATAGATATAATTAAAAAGTTTTTTTTCAAAAGATTAAGATTTTTCTTCATAATACCCTCTTTTCTTAAATAAAGTGAGAGTATATCTATTTAAAGTTTTTCAAGCCTTTGTATTCTTTCTTAAAGGAGGATTTAAACCATATCACAAAAGAAAGCCTAGATTCGAAGTTCCTCAAGCTTTGATATACGACTCTCTAAAGATGGATGCGTGCTGAATAAAGAAAAAAGCAGGTTTTTTTTACCTTTAAACGGATTTGAAATAAATAAATGAGCAATGGCCCCATTAGCAGTTTTTAGTTCATCTTTGTCTTGGCTTATTTTTTTTAAGGCATTTGCCAGACCAATGGGATTTTTGCTTAATAAAACTCCAGAACTGTCAGCTAAGTATTCTCTTCTTCTGGATATTGCTAATTTAATCAACTGGGCAAAAATTGGTGATAAAATAGCTAAAACAAACCCAATAGCTAAGACAATTAACTGCCCACTAGAATTATTTCTATCTCTGTTGCCTGAAAATAAAAAGCTTCTGATAAAAAAATGGCTTAACATCACAATTGTCCCAACCATTACAGCAGTCAATACCATAAGTCTTATGTCAAAATTCTTGATATGGCTTATTTCATGAGCAAGTACTCCTTCCAGCTCTTCCTTATTTAATTTCATTAAAGCCCCTTCTGTTACTGAAATGCTTGCATTCTGCGGATTCCTTCCTGTTGCAAAAGCATTTATCTGGTTTCCAGGCATTACATGAATCTTTGGCATTGGTAGCTTGGCTTCTTTCCTTAGTTTTTCTATAGTTTCAAAAAGACTTAGGTATTCATTTTTTGTCACTTCTCTTGCTCCTGAAATTCTTAAAACTAGCTTATCTCCATAATAATAACTGAACAAAGCGCTTAGTAAAGAAAAAATGAATCCAAAAACAACTCCAGAATAGCCAAAATTAAAAACAAGCCCAAAAATATATCCTAAAATAGTAATTATCACAAAAAATATTAAAAATAATAATACGGATTTTATTTTATTGCTAGTTATTTGGTTATTTATCATATTAATAAGCCAATAATCTTTATATTCTTTAAATATTTTGCTATCTATAGAAATTATTAGTAAAAATGGCAAATTTATCAAGGAGGGATTTTCTTAAGATAACTGTAGAGTCTGTTGCATTTCTGCTTCTGAGTCCACCAGAATTAAAAGCTGAAGAAGATGTTATAATTTCTGATCCTGAGATATTAAAATATTATGAAGACCTATTAAAACAGCTTATAGAAGGAAAACTAGAATACAATTACAAAGATACATTTGATCCTTATTTTGAAGAATGGAAAAAAGTTAAAAAATATTGTGAGGAACATGAAATAGATGATGAAGGCACATATATCTATAATCCTTTAATCCCTGAAGAACTAAAAGCTAATTTATCTGATTTATATTGGAAGCACACAAATAATGAGTTTAAATGTGATGATTTTTCTGATGTCCCTGATATTAGTGATTATATAAAATCCAATCGCTTGGAACTATCAGATGTTTTAAGGGAAGTTGAAACTAATAATTTTATCTTGTTTGGCGAATCTCATGGAAATATTTCCCATAACAACTTTGTTTATTATATACTAAAAAATCACTTAAAGCAGCATTTAGTTTATATTGATGAATCATTTCTTCTCCATAGGAAAGAATTTTTTGAGGAATATTTAATAAAAGATAGGGAAAAAGCTATAGGCCATATTTTGCAAGGTCTAAAATATCCTGAAAAGGTTAAAAGAAATCTCAGATTAATTAAAAGCTTAGGTATATCAATTTCAATGACAGAAGTTGTTGATGACCTTGAGAAAAGAGTATTAAATAGCTCTGATCCCCCGATGGCTTTTGCTAGGAGAGATTCAGTCAGGGAACAAGTTATGGCAAGGCAGATTCATTATGTAACTGAGCAAGGTTATAAGGTGCTCGGATCTTTTGGTTATCTTCATCTTAGGGATAATCACTTGCCAAAATATTTAAAATTAAATGCCGTAAAGCCTTTAATAATTTCAGGAGGGGATTTTACTTTAGATGTTTATAATACTGCGTTAGACATATCAAACGGAGATGACATATTTTTTAAGAGAAATGATAAGATAATCTACGTAACACAAAACCTATGGTGGTGCAAGGATAAAAGAGAATAATCTGGTTCAGCGCCGTGATTATAATTTTAATAGCCTTGTTCCTGTTCTTTATCACAAGCCTGACTTCGCCACTTAATTTATAAATAATTTCTCATAGAAAACAAT
Source organism: Candidatus Woesearchaeota archaeon (assembly GCA_016185635.1). Lineage (GTDB taxonomy): Archaea > Nanobdellota > Nanobdellia > SCGC-AAA011-G17 > JACPIM01 > JACPNF01. Next base: position 11,133 of record JACPNF010000037.1, read on the forward strand.
TGAGGTGTTTTACTATGAGAAATAATATAACCTTAAGTATTGGTAGTGTAGTTCTTATTAATAAAGTTGACGGTGAGCTAAATTACTTTGATAGTTTGTTCAAAGGGATAAATGGAAAAGCTAAAACCATTAATAACACAGCCAAACTATTGGTTTACAATCGCTTAGGAAAATGTGTTTCTGTAAACAGATTTCAGGATTTTTATCCTGAAGA
>JACPNF010000066.1 GCA_016185635.1 Candidatus Woesearchaeota archaeon
CGATATAATATTCTCCTGAATTACATATTTCATCTACAATAACAAATTCATGAGGAATCCATGCACCAGATTTTGCTTTTATTGGAACAAGATAATACTTGTTTTTATTAAGTTTTATTATTCTTTTCTTTTTTACAAGACTTTTAATTGTGTTATATCTCTGAAAGTTATCTTCAAAAAATGGTTCTATGTCTTTTATTGTAAAAAAATACCTCTGGTAAAATTCAAGCCAAGCTATTATTTTTACTTCTATTTTAGAGAGACCTTTTATCTCAATTTCTTTGTTTTTTATGCCTTTTCCAAATTTTTGCTTTTTCATTTTACATTATACATTATACCTATGTTACATTAATTAGTAATATTTTAACTAATTGATGTTACATATAAATCTTCCTTATTAGGTATTTTGTAATTAATTTAATTGTAGTAGTAACAAAAGCGATAGGTTTAAATAGCATCCAAATCCAAAAAATCTTATAAAATATTGGATTAAAAATGGAAAAATCAAAGAATTCAAAAGATAAAAAATTAGCTGAAATAATTCTAAAAGAATTAAAGTATTTTCAAGAATTAATTAAAGGACATAAGAAACTTCTTAAAGCTATTGGAGATTTATAGCTTTATTCTGCAAATATATACATTCTAGTTTTTTTCTTCTATATATATCGGGCCTACGAGGATTCGAACCCCGATCAGAAGCTATCTTCTAAACTTTTGCGAAAAGTTTAATCAAAATGTTTAGTTTTGCTTAAGCTTTTTCTAAAAGCTTACCGAAGGCTACTGTTCTGTCCATTAAACTATAGGCCCATAAACTTTTGAGAAAAGTTTAATCAAAACCTTTCAAAAAGTCTCATCAAAAATGTGGCGAAAGTTATTTAAAAACTTATTCTATATTATTAAATAAAAAATGGGTGATTTAGACAACTTTTTTTATCCGAAATCTGTAGCTGTAATAGGTGCATCTAATAATCCATCTAAAGTAGGTCATTCTTTAATTAGAAACTTAAAAAAATTCAAAGGCAAGGTATATCCAGTAAATTTAAAAGAAAAATCAATACAAGGTCTTAAGGCATACAAATCAGTATTAGATATTAAAGGAAACATAGACTTGGCAGTTTTTGCCATTCCAGAACCAGCAGTTTACAATTCCTTGGAAGAATGCGGGAAGAAAGGAATAAAAAATATAATTTTAATTACCTCTGGATTTGCAGAAGTTGGGAATGTAAAAGGCCAGAATAAGTTAATTAATATTTACAAAAAATACAATATGAGGGTACTAGGCCCGAATAATTTTGGAACGATGAATCCTTATATAAATTTGGATACTTCTTTTGCAAAATCTCCCCCTGAAAAAGGAAACATAGCTTTAATTTCCCAGTCAGGAGCATTATGGGTTTACATTTCTCAGTTAAGCTTGAATAATTTTGGTTTTTCAGTATTTGCCAGTTTGGGAAATATGATTGATGTTGATTTTGCAGACATTGTAGAATTTCTTAACAAAGACAAGAATACAAAAGCAATAGTTTGCTACATTGAAACTCTAAAAAATGGAAGAAAATTTATGAAAATTTGTAAAAATTCTAAAAAACCAGTTATAGCAATAAAAGCTGGAACATCAGAAGCAGGAAAAAAAGCAGCATTAAGTCATACAGGAAGTCTTGCAGGAGAAATAGAAATTTACAAGGCAGCATTCAGACAGTCAAATGTTTTTTTGGTAGACACAGTGCAGGAAGCATTTGACAAGGCACAATTTTTAACATATCAGAAAATAGCAGGAAAAAGAACAGTTATAATAACTAACGGCGGAGGCTTGGGAGTTTTAGAAACAGATTATTCATCAGAAAATAAATTAGAAGTAGTTAAACTGCCAAGTAAATTAATAAGTTCTTTAAATAAAAAATTAAGCAATAACTGGTCAAAAAATAATCCAATAGATGTTGTAGGTGACGCAAGTCATGAAAAATACAAGGAAATATTTGAAGAATTATCTAAAGAAAAGAGCTTCTATGATAATGTCATAGTAATTTTAAGCCAGCAGGGCATGATAGATGTTTACAAAGTTGCAGAAGAGATAGTAAGATTTAGGAAAAAATCCAAGAAATCAGTTGTATGCTGCCTTGTAGGAATAGGAAAAAATATAGAAAAAACAAAGCAACTTTTGAAGAAAAATGGAATTATAACCTTTTTCGAGCCTGAAAGATGCTCCAAAGTATTAAAAAATATTTAGCTTTTTGCGTATTCAATCACTTTTCTGAATAGTAAATCTTCTTCCCCAGTTACTTTTATTTCTTTTGATGTTCTTTTTTTTGTTAGCAACTTCTTCTTTGTTTCACCATGTGCAGAATATCTCATCATTAAGCTTGCAACAATCTCTTTATTATCTATATGCTGCCTTGGCTGACAAAAATCAAAATAATTAAACTCATCTTCTCTTCTTCTAAACTCCCCGTCAATTCCTTCACATTTTAATTTATCAATTTTTAGAGAGTCAGTTTCTATTTCAGTATAATGCCTTGGTCCTATAATTTCTGTTTCCCAACTATGCCACCTGTCAAGTCTGTATACTCTGTCATTAGCACCAAAATGAATAAAGAATGGTAAACCGAACATAATCCTTCTTGAATATTCATTATATGTTGGCAGTTTTGTTATGTCTATATTTATTGGGGATATTATCCCATCAGGAGTCCTTTGAGAAACCAATAAGCCAGCATCTAAATCATTATTCTTTACCAACTCATCTAAGAAAATAAAAACATCTTCTATGTTTCTCCTGAAATGTGTTGTTAAAATTATAGGCAATTTCATTTATTTTTGGTTAATCAAAAAATCTATTATTAATCTTATCCCAAAGCCAGTTCCGCCCTCGCTTAAATAGTTTGATGTTTCATCAGACCAGGCAGTTCCAGCTATGTCTAAGTGTGCCCAAGCAGTTTTTTCCACAAATGTACTTAAGAAGCTGGCTGCTGTAATTGTTCCAGCATATCCCTTTGGATGCCCTAAATTTTTTACATCTGCAACCTTGCTTTCAACATCTTTTTTAAACTCATCATAAAGAGGCAGTTCCCATATCTTTTCACCAGTATTCTCAGAAGAATTCTGGAGTTCCTTTGTTAGATCCTTGTTGTTGGCCATCAAGCCTGCAATTTTTGAACCTAGAGCAACTAAGCAGGCCCCAGTTAATGTTGCAAAATCTATCATCTTGTCAGGCTTGTAATTTTTTTCAGCATAGCTTAAAGCATCTGATAATATTAATCTGCCTTCTGCATCAGTATGGCTAACCTCAATTGTTTTTCCAGAATATCCTGTTAGTATATCTCCTGTTTTTGTTGCATTTCCTCCAGGCATATTTTCTGTCAGAGGCATTAAGCCAATTAGATTAATGTTTAATTTTAACAATGATGCTGTTCTCATTATCCCTAAAACAGTTGCAGCTCCAGCCATGTCCATTTTCATGTTTGTCATCCCTTCCCATGGCTTTAAGTTAATGCCTCCAGAATCAAATGTAATTCCCTTTCCAACTAAGGCAATTTTTTTTGCCTTTCTTCTGCCATTGTATTCTAATACAACCATAGCTGGTTCCTGTTCAGATCCCCTTGCTACCCCCAATATTGCCCCCATCTTCATCTTTTCCAGGTCTTTTTTCCTGTAAACTTTATATCTTAATCCTGAATTTTTTGCCACCTTTCTTACAATTTCAGCAATCATTAGCGGAGTTTTCAATGAAGCAGGATCATTTACTAAGTTCCTTACAAGAAAAACAGAGTCTGTTAAAATAATTGCTTTTTTAACTGCGTCTTCTATTTTTTTTCCTTGTTCTTTTGTGATAATGGAAAATAATTCTATTTTATTGATTTCATTTTTATTCTTTGTCTTGAATTTAGTGTACTCATAAGCTCCAAGCCTGGCTCCAAGCACAGTGTTTTCAATAATTTTTTCTGCATCTATCTTTTTTGCCTTAACCAGCACAGTTGAATATTCTTTTAATTTTAGGGAGTTTGCATATTTTGAGGCAGTTCCATAAGCCTGCATTATTTTTTCAATACTTACATCTTTTCCCAAGCCGATTAATAAAACCTTTTTAAAATTTAATTTTCCTAGGGAATTAATCAGATAAGTCTGGTTTAACTTTCCTTCAAATTCCTTGTCTTTTATTAAATCCTTTATTGTATTTCCTAATTTGTTGTTTACTTCATTTAATTCATGATAGAATTCCAAGTTTTCTTGGATAGGCAGAACTAGCATCAGTCCATTTGTTTCATTAAGATTTCTGTTTAAAACAGACACTTCCATACTAATCTATTCTTCTTAAATGAATATAAAGTTTTTGTTTGTAAATATTTAAATATTGGTAGTTCTAATCTATTTAAAAATGAAGAAAATAAAATTAAAAAACAGCCTGTCCATAATCCTTGAAAAAACAAATAGTTTTTCCATAACTTTGGGTGCTTGTGTAAAAACAGGTTCAAACAATGAAACAGCTAAAATTAGGGGAATATCTCATTTTATAGAGCACATGCTTTTTGAAGGAACAAAGACAAGGACTGAAAGGCAGATAGTTAAAGAAATAGAAAGTAAGGGTGGAGAATTTAATGCATTTACAGACCATGAAATCACTTTTTTTTACATAAAG
>JACPNF010000082.1 GCA_016185635.1 Candidatus Woesearchaeota archaeon
GAAAAAGAACTTAATGTAAAAATAAATACTGCTGGTTCTGCTGCATTGGTTTTGCAGTCTTTACTGATTGCCGGATTGAACCATGATTTAAATGTCAAAATAAATGGCGGAGGGACATGGAACCTGCATGCACCACCTGTTTGTTTCCTGCAGAATGTTTTAAGCCCTATTTTAAAAAAGTTTAACTATAACTTTGAGATTGATATTTTAAAAGACGGTTTTTATCCGAAAGGCGGGGCTTCTGTAAATCTTAAAAGCAAAAAATGCAAATTAGGAAGTATTAACTTAACTGAGAAAAGTAAAATTATAAGCATAAGCGGAATTTCCATTGCTTCAAATGATTTAAAGGAAAGAAAAGTTGCTGAAAGACAAAAAGAAGGCGCTGAAAGAATATTGCTTGATTATTTTAAGATTGAGCCTAAAATTGAGATTAAATATGCTGATACTTTAAGCACAGGCACTGGAATTTTGTTATATGCTAAAACAAATAACTCGATTATAAGCAATGACAATCTTGGAAAATTAGGTAAAAAAGCAGAAGATGTAGGAAAAGAATGCGCCAAAATATTAATAATAGAGTATGAAAATTGAGTTATTGACAAATATCTTGGAGATCAGATACTTCCTTTTTTAGCTTTGGGAAAAGGAGCTATAAAAGTTTCTGAAATTACTGATCATATAAAAAGTAATATTTATGTTATTGAAAAGTTCTTGGATGTTAAATTTAAGGTTAAAGGAAAAGAAATTACAGCAGCTTAAGCAATATCTTCTCTGATGTGCTGTTCTATCCTTGTTGACATTTTAATGCCTTTTTTCTCACAGAAAACCCTAAACTTATTTACTAATTCAGGATCAATAGTAAAATTATACCTTTTTTTGTAGGTAAATTTAGGCACCCTTCCTGTCTTTTCAAATTCTATCAGAGCCTCGAATACTTCCGGATTTTCCTTTAACAGCCTATCAGTAAATTTTATCATTTCCTTACCTGACAACATCTTTCAACAACCTCCTAATTTTTTCTATATTATTTATATTTTTTAATATTATTTCTGTTATTATTTTATCAACCCTGTACATATCATATGCAACTTTATGTGATTCAAAAAAATATAAGATTACTGCAACAGCAGTTCTTTTGTTTCCTTCTTGAAAGGCATGATCTATTAATAAAGCCCTTACTATATATGAGAGCTGCTTAACCCAATCCTTGCAGTGTTTCATTGAAGACAAGGCAAATTCAAGGCTGCTCTTATTTACAATAATCCCTTTGTCAAACCGTTTATTTAATTCTATTAAGTCTTCAATATTTATCATACATATTAGTGTGTATAAAAACTATATAAATCTTACGGTTTTGTTGTACGTGTTTAGCTAGTCCAGCACAATAATCTAAAAATACTACTAAATTCTATACTTTATTGGGGGAGTTACAAGAGGTAAAATATGAAGATCCCCCAAGAATTCGAGACCATCGGCAAGAGGGATTTGATAAGAATCTTTCTAAGACAAAAATCTTAATCAAATCTCAACAAGAATTAATAGAAAAACAAAATAAAGTTAAACTTGTTGGAGTGGATAAATTTCAGAGAAAGTTTTATTCAAAAATATAAATCGGAGCTATTGAAGCCCCGACTTCCCTAGCGGGGGGTAGATTTGAATTTGGCAGTAGGTTTAATTAACTACTTCTACCGACCTTCGGGTTATGAGCCCGACGGACACTCCTGGCTGTCCTAATGCAGTTTGATAAGGTATAAACTTAACAAATCCCCGCTATGAAACCAGGAGCTTTAATAGAATTATCAAAAGTTTATTTATAAAAGTTGCTAAATTCTTAAATTTCTTAGCTTTTCTATTTTTTGCTTTCCACCATCAATTTTAGCCAAGTTTTCAAAAAATCTTCTGCTCATCAAAATCTGACTATCAATTAAAGGCTTAACTTTAGATTTCCATTTATCAGGATTATCTTTTACATATCTTGCCCATCTTTCTACTTGTTCAATGTGACTTTTATCCCTCATCTTAACCTCAATTTTCTAATTCTTTCTTTAATACTATTTATTTTTTCTTCATTAATAAGCTCTTCGTATATAATCCTTAGATGTTTCGCATCTTCAATATCTTTGTCAGAACGTAGCCATTCCTCTTTAAAGGCTATTTGATAATCTATAGGGCAGAAATAGACATCCAATTTTGTAAGAGGAAGTTTTATTCTTAACTTTAACTGTTCAACATCAAGCTCATCTTTGGGAAACTTAATTTCCATTTCTGGAGGGAAATACCCTTCATCATCCCAGACATACCTTACACTATCACCATTTTCCAGATAGCTATAAAATATTTCTTCAGGATCATCTGATTGAATGCATACAAAACCATTTTTTATTAAAGATTTATGCATTTCTAAAAATATTTTTTTTGATATTTTTTCAATTATCATATCTATATCTTCTGTTCCCCTCGTCCTGCCATGAGCAATAGCTACAAAACCGGAGCAAATAATATATGTGACATATTTATCAATAATTTTACAAAAACTTTCTACAAATTCATCTAATATTGTTCTATCATCAATTATTCTTTTTTTCTCTTTATTCATATTTTTTTGAAATAAATCTAATTTTTAATGATTTCTGTTAAAAAATTAATCAAAGGAAGAATCATATCCTTCCATAAAAAATAGTTCTTCAGGGGAGATCTCATCATCTTCCATAAGCTCTTCCCTATCAGGCTCTGAATAAACTCCAAAATCTTCCATTTCAACCACCTCCATGATTATGATCTTTATATTTGGCTAAATCTTGCCAGTTCTGTCCTGGTTATCTTATGCAAGTCATTGTCTGTGTAGCTTGTGTTGCTTTTTATCAGCTTGCTAACCAAGTTCATTACCTGGATTTCCACTAGTCTCTGCTTGTATTCTTCCCAAGACAGATATTTTTCATCTCTTTTCATTAGATTTAACAGCTTCATTTGACCACCTCCATAAACAAGAACCCAGGTTCTTATCAACTCCTTAAGTTCTTGATAATAGCTGAAAAGACAATTTCCTTTATAAATTTTAGACAGAGGTACCTGTTGTCCAGTGGGTTTTGTCCAGTGGGTTTTATAAATAGGAGATGTAATAATCTATAAGTGGTTATTAGAAATTAATCAAATTCATCCAATGTTTTTGTCTTGTATTCTATGATGCTTGTTTTTCCTGCCCCAGAGTGGAGCTCTTTTCTTGAAATTATACCCTGGTCAACAAAATCACTTACTTTCCTAGAAAAAGTCCTGTAACTCTGGGTTCCCCCGTTTTTAGAGTAGATTTCATGAAGCTCATTGCAGCTTTTTCCAGAGTTTTCCTTAATTAAGTTTAATATTATTTCTTTATTTTCTTTTATATCTTCAATGCTTATTCCATTTATTTTTTCAATGGCTTTTTTGCAATGGTTTTCTGTTATCACTTTGGAGCTTTCATTTTCAGCTATATCACCAGACTCTCTTAGCAAATGCAAGCCGAGTCTTATGTCTTTTTTTTCAAATGTTTTATTAGATATTAACTTTAAGGCATTCTCATCGAAAACATTTTTTGCAAAGGCATATTCAGCTCTTTGTTTTAAAATTCCATTTGTTTCTGCCAGATTATATGATTTAAAATCCAATATTTCAGGCATTAACCTTGACCTTATCCTGTTGTCCAAGTTAGCCAAAAAATAATTGCTATTGGTTATTAATATAACAGTTTTTTTATAAATATCCTCCAGAAGAACATACAATATCTGCATGTCCTGCAGCTTGTCAATCTCATCAAATACAAAAACAACAGGCTTTTTATTTAATAACTTAATTATATCTTTTATTAAATCATCTGTATGCTTGCCCATTGTAAACCTGTATTTTAATTTGTCACAGATTTCAAGAACAACTTTATGCGTTGTGTCTTTTTTCCAGCAATTAATGAATATCACAAACATATTATCTGACAAGCCTTTTTCTTCCAGTTCTCTTAAGACAAATTTTGTTGCAGCTGTTTTCCCTATACCTGGAGTTCCGGTAATTAACAAATTTTTTCCATTTTTATTTTGGAGCAGAGGTTTTATGCATTCTGCTATATATTGCTGCTGATTTTCCCTGTACTTTATTATATGCGGCAGGTAATCATAATCCAGCACGTTTAAGTCCAAAAATAAAGATTCTTCTCCTTTCAGCATATTATCAAACAAATTCATTATACTTTTTAGGAAGAATGTATTTTTTAAGATTTATTGCTTCTGGATTATATATTTTAGCCAATAGGATTTAGATATTAATCTTCATCTTCATTTAGCTTAGATATTCTTTTAACCTGCTCAAAGTCTATATCAAATTTTTTTTCCATAAAAACTCCTTTAAAAGAATCTATAAAATTCTTGTTCTCAACAATTGAATTTAATTTTTTCAAATTTTCCTTGATTACCTTTAAATTGCCTATAAACAAAAACTTCTTTATTTTTTTAATATCAGTATTTTTAGCCATGGCAGCAATATCTCTAAAATCAGTCAGTCTTCCTGAATGCAACTTCATGACAATTAAAAGCTCTTTTTCTGGGATTTTTGCATAAACTTCTTTCTCAATCCCAATGATCTTTCTTTTTGTTGAATTTTCAGATAAAAGTTTAAAACTGAATGTAGCATCTGTTGTTCTTGAAGCTAAAGCACCAATCATTAAATCGATACTGGCATCGTCTTTTTCATATCTCCTGAACTTTGAGGAGTAAATATTGTCCAAGTCTTTTGAGATAGTTTCTTTAAAACCTTGTTTCTTAAGGAAATCTTCAAATTTTGATAGATCATCTGAATTTATTACTATATCTGCATCAACTGAAAATCTATGCTTAAATGCTGAAACAGCATAACCTCCAACGATTACAAAATCCAGGTTTTTTTCAACAAATTTGTTTAAAATATCAAAGATTTCATTTTCCTTCTTAATTAGTTCTTTCATTTTTTATACATATTAATTTCCCTGTATTTTACATTAAATCTCTTTTTATATAATTCTTCTATTATCTCCAAAGCAGGCTCAAAATTATATATATATCTTTTCATAAATTTGACTGTTTCACTTAAATGTTCTACATAAATGCTGTTCTTTTTTACTCTTTTAAAATCAATTATTTTCTCTGGAACAAAAAAGATATTTTTTTTTGAATTTATTCTTAAATTTAATTTTTTACAGTACCATAAGAATATATTGTAGTCTTCTTTTTTTATTTTAATAAATATTGGATAATATTCCTTAAACCTGGCAATATTATATCTCCCCCCTGTCCATATATACACTGCATCTGTTTTTGTAAAGCAATAATATATGCCAAATAAATCCAAGACTGAATAATAAAAGCTTATATCACAGAAATTTTTCTTTATAAAATCTAAGACAGCTAAATAAATCCTGCTATTTCTGTTTAATTTAATACCTTTCCACTTTTCTGTAAAAACATTTTGTTTAATCAATTCCTTTATCCATTTATGAGTCCACCCATATGATAAATTTATTCTTTTAGAGATAGAGCTAATGCTATCTTCCTCTCTTGCAGCTATTAATATTTTTACTACATAAGGGTTTAATAATTCAATTTCCATACTATCACTATAATGATACTAATATTTAAATCTTCTGTTTTTGTGTTTATATTAAATAATGTGACAATCTTAAATTTTAGCCAGAATATTTATTATACTTATTGCAATTTGTCTACAATTTTAGAAAAAGCGTTCGTGGAAAAAACGAAGATAGTCTTTTAGTAAAAAATAGATTAAAGTCTATGATTTTCTTGGGCACAATAAATAAATCTTTTTCCACCTTCTTTTGCTGCAGAGTCATGAAATTAATTATGCTGTAAATGTTGTAGATACTTTAAATACCGTAGATACTTTAAATACCGTAGATACTTTAAATAACTTAAATACCGTAGATTTATAAATTATAGAACCTTAATAGATTTGTGCCTAAAGCAGTTATAGAACTAAAGAATGAGAAAGAAGAGGTGCCTCTTAGAAAGAACCTTCTTAACTTCTTAAGAAAGAATTCTGATTTATCTTATACTTTGAAAGAGCTTCATGAACATTTTCTGAAATTAGATGAAAAAGGAACCAAGTTATACTCTGGAAAGGAAAAAGCTCTCTACAAACTGGTTTATACTTACCTAAGAGAGTTTCACCTTCAGAAACTAGTAAGTCACAAAAGCAGATATTATTTTTATGAAGATAAAAGAGGATTAAATGAAAAGAAGAAGAATTAAGGCAGATTACAGAAATAACAAGGAAAAGACTGACTTAGTCAGAATGATAACTAAGTTAAAGACTAAGAAAAAGGCAGTTATTAACCAGATAAAAAGAATAAACTATTTGCATAAGAAGGAAAAACTATCCAATCACAAATATGAATTAAAACTTAATAAAATCTTGAGTAATTTAAGCCTTGAATCGTGGCTTGAAAACAATGAAGAAAAAACAAGAGAATTAAATGTTAAATTATCCAAGATAACTGCTAAAAATTATATATTTAAAGAAGCTATATTTTTATTGTTTATCTTATTATTTTCTTTATCTTACTTTTACTTAGACCCGAGCATTACCGGGCTTGAAGTTATTGACAACCTTGCTAATCAAAGCATATTTGGTATTCCTTTAGAAAATATATCCTTGCCAATTAGTAATTTAACCAATGAAACCTTAGCTGAAAATACAACTATTATTGAAAATTTAACTTTGCCTGCTGGAGATAATACCAATAATGAATTTACGATACCCCTGGAAAATTTTATTCCAAATGAAACTATTTTAGGTAATCTGACTGAAATAATTTTAATAGAGAACAATACTAATGGTATAATATATTCAAAGAACATAACTGATAATTTAATACAATTAAAAGCAGAAATAAACAAACTAGTTGAATGGAAATTACGGACAAAAAATAAAACGATTGAGTTACCTTTAGAATCAACTAATATTGAAATTTACAAGGAAGTATTTTCATTAACTTCTAATGTTACAAAAGAAAAAGCAAAGCTGAAGAATGTATTTGGGATTAATTCTGTTTCAGATAAAAAATTAATAGAAATAGACGAATTAAATGAAACACAATTAGAAGTTATTTATTTTACAAAAGCACCTTACTCAATAGAAAGCTTTTTAGAAAAAAGCTTTAGCAAAAACGGAGAAGTCTTAATTAAAAACATTACAATAAAATCAGATTCAGAACTTCATTACAGCAATGTATTAAGCTATACAGATATAAGCCCGGAAATACAAAATATAAATCAAGTAAAGTTATTCCATTATGTAATTAAAAATATCTCAATAGGTAATGAAACCAATGGTTCAGATTATGAAACAGTAAAAGAA
>JACPNF010000067.1 GCA_016185635.1 Candidatus Woesearchaeota archaeon
ATCTTTTTCATAGATATCTAATAGATATCTTAAGTTTAAATATGTTTCTATTTCAAATATTTAGTTACTATTATCTAGAACTCAATTTGCTTCGGAGATACTGATTGAGACTGAAAGCCGATCACGCTGTTATTCAAACCCATACTGGGTAAGTGGGAGAATCATTTTTCCTAAAAAAGTAATAAAAAAAGTTAAAGAATTAGAGGATAAAATATTAGAAATAGACTTAGAGGATTTAGTAAAAGAATTTAAATCATTATTAGTAAAAGATGCAGAGGAAATTAGAGTTCTTGGATTAGAAAAGTATTATGATTCTAAGTTGGGAAAAGAGGTATATCAGTTTAATGGGTGGTATAAAAATAGTTTTATTTATGATATGAATGGAATGTTTGACGTAGTACTTGGGGCTCCAGACTCTCAACGCCATTATTCTTCTATGAATGATTTTGGAATAACAATCGAAAAAAGATCAAGAGTTGATACAATTGATTTTTCATTTAGATTAAATAGGGGTCGTTTTGGCAATAATAGTCCTTGTAATTATTCAGTTCCATTAATCACTTATACAATTTTGAACGAAAAAAAGTTCTAATTAAACCACTTAACCAATTCTTTTTGCTTGTCTTTTTCCTTTCCAAACAGGGCTTCTATCCTGTATTTAGTTATAAGCAAGTTTTGTCTTAAATATTTTGACAGATTATATTTTTCAGCAATCCTGAGTGATATATCTAAGTATTTTAAAACAGACCCTTCTGCAACAGTAAATAATATTTTTCCGCCGCATTCTAGGCATGTTCCTTGTAAAGGTGGCCTTCTGAATTTTTCATTGCAGTCAGTGCACCTAAACTGCTGTGTGGAAAACTTCCTTAAATTACCCTTAATGTCTCTCATAAAATGCTTGTCAATAACCATCCTCGCGACATCAGTTTCATCTACAGCCCTTATCTTTCTCGCCAAGTCTAATTGCCCATTAACTTTTTCCTCCATTGTAGGAATTGATTTGTAGGCACTGCATATTACCCCATTGTTTATATCAAAAGTATCATGGGTAAATCCAAAACCTTCATATTGTTTTTCAGTGTCCAGATAGTCTTTTACCCTTTTTATTTTTACATCCCACGGATTTTTGTAATTTAAGGCGCTTTCATATAATTCCAAGGGATAACTAAAATCAATGTCCATGTCAAATACCATGTCATCAACTTCTGTAGGAATTAAGAGTGTACTCAAAAGCAAAGGTTCATCCTGCCTTCCTCCTTTATGTGCTGGCAGATATTTTTTTGAAAAATTAAGAAATACATCCATTAGTAAAATAATAGCAGCTTCATCTCCGTCACATTGGCCAACAAATAAACCATTAGCACTAACAATATGATTCTCTACATTAAGACAATAAGTTTCTTCAACACCCCCTTCATTTATTTCTTTAATTTCGGGATAAGCATATTTTTTATCATATAAAATTTTCATACCTCTGGGCTTAGTATTTTCTACCAAATATCTTAAAATTTTTTGTTTTCTATTTAATGAAAAACCTATCTTATCATAAAAAATATTGCAATAATTACTTGGGACAATAAGTTTAGTTATTGCAAAGTCAGGAATTGGTCTATTTTTTTTTATGTAAAATTCCCTAACTTTGGGGCCTGGTTTTTTCTTATAAGAATATCTTTTTGTAAATATTCCATATCTTTTTAAGCAAAAATCTAAATCTTGAAGTAATAACTCAGATACACTATCACAAGCAACTCTGCAATCAGAATAACTTGCACTTCCATCCCCATCAAAATATCCTTGCAAAAAAAATTTTAGTTTATTTAAGGGTAAATTCATAAACTTAGGAGGTATTCTTTTTTCATAAGCATTCCTGCCACATTTCAAGATATCAACAAATAATTCATATAATATTTTGCTTGAGTAAGTAATATGATCATCGGACAACCAAGAAGGTTTGAGATAAAAATATCTTTTCATTGTTTTAATAATTCTTTCCCGAATAGGTTTTTCTGTTGCAGAAAAATCAATTTGATAAAAGCCTTTTTTGGATTGGTTTTTTCTAGAGCAACCTTCAGAGACATATAACCCCACTATATTTAAGATATCCATATTTAAAGGAATTTTTATAGGTAAATTCACATTATCTCTTTTTGCTGCTAAATAACTATTTTTAGGTATTTCATTTATGTTAAGCTTTGAAGACATAAGCAAAAATAAGGATAAAGGAAAACTATCCCTTATAAAATAATTATAAAAACTTTTTTTGGATAAATTTAAAAAATTACTTAAATTACTTAATCCATTTACCTTTTTAATAAAGACTTTTATCTTTTCTTTAACATTCCTTATCATAATATCTTCCCTTAAAGAAAAATGTTTAGAAAGATCTATATATTTAATGTCCTTACTTTCTATATTAAATTGTGTAGGCACTACCAACCTTATCCCTTTTTTTAAGTCTGAAGCAATTAATTTCTTTAATTTATTATTTTCTAAAATTAAAATTTTATGGCTTTCTGTAACCTTTAATGTTTTTCCATCTTGGGTTTTAATCTCTAAAATTTTTGATGGTTTATGTTTAGTAAAATTATTTATTTTAACAACCATTGGTTGTCCATTTTTATCCATTCCAATTGTAAAATAGTCATCAACTTTTTTTGATAAAGTGCCAAAAGAATCTACTTGTTTATCTGGTTTTAATTCTTCAACTAAATCCCCTATTTTAACATTTTTCCAGATCCTATCTTTCATTATTGGTAAATAAGTATCATAAGTAAAACAATCCCTCCTCATTAAGGAATGTAAATAAGGATGTGCAAGCATGACTTGGGTTTTGGAAAAGCCAATTATTCTGCATACAATGCCTGAAGAAGTGTGTGGGCTTAATCCGACTACAAGCTGGCCAATTAAATCTTTTTTGGAAGTTAGGTTATAAAAGGGTTTGGCACCATAAATCTTTGTCAGGGAATCATCAATAAATTTAGTTATTCTAAGCAGAACATCATCACATCTTTCATCCAGGGTTTCAGGGCAGCAAGGTATCACAATATCCTGGGGTTTTAACTCAAATATCTGTCCCTCATTAATAATCTCTTTACCGTAAATATCTCTTTCATAGCCAAGTTTTTTTAATTCTTCAATGCTTATTCCTATTTCTTTGGCCTTTAGGTGGGTAATTGGCATTTCAGTCATGTCATACCTTATGGTCCCGTCTTTGTTTACATACAATCCATGCTTAGCCCTCAATATTCCTTTAGCTAAATATTCTACAGTATGATCTTTGCTGCTTGTTCCCCTTACTCCTTTTATAAGTCCTGAATAAGAAGGAATATCTAATTTCTTTAAGGCATTCTTAAAATAAGTACCTATGTCTAAGTTTTGTTTTTTGTAGTTATTTGTTTTTCTTCCGCAGCAAAAGTCTTTTTCAGTAGTTGTAAGGCATAAACTGCAGTGTTTTTTTTCAGAGCATTTCAAATTGCAAACCCCGCATATAAAATAAATACTTTCTTTTTTGCAGTTATCACAAAAATAAAATGGAAAATCTGCATTTACTGTTCCTTTTTCCAAACAAGACTGGAAACTTCTCAATCTGCCGCCTTCTTTTCCAACCGGGAATAAAACTTGTGGGCTTCCTATTAACTTTCTCATTTTTGATTTTTCAGGCCTGCCCATTCTTGCACCTATGGTTGTTCCTGATTTATCCATTATCTTATAAGAACATTTTTTGTTTAATATATCCAAAATATTTCCTTCACTTTCAGAAAAATTAAAATCTCCTCCTAAATTTAAAAGAAGAGCTTCCTTCCATTCGTTTTCAATAATAACATGCTCATTTAATACAACCCTGTGCGGAATCCCAATTAACTCTAAAACTCTCTTGGGATTAATTTCCATTTCTTTAAAGCTTTCATTAAAAGGAAGAATAATTTTATCTTCTTTGACAGCACCTTTTTTCAGCCAACCAATCAAGGCAAAAAAATCTTGGATATTTATCTCAGCCCACCTAAGAAGATACTTTGGATGCAAGGGTAATTTTTTTTCTAAGCACAAAGATTTAATCTGATTAATGTCTAAATCTTTTTCTTTAATTCCAGTTTCTAAACTCCACCATTCGTTGCAGTATCCAGCAGGAACTAACTTATGGGCCCTGTTTAAAAAATCCCCATAAGGAATTAAAATATCTCCTAAATACAATATCTCCTCAACATCTTTTGCAGCTTTTTTTGCATCAGCCATATTATTTAATATAAGAACATCTCCGGTTTTCAGCTTGACAATTGGACCTTCAATAGAATCACAAGAACCCAAAACTGTTGCTTTTCCAGGTCTTTCAACCTTTAGCTGAGTGCCAATTGCAATATAATTATTTAAAATAAACATTGTTGCTGGATGAATAGCCTGTGCGCTTAGCCCTGTATTTCTGCACCTTCCATACCTTAACCTAAAGCCTCCTTTTGCAAGAGGATGCGTAAGAACAGGCCTTCCAGCTACAAAATCCTTGATAAAAGTAAAGTCTGGCTTTATATTTTCATTAGTCTCATCTTTTTTTTCCATTTTCTGCCTTTGTTGTATCTGTAAAAACTCAGGTAAGAAGTCCCATTCTCCCTCAAAAAATTCTTTGCCCCATTTTTGTAGTTGTGCATAAACTTTTTTTGCTTTTTGCGCAAAGCATTCAGCAAATACAAGACAAAACCCGTTCCTCATAAGATTTGTATTAACTCTATCGAGATTTTTGTAATTGCTTACTTCAAGTTTTTCAGATGGATCTCCGTCAATTTGCACAGGCATATTCTTGGCTAAAAAATAAATTTCCTCATCACTAGGAAGATATTGTAAATTTGTTATTCTTTCATGAAAATCTTTCACTTCCGTAATACATCTGTTAACTTCATCTTCAGTAGGATCATATTTTTCATATCCCATTTTTAGCCTGATGTAATCAGCAACCACAACAGAAACAGAAGTTGCAGTTCCTCCTGCGCTTCTTATTGGTCCTGAAAAATATAGGCAGAAATATTCCTTACCATCTATTCTTTTTTTTAATTCCAGTCTTACAAAACCTTCTAATGGGCTACCTACTACTCCTAATGTAAGATAAGCTAATCCAAATCTTATCCCAATTTCCATTGCCTCTTTTTTATCCTTAAACTTGCAGAATTTTTCCTGGGTAATTTCTAAAGACATAGTTAATGCAACCCTCCAGTCAAGTCTTCCGTATTTTTTTTCAAGTTCTCCAAGCCTGTTTATTAAAAGATCATTTTTTATTTGTGGTGCAACAACAGCTATAAGTCCTATAACCCTCTCAGTCATATTTTTAGTTAAAGATACATCGACAGAATTTTCTGGATCAAACCCTTTTTTCTTTGCTATATTTGCAAAATCATAAGCAGCCTTGACATCATTATCTATCTTGCTAAAATACTCCCCCATGCTTTTGCTCTTTGCAATTTCCATTTTATAATTAAGAATCCTTTAAAAAATTCAATATTTTTATTTCCCTGTTTTTTAGGTTGATTAAGGTTATTTTACAGGGATCTGACTTTCCCCCTGTTTTAGCCTGATATTTTGTAAGCTTCTCCCAGCACCCGCAGCCTATCATAGTAACATTTCTGTAGTCTTCATTTGAAATCTGGTGTAAATGCCCAGATACAAAAAAATCAGGTATAATATCAATTATAAGAGGATCAGACCTTGAATCAGGAAAGTACAAAGTTGAAGCATGGCTTGGGGCTAAATGCCTCCTTTGTAACAAGTATTTTTTGATTAAATCTCCTCTTGCAGAACCCCCGTTTTTTCTTATGCTTTCTACATTGTTTGCATAATAAAAAAAGCTGAAACCGTGATATAAAAGAAAATTAAAACCTTCAAAAGTTTCAGAAGAATGAATATTTATCCATCCAGGATTATTGACAAAAATAAAATTTTGCAGCTCATAAACTGGTTTTGCAAATTCCCTGTTCAACATAGGCTGTGGCTCGCTCATCCTTACAGCATCATGATTTCCAGGGCAGGCGATTATAAATATGTCTTTTCTTATTCTTCCCAAAAGTTCGGCAAGTTCTTTATATTGTTCATATATATCCTTAATTATTAATTCTTCATCTTGTTTGGGATAAACTCCAATTCCAGCTATTAAATCACCACATAAAAATAAATATTTTACTTTCCTGGCAATTTCAGCCTGCTTTTCTCCCCCAAGATTTCCATTTAACCATTCAATAAATCTTAAAAAATTCTCCTTGTAAAAATAAGTTGAACCTACATGCAGGTCAGAGGTGCATATTGCATAAACCTCATCTGGAGATTTTTTTAGTTCTTTTATTAAAGGTATATCAGGATAAATTATATTTCTTGCAAAAATAATATCTTTGCTTAAGCTTCCTTTTACCCCAAGAATTTCATCTAGCATGATATCTCTGCATAAACTATATAATTCTTGGTCTTTTTTGCTTACTATAACTTTAATTTTTCCAGTAAGATCCTCAAACTGAAGAATAAAATTTCCATTTTTTGTCTCGTGCTTGTCACTCAGTATGCCAATAAATGAAACAACTTCTTTGTCTTTTTTGTTCAAAATCCTGTTTATGGAAATAACGTCCTGTAATTCTGGTCTTTTTTGCAAAAATTCCCTTATTTGAGTATACCTTAATTTAAAGTATTTCACAAAATCCTGAACTTCTATTTTTTTGTCTTCATTTGTATAATTTTTTAATATCTTAACATTTGGTTTTATTTTAAAGGAAATATCCTGCTGAACCGGCTGTTTATTTAGTGATAATAAAATTTCTTTGTTGATAATTATTGGGAAGGTTTTGTCTTTGAATTTTTTATTTATGCTTTCAATTGTATCATCAAAATTATTTATATAATCTACAACTTCAGGACTAATTAAATAATCTTTCTTCAAGAAACTTGAAATAAGCTGCACTTTTTCCATTTCATAAACTTAAACCTTCTTTTAGCATATTGTTTAGTTTTAAGGCTGTAGAATCAGGAATTGCAAGGCATATTTCCCTTGTTCTCCCATATCTTCCTTTACTTATAACCCTTGCATTTATTATTCCAAGCATATCCAGCTCCGCAATTATATCACCAATTCTTCTCTGCGTCAAAGGTCTGTCCATTGTTTTAAAGCAAAGTTCTTTGTATAATTCATAAATATCTCCTGTAAATACTGCCTTTTTCTTTGGATCCAAGCATATTTCAAATATAGAATATAATGTTAACTTAAATTGTTTTGGTTGAGTATTTACCATATTGATTATCCTGTCCCTTTCTATCTTTTCTTCTGCCATATCTAAATGCTCTATGAAAATCTTTTCCTTATTTGACCTTTCAGCTAGTTCTCCAGCCACCCTGAGCAATTCTAAAGCTCTTCGTGCATCTCCATGTTCTTTTGCAGCATATGCAGCACATTTTTCTATTAGTCCCTCTTCTACAACATTTTCTTTAAATCCAATTTTTACCCTTTCCTTAAGTATTTTTTGTAATTGTGTGGCATTGTAAGGTGAAAAAATAATTTCTTCTTCGCTTAAGCTGCTTTTTACTCTTGGATCTAGATTGTCTGCAAAAACAAGATTATTTGAAATGCCTATAAGAGAAATTTCACTTCCAGTTAATTCCGAGTTTAGCCTTGTTAAATTATAAAGTATTTCATCACCAACCTTTTCAATCAATTGGTCAATTTCATCAAGAACAATAATTAATAATATATTTTTGTTATTTAAATATTTCAAGAAGTTTTTATAAACCTCATCTGTTGGCAGTCCTGTTGCTGGAATTTCTCCTCCAAATTCCCTTATTAATTGAGCCATTAATCTATATTCTGTATCTGCAACTTTTTTTAATTTACAGTTCAAATAAAATATTTTCAGGTTAATATTTTTGGTTTTTGCAAGTTCAAGCATATTATGAACTATATATTTAATGCAAAGGGTTTTTCCTGTTCCTGTTCTCCCATATATAAAAATGTTGGAGGGTTTCTCCATTTTTAATGCAGGAGCCAATATTCCCGCAATTTGGTTTATTTCATTTTCGCGGTAGAAAATATTTTCAGGAATATAAGTAGATTGAATTGCTTTTTTATCTTTAAATAAAAAATCTCTCTTTAAATAGTCCTCAAAAAAATTAGTTAGCTCTTTTTTTGTCATTCTACTTTAAAAAGCTCGGTAACTATTTAAGATTTATTATGGTGAAAAACCCCTACCCCATTCTTTCTGATGGAAAAGGCGTTTTGAAAAAAAATAAGTAAAATAAGTAAAGTAAAAAAGATATTTTAAAATATATATATAAAATAATAAAAAAGCTTTTAAAGTAATATAAAATAATAATTTATTATTATATAGTAATAAATAATAGTAAAAATAAACTAAAAAAAGACAAAAAATAAAGGTTTTTAAGTAAATTTTCCAAAGGAAATTGTGGGGTGGGACCTATATTTCTTAAAAAGCATTTAATTTTCTAGAAAGTTTTATAAATAAGGTTTAATATTCTTAAAATTATAATGGAAGAAAATAAAACATTTTCTAAGCATCTTTTGGGAAAAACTGTAGTTACCAAGTCAGGAAAGAAGTTTGGTGAGATAGGAAATATTATTTTTGAGATAAGAACAGGTGAATTAATTCAAATGGTTCTAAAAAACCCAACACCATATATAGAAAACCTTAGCTTAGAAAAAGATACTGAAGGAAACCTGCTTATACCATTCTCTTCTGTGATTGCTTTAGGAGATTTTGTTGTTATTTCTGAAGAAGATATTATATAACCAAAAATATTTATTTATTCATTTAATTCACTTTTCCAAAGCTCATATCTTTCTTTAAACCATTGAAAATAATTTATTGAATATTCTCTTGCTTGATTTATATCAAGATCCTTGTCTGCCAAAAATAAAGGATTTTTATACCCATCCCTAAAAAAAGTATCATTAATAGGAAACCTTAATTCAAATTGTTCTTCCTTTATACCATTTTTTTCAGTTTTAAAGGGATATAATTTGTCAGAATTGCTTCTTTTATTATTGATTTCCCAGCATTTTCTATAAGAATTATCAAGCATGGAAAAATAAACTATTTTATTTACACCTCCCCTTTTATCAGCATGAAGACCAAACTTAGACCAGATAAACAACCCAACTTTGTCTGAATTTCTTTTTACTGCTTTTATAGAATCAGCTTCACAGAACTCACTAAGCTTAAATTCTAATCCCTTTATTCTTTCATCCAAAGATATGGTTTTGGCCATTTTTTCAAGCTATGCTTTTTTTAATATATGGTATTAGTTTATGGGTTAATAAATTTAATTAGATTTATGATCAAAAGCATTTCTACAGAGCCAATTAAAGAGAAAGTTTTTAAATAGTATATTAATAACCCATAATCATGAAATCAACAAAAGAAATAGCTGTTTCTAACAAGATTCATGAACAGATTATAGGTCAGGATAAGGCCTTAGAAATAATAAAAAAAGCAGCCAAACAGAGGCGTAATGTTCTTTTAATAGGAGATCCGGGAACAGGAAAATGTGTTGGAAAAGATACTCTAATTCCTACAGAATTAGGAAATATTAAAGCCAGAGAGTTATATTGCTTATTATCAAAAGAATCGGAAAAAATATTTTATAGGCCAGATGGAGTTTATATTATTCCAAGAAAAGAAATATTTTTATTTTCGCTCAATAAAGAAGGAAAAATTGTCAGGTCTAAAATAAAAAAAATTTTTAAATCAAACAACAAAAAATCCTGCTTAAAAATTAAATCACGTTCTGGCTCTGAAATAATTCTTTCAGGGGATCACCCTATTTTAACATCTGAAAAAGGTAATTTTGTTTTTAAGAAATCTTCCTTATTAAAAGAGGGTATTCCAATTTGTTCAGCAAAAAATTTGCCTATAAATAGTAATTTTCAAACCCAACCTCTCCCCACCCCAATTTTATTTTCATATAAAGGAGTAAATGGGGTTTCTTCTATAAATTTAAGTCTACCCCAAAATATAAACAAAGAAATAGCTTATTTTATAGGAGTTTTTGTAGCAGAGGGAGATTATAGCAACGGTTTAAAAATATCTAATTATAATAAAAAAATAAAGCAGGAAATAAAAAGAATTGCGATTGAAAATTTAAATTATCCAGAAGAATTAATAAAAACTGTTGAAGAAGGTATAATATTTAGAAAATCACGAACACTTGTTTATATATTAGAAAATTATTTTAATCAAAAATTATGGGATTACAAAAAAAAGAAAATTCTTGGAAAACAATCAAGGTTCAAAAATATACCAAGCTTGATTATTAATTCAAGTGAAGAGATTATAAGATCATTTTTAGCTGGTTATATTGATGGAGATGGTCATTTCGACAAGGAAGGCTTCGAAGTAAGTTCAGCAAGCAAAGATTTAATAGAAAATTTAAGGTTAGTTCTGTTAAAGTTAAATATTTTATCAAGAACAAGCAAAAAAATAAAATATGCCTCAAATACCAAATATAAGAAAAAAAGCATTTACTATTATCTTACAATAACAGGAAATGAAAATCTAAGAAAATTAAACAAAAATCTTAATTTATTGGTGGATTACAAAAAACAAAAATTAGAAGATCTAATTTTAAAAAAAGGCCATACAAATGTTGATTTAATTTATGGTGTTGGGGGAATATTAAAAGAAATAAAAAATACAATTAAGATAAATTATAAAAAATACAAAACAAAAAACCAAACTATAAATAGGGTTATAAAAGGTGAAAGAAAACCTAGCAGAGCATATATTAAAAATCTTATTGTTAATTTAAAAGCAGATTTAGATTCTCTTCAATCAAGAAATATTTTATTTTCTTCTTATATTAATTATATAGAATTATTAGATTTAAAAATAAATACTTTTAACAAAGACATAAGCAGCAAAAAAGAAATAGTATCAAAAAAAATGATTTATTTATATAAAAATAATCTTTCCCAGCCTTCATTAAATACACTTTGTTTATTAAATCAAATTCCAAATAAATCAATTGAACTTAATCAAAATTTGATAATGGTTTCTGAATTAATACCAGAAATAATAAAATTGCCAAAATGCGGAAATGGAAATTTGCTATTAAATAATACAAAGAAATTGATAAGTATATATAAAGAAACTCAAAGTAAATTAAATATTAATATAAAAAAATTAGAAGACCTAATTTTTAGATTGAATTTTATAGTTAATTCAGATATTTTTATAGATACAATAAAAAAGATAGAAGAAGTAGAAGAAGAAGTATATGACTTTGAAGTTGAAGATAATCACAATTTTATAACAAATGGTGGTTTAATTGTTCACAATTCTCTTTTAGGTCAGGCCTTGGCAGAATTAATTCCACAGGAAAAATTAGTGGACGTTCTTGCAATAGATAACCCAGCAGATGAAAATACCCCAATAATAAGGACAGTTCCAAAAGGTGAGGGAAAAACCATAGTTACAAAGGCAAGATTGCAGGCTCTGACTTCTTTTAAAAAGCAAAGTGTATTTTTATTTTTCTTAGTTATAATATCCTTAATAAGCCCTTGGTTAATAAGAAAGCAGTATGGGGATATAATGGCTGCAGCAGCATTGATTGGTTCCATGTTCTTCTTAATAGCATTCATTTTTTTCTTGAATTTTAACAGGAGAGTAAAATTATCAGCAAAAACCCCAAAATTGTTAATTGATAATTCTGAAACAAAAAAAGCCCCCTTCTTAGATGCAAGCGGTGCTCATGCAGGTGCATTGCTCGGCGATGTACTTCACGATCCTCTCCAAAGTTTTTATCCTACAACAGTAGTAACAACTACAATTGAAAGCAAAGCAAAAAATTTGAAACATCTTCAAAAATTAAATTTATTTAATCTATTAAATCCCTTATTTGAAAAGAAAAAAGATAATTTAATCAGAAAAGAGAATTATGAAGCTTTTTTTACAGATAAAAATGAATTATTTATTCTTGGAAATAAAAACAACAACATAGAAGAAACTGAAATATTATCCTCAAACCGTTACAAATATAAAGGTAATTTAATTAAATTGACTACAGAAAAAGGTAAAGAATTAATTGTTACTCCAGAACACAAAGTAGCAGTTAGAACGTTCTCAAATAATATTAAATATTTAAAGGCAGATCAAATTAGAAGTTGGCACAGATTAATTACTTTTGAATAATCCCTTTCTTGTCTTCTGAAAACTTTCCGGATTAACTACTAAGAAAGTAAACAACAACTAATATATAAAACCCACTGGACAAAACCCACTGGACAAAAGGGGTGTCTGCCTAGCACTTATATACTTCAAAGTCTTTTTAACATTTTATGATAAAAAAGGAGGATAAATTAATAATTTCAGAACAAAACATAATAAATACTTATAATCAAAGACAGCAAGAACAATGTAGATTATATTTGGGGTATAAAAAAATAAAACAAGAAAATCCTTCTTATGGATATAAAAAAATAGCTAAAATTCTCAATCAGCCATATCATAAAACTAGATGGTGGCATTGTAAAAAACATATTCCAACCCCAATACAAACAGTTAACTGGTTAAAAGAAAAGGGCTTAATTCCTCTAATAACAAATAATCAAAATTTACCTTTAATATCTAAAGTTTTAGGGGTAACGTTTGGAGATGGGGGAATATTTGGAAATTTAAATGCAATTTTTCTTTCAAGCTCTGAATTAGAGGCAGTAAAAGAATTTGGTGAAGATTTAAAAACTATTTTCGGAGATAAAATCGAAGAAAACCACAGAATTATTGAAGGTGGTGAATGGGGGCATTCTTGGTGTTATCAAAATACAAATAGAAATATAATAAGGTTTTTTCAAGCTTTAGGTGCCCCTATTGGAGATAAATCATTTACTCAACTTATAGTTCCTATATGGATAAATATTCAAAATAATAAAATAAAAGATGAATTTTTTGGTTCTTTCTTTGGAAATGAAATAGGAGTCCCAAAAATTCATATAGATAAAAACAGGTTGGATTTATTTTCTTTAGGTATAACAGCCTCAGACAAATTTGCTGAAAATAGATTTAATTTCTTAAATTCAATTGCTTATTACTTAAATCAAAAAAGTATCAAAACAGGAAAAATATCAATTAATGACCATAAAAAAGTAAATAGGAAGGGTGAAGCAACAAAGATTTACAGATTATTAATATCAACAAAGCTTGAAAATATAGTTAATTTTATAAAATTTATCAAAATAAATTATTGTTTTTACAAAAAAGATAAATTGAGTAATACATTGAATGAGTTTTCAGAAATAAAAAGACAGAGATTTTCTGATTTATTGCAAAAAGGGTATTCTGAAGCAACAGCTATGAAATTATTAAAATTAACTCAAGGAGATATGCTCAGAATCATAGAAAAAAAATCGTAAGGAGGACTTATGAAAACAAAAGATAGAATAATTAATTTTTTTGATGTAGCTGCACTTAAATGCTCTTGTTGTGGAGAATTAGGCCAAAATATTGATAAAACCGATAATATTAAAATTATTAAGGATTCAGAATTTTATAGTATTACATCTTTAGAGGAATGGGAAAATTTTATGGATAAAGAAATCAATTGGTTGCTTGCAAACAAAGAAGAAGTGCTTTCAATACTGCCTGAGCTTGAAAGTGAATGGAAAGAATCTTGCAAAGCATTAAAGGTTCTTATTAAAAAAAACTCAGTTTAGTTTTAAGTTTTAAAGATATTTTAGACCCTCTTTCTACAGAGCCAAGTCAACCATTAACTTTATAAATTTTCTTTCTTTTTTACTTTTTATGGATCTAAAATCAGAAAAAATCAGAAAAATAGAAAAAGTGCCATATTCAGGTTATCTATATAATCTTACAACTGAATCAGGTAATTTATTTGCAAATGGAATTTTAGTAAAAAATTCAGGCGGCTTAGGTACTCCAGCTTTTGAGCGTTTGATTCCAGGCATGATTCATAAGTCAAATGGAGGGGTTTTATTTATAGATGAAATAGCAAATTTAAGGCCAGAATCGCAGCAGGAATTACTGACAGCAATACAAGAAAAAAAGTACCCAATTACTGGTCAGTCTGAAAGATCCTCTGGTGCAATGGTCAGGAGCCAGGCAGTTCCAACAGACTTTATTTTAGTTGCAGCAGGAAATGTTGAAACTGTAAAAAATATACACCCTGCTTTAAGGTCAAGAATAAGAGGTTATGGTTATGAAGTTTATATGAATAATGATATGGATGATAACAAAGAAAACAGGGAAAAAATAGTCCAGTTTATTGCTCAGGAAGTTAAAAAAGACGGAAAAATCCAGCATTTTAGAGAAGATGCTATTAATGAAATTATAGAAGAAGCAAAAAAAAGAACAGGTAAATATGGTAAATTAACCTTGAGGTTAAGAGAGTTAGGTGGTTTAATTAGGGCAGCGGGGGACTTGGCAATAGAGGAAAAAGCAGATTTAGTAAATCTAACCCATGTGATAAAAGCCAAGAATTTATCCAAGACCTTAGAGCACCAGATGGTTGACAAATATATAGAAAACAAGAAAAAATATGAAATAATTATTGTGGATGGAACAAAGGTAGGAAGAGTAAATGGTTTGGCTGTGATGGGTTCTGATTCCTCTCATTCAGGAATAGTCCTACCCATAGAGTCAGAAGTAACATTTGGCGGAAAAAAATCCGAGATTATAGCAACTGGAAAATTAGGACAGATAGCTAAAGAGGCAGTAAAAAATGTTTCTGCAATTATACTAAAATATTTTGGTGAGGATATAAAGGAAAAATATGATATTTTTGTCCAGTTTATTCAGACATATGAAGGTCTTGAAGGTGACTCTGCGTCAATAGCTGTTGCAACTGCAATAATATCTGCACTTAAGAAGATACCAGTAAGGCAGGATACTGCAATGACAGGTTCTCTGTCAATAAGAGGGGAAGTTCTTCCTATAGGGGGTGTTTCAGCAAAGGTAGAAAGTGCAATAGATGCAGGAATAAAAAGAGTAATCGTACCCAAAGCTAATGAAAAAGACATTATCTTGCCTAAAGAAAAAAAATCAAAGGTAGAAATTATTCCTGTTTCTTCAATCCAGGAAGTTCTTGAAAAAGCCCTATCATGGAAAGGAAAAGAAGATATATTACAAAGAATAAAAAAGCTTAAATAATCATATATTACAAAAAACTCATGCCAATAGTTGGATTTAATTTCACAAAAATATATGTAGAAAAAAAGATTATTACAGATATTACTACAAAATTTAATATTAGAAATAATGTTTTGATTACAGACTTAAAAGAAGAAAAGCTTCCAACAGGAAAAAATAAGGCAAATGGGTTAAGGTTCGATTTTAAATATACCTTGGATTATGAGCCAAGCATAGGTGTTGTGGAATTAATAGGCTTTGTTTATTTTTTAGATGATTTGGATATAGTTAAAGGTATATTAAATTCATGGAAAAAGGACAAGAAACTTCCAAATGATATTACAGCCCAGGTAATAAATGCTATATTATTTAAGGCAAATATTAAAGCTTTAAATCTGACCCAGGAAGTAAATTTGCCTCCGCACCTGCCTATGCCAAGGGTAAACCCGGAAGCAAAACCAGAATCATATATAGGCTAAAATTCTTTAAAAGAATACTAAGGTATATATATTTGCATAGTGCCCAATATAATATTGGTATTTATAAGATTAAAAAAAAGAGCAAAAAAATCAGGAGAAGTATATTATTATGCTTACTTGGTTAATAATAAATGGGTTAATCTTTCACCTAAACAAGAAATAAAATTATATTTAGGGAGATATCATAAGATTGATTCTAAAACTACTGAAAATATAATTCTGCCAAAAAACATTAAAAAGAACCAAATTTTTGCTTTTTTATTAAAAAAAGTCCTTTTAGTTCATGGATTTAAGCCTAAAGATAAATTTCTTTTTCATCATCCAAATGGTTTTTTGGTCAATTTAAAGGCAAATAAAGTTGTAGATAAAAAAACCCAAAAACAGGTTTGTTTAGGCCTTAACCAGGGTTATTTATGTGATTGCACCTTAAAAAAATTATTTGATTTTTCTATAAATCCTAAAAACAAAAAGGAAAAAGGTCCAAAACTAATAAAAGTTCTTTTGGATGTGGGAATAAACCTTCACAAAGATTTATTTATGGAAATTTTTAATATTCTAACTAAAAAATAAGTCTGTGCACATCCTAAACACATCCTGTGCACATCCTAAACACATCTTATAGCTTAATAATTTTTATAAATCCCTTGGTAACTCTCACTTTATGGGGGAATTTGAAAATGAAAAGATAAAGAATTCTTTTTTAAAAGTAAAACAAGATATAGACAGTCTAAAAACCCAGATTTCTGAGGTTAAAGCCTTAATTGAAGATTTTCAAAAAAAACTGAAATCTCCTGATCAAACTCTCACTTTTTCTAAAAACTCTCTTAATACTCCACAAGAAACAAGTTCCACAGGAAATCAAGGGGTCTATGCAGACATGCATGCAGACATGCAGACATGCATTCATTCATTCAACAGACATTCAACAGACATGCAGACATATAAACAAACAAATTCAACTCTCACTTTTTCTAAAATTAAAGAACCTTCCAAAAATTGGGCTTCTTTTGACCTTCCCCAAATAGACTCCCTTTTTCTATCTCTCACTAAAGGAGAATTTTTAGTTTTTTTAACTATCTATCAAACAGAAGAGGATATAAAAAGAGGAGTTTCCTATCTTGAACTCTCACGGCACTTTTCTCTTTCAGAGGGGTGTATTCGTACTTATATCTCTCAGCTATTAAAAAAACAGGCTCCAATAACTAAAATAAGGTTAAATAATAAACTAACTTTATTATCTATTGACAAAGATTTTCGCTCTTTGAATCTAAAAACACGCTTGATAGCTATTATCTCTCATACAAATCCTGATCAAACTAAACTATAATCTTTTTTAGTCATTTTTATATTATCTCTCTAAAATAAACTTTTTTTAATGATAGAAATTCTATTTTTAGTTTTTTTCCTTAGATTTCCTTTAAAACCGGAAACTTTTCGAGGCGTCACCAGACGTCACTGACGTCAGTGACGCGTCACTGACGTCATAGGAGCTTCCAGTGACGCGTCATAACGAAATTTATTTAAATTAGTTTATTTCTATTAAATCTATTAATGTGGTGGTTTTCAGATAAAAAAAGAGGTAATGGAGATTCTTTCCATAATATTCATCTATTTAGTAAAATAAAGGATATAGAAGGTAATATTAAAAGTTCTTTTTTTAATATAAAAAAAGATATTCAAAAGATTAATGATTTTATAGATCATCATGATAATAAAATAAACCATTTAAAAGAAAGAGTCATCTTTTTGGAAAAAGCTCTAAAAGATATGTCTGGAGCTAAAAGCCCTTCAAATTATTCTCAAAGATTAATAGACTATGACTTTGAAGATGATGATTTAGAAGAGAAAAGTGCTTCTTCTATCATGATATCTCCTATTAAATGGGAGGATTTAACTAATATACAGCAATCTATTTTCTGGCGTTTAGGCTTATTGCAAACAGAATCAAACCAAAATGTAGTGGCCATGAAGCAGTTATCAGAAGAGTTATACCCTGAAAAAAAGTATAATGACGTCAGGTCTATGATGTCAGATTATATCAATTTATTAAGTGAATATGGTTTAGTTAAAAAGATAAGACGGGGTAGGCAGATATTCCTTTCTGTAACAGAAAAAGGCACAGAATTCTTTGATAAAAACAAGAAGAAAAAGCTCCTAAAAGTGATAAATAAACATTAGTGTTACCACTTTAAAGAGATAGTAATAAAAAAGTTTAAATAAAGGAGAATAATATTAGATGTATGGTAAATCACTTAATTGATATAGGATTATTAAAAGAGTTAGACATTAAAAGACAGTTTATTAAAGAAAATAAAATTGATCCTGACGAAATAGAGCAGAAGCTTATTTTAGATGAGGCTCACAAACATTCTGCAAGAATAGAGGAACCTCAAGGAGTAATGTATGATCCTGCTATTGATAAAAAAACTAAATTATTAAAAATAAGGGCTTTCTTGGATTGTGAAGATAGTTTAGAAAGTGCATGGGATTATGGTATTTTAAATATTAAATTACCTTTAAAAGAAGAAGATATTAAAAGAATAGCTTTTCTTCTTGATACTTCTTTTTTTGAACAAAGATACGGAGAAGATATAGAAATGGTTAGGTTACAATTAGCCCCATATAGGGGGGTAACTGAAGGAGTTAGGCCTTCAGGTGCTTTTTATACCCCACCATATCCATCTAAAGTCCCTTCTGAAATGAAGCAATTTATTAATGATATGACTGATATGGTTCTTTTATTAAAAGATAAAGAATTGCATCCAGCAGAATTAGCTGCTTATTCACATTTTAATTTAGCAAGAATACATCCATTCTCTGACACAAATGGAAGAACCGCAAGAATACTCCAGGATTTAATTTTAAGAAGATATAGTTTTCCTGCAGCAGCAGTTTTTGAAGGCGAAAGAAGGTTTTATTATAGATTATTAGAAGATGCAAATAAAGGTTATCATGGAAGAGATACTTCAATTTTTTTAGGTGTATCTGATGAGGAAAAAAGGTTTTTTAATTTTATAGGATCAAAAGTAAATACAAGTTTGGACAAGATTTTAGATAAATATTATGCAAGTGTTATGGGATAGAACTTATAATTAATAATTAAAACTTTTAATTCGTATTTTTTCATTAAAATTACAAGAAAATAGAAGCCTTTTTAGTAAAAATAGCCATAAAACCTGTATTTTAAGCCTTTTTGAGTGTTCGCAGAATGTATCTTCTCTGTAGTTGGTTATTTTTCTTCTTTATAAATATTTAAACCATATCTTCTAAAAAGCCAAAGAAAAAATTTTGGTGTGAAAAAATAGAAAGTTAAACCACTAAAAAAATATCCTACAGTAAAAAGGAATAATTTAATTTCTAAGGATAGTTCTGGGGATATTATTACTATATTAGTTATAATTAACCACAATGTTCCAATAAAAGTAATAATCAGAGTGCTTTTTTTAATGCTTTTGATAAAAATAGGAAATTTGGTTTGGTCTGTTAAAGCATTAATAAGTAATTTTAAAGGAGGCAATAAAACAAAAATAATAAAAGAACCAAAGAGAGAAAATGCTAAAGATAATCTCCAATTTATAAAGAGCATTATTAAAGCCAAAAAAAATAAACCTATGCCTCCAATTTTTACAATTTTGTATTTTGTTCTGTAGATTGCTTTAAAATATCTAAGATTAAAATCTTGTTCTTTTAATTTTTTTCTATTCATATTTTTTCCTTAAATTAATCTATCTTTTTAAGCCTTTTGCTTCTTTTAATTTTTGATTAGAAGTTTTAATTGTTAATCAACAGAGCAGTAAGGCAGCTTATTTTTGAACTTCCTTTCTTCTTGTAAGAAGTGTTTTCGACAAAGATAACTCCAGCCTCTATCTTTATATTTGCCTTTTAGCATCATTGGATAAACCTCTTTAAAAGCCTTATTTTTACAAATCCCATCATAATCACATTTAAGGGCTCTCTTTTTAGAAATTATCTTTTTTCTCTTCATATTAATTATACATCAACGACTAATCTTTTCTTGCCTTCTGCATAAACCATAACTTTTTCATCAGGCTTTAAATTAAGGGTTTTTGCAATATCTTTAGGGATTCTTAATAAAACAGAACTTCCAGATCTCCAAAGATTTACTTCTTTTCTTTTTATCCCCCATAAACCTGCTTTTTTTAGCTTCTCTTCTACTATCTCCATTGACTCTTCAGGCAAATATTCTTCCCCACATTTAGGACAATATTCAATATCCAAAACACCACAATCTACGCCTTGGTATACAACTTTATCAGTTTTCCACTCAACTTTTCCACCACATGGGCAAGGATATGCTAATTTTTTCATTCTTTTCTCCTAGTCTATTACAGTTATAGGGTATATTTTTCTTATGTCATTTAATCTATATTCCCTATAAATAACCTTAAACCATTTAAATTCCGTTATTATTGAATTATCTTTTCTTATATTTTTTGGGCCTTTTTGGACAGCTTCTTTTATATCATTTTTTGTTATTCCTCTTGTGGCCATCCTATCAAGTATATGCTCTGATCTTTTCTCACTATCTTGCTGATGCTTTGTATTTTTAAAAGAGGTATTTATTACTATTTCTGCCATATATACAAAAGTATATACTTTTATATAAATTTATCTGTTCTAAAGAATATCATACTTTAAATTAAATTTAAAAGCCTTTATTCAGCCATATATATAGGTTTTAAGAACTAACTACGTGGAAGCTATGTTCTGTGAAGTTAGATAGTATCTGGCCTGTTAGGGTTTATTTTCCTTAACTCTTCAGAAAAATAAGCTAAATCTTCTTGTAAGTTTATGATTTCATACAAATTGCTTAATTTTACATGTCCTTCTATTAATTCTTTTATTCTTTTTTCTGCTTCTTTTGTAACATTTAAATTACAAGGTTCGCCTGGGTTGGTGGAATATAAGGTAAACAAAACATTAATTAATCCATCATAAGTTTTAGGCTCTCCAAATAAAGTTCCATCATGCTCTTTATCCTCAAACTGAAGAGAAAACTTTCCATTTTCATATTTTATATCAATTCTTGGGTTTACCACTTCAGTAATTATTTGTTTAATATTTTTAAGCCTTTTGCTTCTTTTAATCTTTGATTAGAAGTTTTAGTCTAAACATTATTCCATCTTTCATCTGCTTCATTGTCTCACGTCTTTTTAAGCACTTCTTCTGATAATAACATACACTCCACACATTCTATCTTTTCTTCTACTATTTTCATAGACTCTTCAGGCAAATATTCTTCTCCACATTTAGGGCAATATTCAATATCTAAAACCCCGCAATCTATACCTTCATAAACTACTTTTTCTTTTTTCCATTTAATTCTCCCACCGCAAGGGCATGGATATGCTAATTTTTTCATTTTTTTATATATTCAACTCCTACAACATCCTCAAATGCTTGATCTCCAGTAACAAATTTCATATTATTTTCCTGGGCATAAACATATCCTGTAGCATCAAAAAATGAGAAGTTTTTCTCTTTATTTTCCTGTCTATACTTTACAGCCTTTTTTAATAAATCTAGGTTAGCACTATATGAAAAAATCTCAAACTTTTTACACCAAAAGTTAGCTGTTTTTTCATTATATTCTCTTAGTAAAATTCCATAAAATTCAGCAAGAATAAGGTCTAAAATAACAAAACTCTCGTTAAGAAAATGAGTGAATTTAGGATTACCATTACTTATTTCAACTAATGCATAAGTGTCTAAAAATTTTACATCCATTTGCTCTCTAATAACTTTCTGCTTTCTTTTATTAGTTGTTCTGTTGATTTCTTAAACTTTAAAGCCCCAAATAATTCCCTTAGAGGGTTTTCCTTTTTTACTACTTCTATGCCAATTTCTTGATCTTCCCCTATATGCATTTTTTTTGCTTCTTCCTTAGGGATGATCAACCCTATGGAGTTTCCCCATTTCTTAGTTTTTGCAATTATCATAGTTATACACAAAGTATAACTTATTAATAAGCTTTGCTATCAAAAATCCGTAAAATATTTAAGAATAAGGCCGTAAAACCGGAAAAACACAACTTATTTAAGTAACTACGTGGATTATACCTTCTATGAACATATTTTTGGAGGTTAGAATGGCACATATTTTTGACAAATTTAAGGGGAAAAAAGTATTAATAGAGGAGCTTCGTGATGCGCCAATTGGTATGGTATATCACGCAGGACAAGTAGATTCTATAGGTGATGGTTTTATTTTACTTAAAGGATATATTTTTTATAGTCGTCAGGGTTATGTACAGTTAGATCGTTACAAAGAAGATATGAAAGCAAAAAAGGTTAATCATTTATTTGGTATCGATATAAAATCCGTTAAAACAATAGAAAATTTAGTTAATTGAATAAAAGATGAAAGAAAAAGAGGTTGATGAAATAATAAAAAAGCTGGAAATAGCCCTTAAGATCAAGGGTTTTACCAAAGCTACAATTTCTACATATATAAGGCATAATAAGGCTTTCTTAAGTTTTGTAAATAAAGATCCATATAAAGTAAAAGAAGATGATGTAAAAGAATACCAGGCTGAGTTATCAGACAGAAAATGCAAGCCTTCAACAGTAATCTTAAAGCTTTCTTCAATCAAGTTTCTTTTCAATAAAGTCTTGAAGCACGAGATAATAACAGAAGAAATCGAATATCCTAAATCCCAGAAAAAGATACCAGATGCCTTAACAAAGGAAGAAATTCAAAAGCTGTTTTCAGTAGTTAAAAATGACAAGCATTTGTTATTATTGCAGTTTATGTATGGTTCTGGATTAAGGGTTAGTGAATGTGTTAGTTTTAAGATAAAAGATATTAATTTTGATAATTTTACAGCAAAAGTAATGGCTGGCAAGGGAAACAAGCAAAGAATGATAATCTTGTCAAAAGATTTTGTTTTAGATCTTAAAAAATACCTAAATAATAGAAAGTTTTTTTCAGATTTTGTTTTTCCTGCAAAGCATTCAAATAATCCTATGACAACAAGGATGGCACAGAAAGTAATAGAAAAAGCATCTAAAGAAGCTGGTTTTCAGAAAAAAGTTTACTGCCATATCTTAAGAAGCAGTTTTGCTACGCATTTATTGGAAGCTGGCACAGATATACGTTATATTCAATCTTTATTAGGGCATAGTTCAATTTCAACCACAGAAAGATATACTAAAGTTAATATGGAGCAGTTAAGAAAAATTAAGAGCCCGTTAGATAAGTAAACTATATAATCAATAATTAAAAGTTATTATCATTTTATATATCTATAAATTATAATCTTTGCTTAAATATTATTATCAGTATAATAATCAAACATTTTAGATGTCTAAGTGCTGAATATTTTATATACTTAGTCTCATATGTAACTTAGTAACATAAACTTTATATACTTAGTCTCATATTTGTATTCTATGAAAGTTGAGAACCACATACGCTGGTTAAAAATTTCAATAAACTAAAAGAAATATTTAAAGAGGAAACAAAACATGAATTATAAACTGATTTCATATGCAGA
>JACPNF010000070.1 GCA_016185635.1 Candidatus Woesearchaeota archaeon
AAAATTAGGAAATTCAAATGTTAAAGGAATAGTAGGGAGTTTTGTTTATGAAAAATTAAATAATTTCTTGGAGGAAAATCCAAATGTTGCCAAAATTATTTTAGAAAAATGTTTATTATCAGCTAAGGCAAGAGAAGCTGCAAAAAAAGCCAGGGATTTAACAAGAAGAAAATCTGCCTTAGATTCAAATTCTCTTCCTGGAAAATTAATGGACTGTTCTGAATCTGACGCAGCTAAATGCGAATTATTTTTAGTTGAAGGAAATAGTGCCGCAGGCACAGGAATCGCTGCAAGAGACAGAAAAACTCAGGCTATTCTTCCTTTGAAGGGTAAAATTTTGAATGTTGAAAAAGCAAGAATGGACAAGATATTCAAGCACCAAGAAATTGCAAACATAATTACTGCATTAGGAGCTGGTGTAGGTGAAGAATTCAATTTGGAAAAATTAAGATATCACAAAATTATAATACTTACGGATGCAGATGTTGATGGTGCGCATTTGTCATGTTTGCTTTTAACTTTTTTTTACAGGCATATGAGAAAATTAATTGAAAATGGAAACGTATACTTAGCATTACCACCATTATTTAAAGTAATTAAAGGAAAAAGCTCTTACTATGCTAAAAATGAAAAAGCTTTGGAAGAATTAAAAAAAGAATTAGGGAATGATGTTGTGATTTTAAGATTTAAAGGATTAGGGGAAATGGATGCAGATGAATTGCATGAAACTGTAATGGACAAAGAAAAAAGAATTTTGAAACAAGTTACTATTGAAGATGCTATCCAGACTGACAGAATGTTTTCAATTTTAATGGGTGAAGATGTAGAACCAAGAAAGGAGTTTATCATGACAAATGCAAAATTTGCCAAAAATGTTGATATCTAAATGACAGAAGAAAATACTCAAATTAAAAAGGTAATAGTTGAAGATCAACTAAAAGAGGCTTACTTAGATTATTCTATGTCTGTTATAGTTGGAAGAGCTTTACCAGATGTAAGAGACGGATTAAAACCAGTGCACAGAAGAATTCTTTATTCGATGTACAATATGGGGCTAACAAGCAACAAGCAATTTGCTAAATCAGCAAGAATAGTTGGAGATTGTTTTAAATATCATCCTCATGGCGATGCGCCAATTTATGAATCATTAGTAAGAATGGTCCAAGATTTTAATTTAAGATATCCATTAATTCACGGACATGGAAATTTTGGCTGTTTTACAGAGGATACAAAAATTAAATTATTAGATGGCACTTCAAGGAGCTTTAAGGAATTATGTAAGCTATACAAAAAAGACGAAATATTTTATGTTTATTCTGTTGATAAAGAAGGAAATATAGTTGTAGGAAAAGCAAAAAATCCTAGATTAACAAAACAAAATACAAAATTAATAGAAATTACCTTAGATAATGGTAAAAAAATCAGATGTACTATAGATCATAAATTTTTGTTAAAGGACTTAAGCTATAAGGAAGCCCAATATTTAACACCAGAAGATAGCTTAATGCCAAGTTGTTTTAAATTAAGCCCAATAAGAGGAAATACTGAATTAAAAGATTATTTGATGATTAAAGAAAATAAAACAGAAAAATATGTTTTTGTTCATGAAATTGCAGATAAGTTTAATTTAAAAGAAAAAATTTATTTAATATCTGATGGTCCTGTAAGACACCATATTGATTTTAATAAATTTAACAATAATCCAGATAATTTGAAAAGAATAAGCTGGAAAGAACATACGGAAATTCACAATAATCATATTAAGAGATTATGGCAAAATGATGAATTTAGAAAAAAACAGTCTGATGGTGTAAAAAATTTCTATAAAAATAATCCTGAACATTTAGAGAGAACAAGACAAATACTTATAGAGAGAAATAAAAATAAGGAGTTTATTAAAAGAAGTGCAGAAACAAGAAAAAAATTATGGCAAGATCCTGTAAAAAAGAAGAGATTATCTGATAGTATCAAGGCTAATTTTGAAAGAAATCCTGAAAGAAGAATAAAACAATCTCAAAATTCTAAAAAAATGTGGTCTGATGAAAGCAAGCGAATTGAAATCATAAATAGAATGAAGGAGGTTATAAATACTCCTGAGAAAAAAGAAAAAATTTCAAAAAGAATTAAAGAATATTACCAAAATCATCCAGAAGCAAAGAAATTAATCTCTGAAAGAAGTAAAAATTTGTGGAAAGATGAAAACTATAGATCTAATATTATTAAAAAAAATAAAGAAAAGTGGCAAAATCCAGAATACAGAAAAAATTTCTTTTCTAAAATAACTACGAGAACTTATAATACTGATTCTGAATATTTTAGAGAAATGGGCAAAAAAGCCTGGCTTAACCCCAAATTTAAACAATTGCAGAGTGAGAAATCAAAGAAACAATGGAAAGATGATAAATTTAGAGAAAAAATTATAGGTTCTATTAAAAAAAGCAATAAAAAAAGACATGAAGAAAACCCAGATTTTTTAAAGAACATAGCTAAAATAGCTGCAGAAAGTCATAAATTAAATTGGAAAAATCCCGTATACAAAAATAAAATAATTAAAAATAAAGTCTTATATTATGTTAACAGATTAATTCCAATTGTTGGTGAAGAAAACATTAATGAAATTACTTATGAACAACACAGAACAAATAATGCTTTTCCAAAATTTAAGAACGCAATAAAATACTTCAAAGATATTAATGAGATGATTTCTTCGGGAAAAGAATATAATCATCATATAACCAATATTAAATTCTTAGATTATACGGAAAATGTTTATGATATAACAGTTGAAGAACATCATAATTTCTTATTAGATTGTGGAGTTTTTGTACATAATTCTATTGATGCACCTACAATGTATGCTCAAATGAGATATTCAGAAGCTAAACTACATAAGTTAACTGAGGAAATATTAATTGATATTGAAAAAGAAACAGTTGACTTTATCCCTAATTTTGATGGAACATTAAAAGAACCAGTAGTATTGCCTTCTAAATTACCAAACCTCCTAATTAATGGAAGCACGGGAATAGCTGTTGGAATGACAACAAACATTCCTCCACACAATATTTCTGAGATTATTGAAGGCGTCTTATTCATATTAGAAAATCCCAATGCAGATGTTATTGAATTAATAAAGATAATTAAAGGACCTGATTTTCCAACAGGAGCTATAATTTGCGGAAGAAATGGAATAATAGAATCGTACAAGACTGGCAAGGGAAAAGTAATTGTAAGAGCAAAAACAGAAATTGAAGACAATAAAATAATAATCAGAGAAATTCCATACCAGGTTAACAAATCTTTATTGATTGAAGGCATAGCTAACTTAGTAAAGGAAGGGGTTATTGAAGGCATAAAAGACATTAAAGATGAAACAGACAAAACAGGAATAATGGTTATAATTCACATTAAGAAAGACGAGAATCCTAAATTGATTTTAAATCAATTATACAAGCATACTGGACTGCAGACTACTTTTGGTGTAATTATGCTTGCTCTTGTAAATAATGAACCCAGAATTTTAAATTTAAAACAAATAATCGAGAACTATATTGAGCACAGAAAAGAAGTTATTACAAGAAGAACTAACTTTGACTTAAACAGGGCAGAAGAAAAAGCGCATATTCTGGAGGGCTTAAAAATTGCACTTTCTAACATTGATAAAGCAATTGAAATAATTAAGAAATCCGAGAATACTGAGAATGCCAAATCAAATTTAATTTCTAATTTTAAATTAACTGAAAAGCAAAGCACTGCAATACTAGAAATGAGGTTGCAGAGGCTAACCAGACTAGAGACCAACAAGATAAATGAAGAATTGGATAAAACAAGAAAATTAATTGAAGAACTAAAGGCAATATTAGCTTCTCAACAGAAGATAATTGAAATTATAATAAACGAATTAACTGAATTAAAAAACAAATATGGGGATAAAAGAAGAACTCAGATATTAGAAGAAGAAACAGAAAGTTTTGTCAAAGAGGAATTAATCAAAGAGCAAGACATAGTTGTAACAATGACTTATTCAGGATACATCAAGCAGGTTCAATTAGCAGTATACAGACAGCAGAAAAGGGGAGGAAAGGGAGTCCAGGGAATAACTACAAAAGAAGAAGACATTGTAAAGGACTTAATAGTCACGAGCAACATGAATTACTTAATGTTTTTTACAAACAAGGGAAGAGTTTACTGGCTAAAGGCTTATGAAATTCCAGAAGCATCAAGATATTCAAAGGGAAAAGCAATAATCAATATGCTAAACTTGGACAAAGAAGAAAAAATAACAACCTGCCTGCCTGTAAAAGGATATTCTAATGAAATTTACCTAGTTTTTGCAACAAAAAAAGGGGTTGTCAAGAAAACAAACCTGATGGAATATTCAAACATAAGGAAGTCAGGAATAATAGCAATTAACCTAAGAGAAAACGACGAGGTTGTTGATGTTGTTTTAACTGACAATACATCTGACTTAATTTTGACAACAAAACTTGGAAAGGCAATAAGATTTAATGAAAAGGATGTAAATGAAGTAGGAAGAAACTCTACTGGTGTAAGGGGAATAAGATTAAATGAAAAAGATGAAGTAATAAGTCTGAACACTGCTGATGAGAATAATTCCCTCCTTACTATTACAGAAAAAGGATTTGGAAAGAAGACTAAGATTTCTGAATATCCCACAATAAGAAGAGGCGGCAAGGGAGTAATTAACATAAAAATAAATGAAAAAAACAGCCATGCTGTTGCAACAAATGTAGTCAAAGAAGACGATGAAATAATGATTATAACAAAAAAAGGCCAAGTCGTAAGAGAAAAAGTAAGTGAAATAAGAGATGTAGGGAGAAATACTTTGGGAGTTCATATTATAAGATTAAATGAAGAAGACTCTGTTGCAAACATTGCGAAGATAGAAAAAGATTAATTATTACTTAGTCTGTTCTTCAGCTTTTTCTGGGTATGGTTTTTTAGGTTCCTCATTATTAATTATTTCTTTATCTGGATGTTCCGGCTCGTTTGAGTATTTTCCAAATATATAACCACAAGTCCAGACTGACAAAAAAAGAGGGACAGCTAAAATTGGGTAAATAATGCACCCTGAACAACTTGGATTATTAGTTTTATCTTCTAATGATTTAAGGATGGTCATATTTTTTCCATACCTCTGTTGGAAGTATGAATCTTTTTAGATCTTCTTCTTTATGTTTTGTCATGTATATTATTTTACTGTTTCTTCTAAAAAAGATATCTTTTCTCTTGGAAACTCTCATGGCAGCTTCATAAACTTCCAGAGGAAAATCTCCTGTTGAAATTACTAATGGACTTACCCCGGATTTTGCAAGGTGCTTTGGTAAGGCATGACTTCTTAAATGAAGGTCTCCAAAACTACCTAATACTTTATAGCCTTTTTTTACTGCATAGCTTATCTGCCTTGCAAAAACCTGCTCTCTTATAGAGTATAACTGGCTTATCAAATTGTCCCTATCAAAACGAGAGCTTATATTTTTCTGTAAATCAACCCAGACATCTGTTGGAATAACTGGTGTGCCTAATTTTCTTAATTCCGAAAGAAAATCTTTTACTTTTTTATTAAGTGGGTGGGCAATACCATCAGATTCCATGCCTTCTACTGCCAATTCAAGAGAAAAATTTCTACCTTCTTCTAAGTATCTTTTTATATGCTGCTCATTATAGATCTGAAATCCCTCATCAGCATAAGCAAAATTTCCCAGCACATTATGGAGCAACATTAATTCCATAGTCCAGCAATTTAAATCGTCATCAGACTCACCAAAAAGCACTACATCATTTTTATTAATTTTATCTATTATCTCGTGCTTAGGTATAGTGTTTTTTTCTATGAAAGTTTCTAAAAAAGGAATATCTTCAAATAAGTCAGGCCTTGCTACAGCAAGCTTGTGCCTTTCACTTGCTTCATCAAGTCTTTTTTTTAGATCTTTTGGAAGGTCTTCAAGATTAAAAATGCCATTTCTGCCAAGATTATTTTCATCAATATAATTTTTTACTTCTAATAATACATCAACAAAACTAAAAAAAGTTTCTTGAGAATAAAAATCAAGCTCTCTTTTTTTTAATTTTTCAATTAATCCTTCATAGAATTTTAAAATTTCCGGATCAGATATAATTTTTTCTTTTTCCTGAGCCAACAATTCTAAGGGACTTAATGCTGTTAAGGTAACTGCACTTGCAGCAATTCCCAAGAATCTTCTTCTTGAAATATCCATTTATTCCCCCTGAATTTCAGCGTATCCTATTAATCTCCACCTGTCTCCAAATCTTCTTGATATTGTTATCCTGTCTTCTTTATAAGCACAAACAGGCAGCTTCAAATTTACATGAACTAAATTCTTTCTTAAGTCATCTACTATACCTACAGTAAGGCTTGAATTAATATTTAACATTAACGGTTCCAGTTTTTTTATAGGGTCAACATTTAATTCTTCCTTAGTTCCTACGACTCTTTTTAATAAATAAGGCTTTAAAGTCAAAGCATGCCAAATAGGAGGTAATTTATCCCTTAAACCAAGGACATTTCCAGTCAGCTGATCTGATTTAATTATACTTGGATCAAGCAATGTTAATATCCCTAAAGAACCACCAGGCTTTATTGTTTTTACTTCTTCTCCACCTGACTTAATGGAAATTATTTTTGTATAAATTGATTTCCATGAAATCTTGCCTTCTTTTTCTGTTTTTATGCCAGGCTTTATTTCAACATCATCATTAACATTTAAAACTCCTTTTTTTAATGCACCTCCAAGAATTCCACCATTCAAATCCTTAAAATTGCTGCCAGGCTTGTTAATGTCAAAACTTCTTACTATAAACATCAAAGGATCTGTTTTTTCATCTCTTTTTGGAGTCTTTATATATTCTTCCAAGGCTTCTATCAACAAGTCTACGTTTACGCTATGCTGTGCTGCTATAGGGATTATCGGAGCATTTTCAGCTATTGTTCCTTTTATAAATTCCTTAATCTGCTTGTAATTTTCTAATGCTTCTTCGTCACTTGTTAAATCAATTTTATTCTGGGCTATAACAATATTTTTTATGCCTATAATTTCCATAGCCATTACATGCTCCCTTGTCTGGGGCTGTGGGCATGTTTCATTTGCAGCAATCAATAAAATTGCACCATCCATTATTGCTGCTCCTGAAAGCATTGTTGCCATTAAGGTTTCATGACCTGGGGCATCAACAAAAGAAACTTTTCTTAAAAATTTGGCTTCTTTTCCGCATTTGCATTTTTGTGATGTGCCATACTTTCCACAGATAGTGCATTTGTAAAAAGAAGCATCAGCATAACCTAATCTTATTGTTATACCTTTTTTTAGCTCTTCAGAATGAGTATCTGTCCAACGACCTGTAAGAGATTGAACTAAGCTAGTTTTGCCATGGTCTACATGACCTACAAGACCTATATTTAATTCTGGCTGGTTATACCCTTCTTTAACCCTTGTTTCTGGCTTTGTTTCTTGTTTTTTTGTCTTAGGCATTTTACATTCATAATCCTGAAACTTACTATTTAAATGTTTTCTCATGTATATTTCACAGTTCATAAAAATTTATGAATTAAATACAAATAATTAAATTTATGGAAGAGGAAGGAGTAACAGTAAAATCAAGAGACTTGGTAGAAAGGGTTAGATTTGAAGTTGTGCAAAAGGATACTTTTCCTGGAGATAATGAATATTATCCTGAACATTTTGGAAGAATGATGGAGCAAGTATATGGAGAACTATTTATCTTTGGACAAAAAAATGGAGAGGTAAAAGTATTCTATGTTGATGGAAATGGAAACAGATATATTACGTTTGAATATGATATTTTTTTGAAAAATAAAAAAACTAGTTAAAACCATATTTTCCTTTCAAGGGAACAAAAATAAACTGGCCTAAATTTTCTTTTTTACAATCTTTTCCTTTTTTTCTGATTTTTAACAAATTCTGCGATAACAAACTTCCTACAGGCACCAGCAATATTCCGTTATTTTTTAACTGGCTTAATAAATCTGAAGGAATTTTTGAACAAGCAGCTGTTACAATAATCCTATCAAATGGGGCTTCTTTTTTATAACCCTTATTTCCATCTCCGATAATAACTTTTACTTTCTTTACCTTATTTTTTCTTAAATTACTTTGTGCAAATTCAGCAACTTCTTTATTATATTCAATAGCATAAACCTTATTTTTTGTTATGCAACTAATTAAAGCAGAATTCCATCCAGAACCTGCACCTATCTCCAGTACTTTGTCTTTTTCTTTTAATTCCAGTTCCTGCAGCATAAAAGCAACTGTATACGGCTGGGAAATTGTCTGATTTGCCAGTATAGGCAGGGCCCTATCTTCATAAGCAATATCTTTATACTCTTCCAGAAGAAAATTTTCCCTTAGATTATGCTTAATAGCATCCAAAACAGGCTTGCTTGTTATTCCCTGGAGTTTTAAATCATCAATTAAACCATTAACATCCATAAA
>JACPNF010000007.1 GCA_016185635.1 Candidatus Woesearchaeota archaeon
CAAGAGAGAAGAAGCTCTATTGCCTTATTGAATAGAACTCGGTTTCTAACCGATTCTATTTGTGGGTTGAGCCGAATATTCGGCTTTCCCATTTAATTTAAATTAGATTTGATTATTATTTAATTTTTGGATGGAGCCTGGAAGATAAATAAATTTATAAATAAAAACTCTTTTAATATTCTTATGGGAAAAAGAGTCATATTAAGCTTGTTTCTTATAATTTTATTAGCTTTTACAATAATTATTAGTGGATGCTCAAAGTCTGACGAAAGAAAATATGACACTTTTGCAAAATGCATGACTGAAAAAGGAGTTGTAATGTATGGTTCTTTTACATGTGCAGCATGCAGAAAACAAAGAAAAGAATTTGGCGCTTCATTTGATTTAATAAAAGAAATAGAATGTCATCCAAGAGGAGAAAACTCGCAGACAGAACTTTGCTTGAAAAAAGATATCTCAAAAACTCCAACCTGGATGCTTGAAAAAGATGGAAATGAAGTAAAAAGACTGGTAGGCTATCAGAGCTTTGAGTCTTTGGCTGAATTCTCAGGATGCAAGTTTCAGGAAGATACTATCAATGGCTGAGCAATTAACTTTAGGAATTCTGATTGTTGCTGCATTGGCAGACAGCATCAACCCCTGTGTATTTGGAGTTTTAATATTTTTATTAGCATACATGACTGCTATTTTTAAGAATAAGCTGAAGATGCTTGCAGCAGGATTAATTTACATTTTTGCTGTTTATGTCACCTATCTTTTGATTGGCCTTGGAATTTTTACTTTAACTAAATATACAGTTGGGTTAGCTATTCCATTCTACTGGATTGCTGCCTTTATTGCAATAGGAGCAGGATTAGTAGAAATAAAAGACTTCTTTTGGTATGGCAGGGGTTTTTCTTTGCAGATAATTCCTGGTGGAGCTGAAAGAATAAAAAAATATGCTGAGCTCATGAGAAAAATGGAGTCAAAGC
This sequence comes from Candidatus Woesearchaeota archaeon, assembly GCA_016185635.1. GTDB lineage: Archaea > Nanobdellota > Nanobdellia > SCGC-AAA011-G17 > JACPIM01 > JACPNF01. The sequence goes on from JACPNF010000007.1 coordinate 972, forward strand.
ATATTCTCCTTAGTTTCGCTCTTGCTGTCTTTTTAGGTATTTTTGTTGTTTTTGTAGAACTTCCATGCACAGGAGCGCCATACTTAGTTGTCCTTGGATTATTAACTGCAGGAAATTATTCTGATGGAATTCCACTGTTATTACTTTATAATTTGATATTTATTCTACCATTATTTGTAATAGTTGGTCTAGTTTATTTTGGCAAGACATCAAGATCAATGGAAAAATGGAGGAAAGAACATAAAGGTCTCATGAGGTTAGGAATAGGTTTATTCCTTTTAGCTTTGGGAGCTTATATGTTATGGTCTGTAATTTAAAATGGTATTAATAATAAAAAGAAAAGGTCATAAGGAAAAATTTGATGAGAAAAAGATATATGGCTCTGTATATGCAGCCTGCGCAAGCGCAGATTATTCTGAAAATAAATGCGAAAAAACAGCTGGTGAAATAACAAAAAAAGTCAGGAATTATTTAGTTAACAAAAAGCAGATTAGTTCATCAGAAATAAGGAAAAAGATTGATGCTGAACTAAAGAAGAGAAACAAAGAACTGGCATTTTTTTACGAGCATCATCTGCCTAATTTAAAAAGGCTGTAATCTTTCTAAAAGTATAAAGGGACTAAGATAAATCTGTGAAGATTATTACATTAGAATTTTTCTGATTTCTATATTGAACTTTGCAGCTCTTTGAAGGGATGTTTTAGCCTTATTTTCCATTGCGTACCCACCTATTTCATATGTAAAAGCAGCTCGTTTTCCTTTCTCGTAAAAATATTCTTGTATTAATTCATCTGCTTTTTTCTGTCCTAATAACTCTATTGATTCTTCTTGTGCCAGGGCATAATATTCAACCAGCTGTTTCTGCAGTTTTCCTGTTAAATAAAAATAATATACTAAAGCATCAAAAGTGAGCAAATGAATAGAAAGTTCTTTTTTAAGTTTAATTCCAGCATTTTCAAGAAGTGCTCTTGCAGTGTAGAACATTGAATAATAACCAGCATTAATTACCCACAAAAAACCTGCAAGGTCATCATAACCCTTATAATCATGTTTAGTGGAAATTTCAAAAAGGCATTGTGCAGACTGCAGGGAATCTTTGGCATTTTTAAGAAAGAAATCAACATCTTCTATCTTTTGTTTTGTCAGAATAGCTTGGTCTATAAGATATTGTTTTATTCTTCCCTGTAATTCCTTAAGTTCTTTTTCTTTAATCATTTTCTTCCTTTGTTCAGAAGCCTAAAAAATAATTCTGCTCCATGAATTATTATGTGCTTGTTAAGCACCTCATTTATTATGTTGCGCTGCTCACGGCTGGCAAGCATTTCATATACACTTTCATATGATATGCACACAATATGAAGTTTTTTCGCTAGTTCATAATTTCTGGATATATTATGTAAAAATGCTTCTGAAGAATCAGCCTTATCAATATTGTCAACTATTAATAAAATATCAATATCTCCAGGATTAATCTTGTTGACTGCTGAACCAAATATTAGCAAGACAAAACTTTCTTCCTTGAATCTTGTTACAAAATCCTTTAAGCACATTGCCAGATCAATATTTCCTGGCTTTTTGAGAAAATTGTTTCTTCTCTCATATTCTATATATGCAAGAACATCATGATTATCTTTAAAATTTAAAGAGATATACTTTTGCTTGTTGATTTTCAGAAGATTGTACTCTTCTATTAAAGGCTTGATTGCTCTGTGTACAAGGGAATAATTAATTTTTAGGATTCTTTCTATGCTCCTGATGCTAAATAATTCTGTAATCTGGGACACAAATACTTGCATGATTTTTTCCTGTGTTTTTGTCAACATATTATATTACCTTTTAGTAATCACTTGATTACTTTATAGGTATATAAAGCTTTTGAGGGTAATTACCATTTTTTCTTCTTTTATTTTAGGGTTAAAGTATTGCTGATAACTAAGAGAATATTAGAGTAACTTATCTTTTATCCCTGAACTTTTATTTAGGTAATCTTTAATCTTGACCTTTAAGTCACCATTTTCCACATGGTAGCAGGATAATCTGCATCTGCATAAACCACGTTTAAGCAGTATACAGGCTTCAAAGCTATCAGCAATCTTATCTATTGATATAGATAAGCTTAATTTAGGATATCTGTTTCCCAGTTTGTTATCTGGATTTTATTGTCTAAATCAACTTTTTCAACTTCTAAATTTTCAATTTCTTTTTCTACTTTAAGCTTGTCAAGCTGTGCTACTTTTTCTTTATCATCACTATCTCTAAATGAGTATCCTCTTTCAAACAAACAGCTTAAATTAGTTATCTTATCTCTTATTTGCCTGATTTTTATTATAGCTTCTGCCAGAGTTATTCTTTCACCTTTGACTATTGTATTTAAATTAATTTTTTGAATTTTAATCTGCAATTCCCTTATGAATTCTCTTTTTTCATCTATCTCTTGGCTTAATCTTTCTGGATCAAATTTGATATGCTCTCCTTTTTCAACAAAAACATTTTCTTTTCTTAGAGAAATTAATCTTGATACTCTATTCTTTTCTTTTTTTAAAGTGTTTAATGCCTCTCCTAATTTCATATTATTATCTCCTTGTTTATTTTATTAGAACAAACTTATTTAAATAGTTATGACGTACGTTTTTGTGGGTGTAAAAAAGTACTTTCAGAAAATTTATCTATTCTTTTCTTGCCGTCTAGATATATGAGAATGATTGGCCTGTTTTTTTCATCTTTTGCTAAATAAGAATATAAAGTCTGACCTTTTGCTAGACATGAACCAGTTGCTACTATTTTATTTATAGAAATACTTAGTGTTGCTCTCTTCTGAGTTACCTTGCTTTTCCACCCAATATTATCAAAATTTATTTTCATTATAGTAATATGACATCTTTAAATTTGGATTATTTAGTTAATTAGACTTTCAATTATTTAAGCTTTATTTTGATTCAGTGCTATTGAAGAAATATTTTCGGAAAGTTTACAATTTCATCGGAAGATTTCCGGATTTTATGAAAATTTTTCAGAAAAGCAATTCATCTCAGTTAAACTTTTAGAAAAAGTTTAATCAAAAACTATTCCAACTTTCAGAAAAAGTTTAAACAAAATAAGACTGAGTTTTCTTGCTTACTGGTTCATAAAGATCTTGAGGGGATACACATTCTACAAATAAAGTAAATGTCTTCTCATTTAACGGACTTACCATTTTTACTGCCTAACCTGAATAAACTTTTAAATCTTCTTATTTGTAACTACTATTAGATAGTATTTATACTCTAAAAAGTTTTATAAACCTTGATTTTAGTAAAACATTAACCCATTAAGACTACGTAAAGTAGGAGGGAAATTTGGATAAAAACGAAGTAATTCAAGCTTTAAAGACAGCAAGGGAAGTTTCTAAGAAAAGGAATTTTAAGCAGTCAATTGACTTAGTAATAAATGTAAGAAATTTAAACTTAAAAAAGCCTGAGCAGAATATTGATTTGTTCATACAGCTCCCAATCCAAACAGGCAGAAAAACAAAGATCTGCGCTTTAGTTGACTATGACTTGGAAAAGCAGGCAAAGGAATTCTGTGATAAAGTTATACTAAAAGATGAGTTCAAAAATTATGAAAACAAGAAAAAAGACCTTAGAAAATTAGGAAGAGAATATGATTATTTTATAGCACAGGCAAGCATCATGCCGCAGATAGCTACTTTATTAGGAAGGATCTTAGGTCCTTTGGAAAAAATGCCAAATCCTAAGGCAGGATGTGTAGTTCCTGGAAATATAGCCTCATTAAAGCCGTTAATAGAAAAGTTAAGAAATACTATCAGATTAAGAACAAAAAATGAATTAGTTGTAAGAGCCTTAATAGGAAATGAAGCAATGAAAGATGAAGAAATTTCTGAAAACGCTTTAATGGTTTATAATACTCTTATATCAAATCTGCCTCAGGAAAAACATAATGTAAAAGAAGTATTGGTAAAATTAACTATGGGCAGCTCTATTGTTGTAGGTAAGAAATATGAAAAAAATGAGCTTGAGCTGTTAATCCAGAAAAAAGAAAAACCATCTGGAGATCTTTCTTTGAAAAAGAAAACACCAAAAGAAAAAGACTTGGAAAAGGAACATGGAAAATAGATTAGCGCATGTAAGTGAAGGGAAGAAGAAAGAAGTAGAGGAAATCAAGAATTTAATTAAGAAGTATAAGGTCATGGCAGTCATAAATATGGAAAACCTTCCTGCAGCCCAGTTCTTGAAAATAAAATATAAATTAAAAGACAAGATTTTTTTAAAGTATACTAAAAAAAGGCTGATAAAAATAGCTTTTGACCAGCTTGCAAAAGAAAAAAAGGACATTGTAAAGTTAAAAGATATGCTAAAAGGAATACCAGCATTATTATTTACAAACGAAGATGAATTCAAGCTGCAGAAATTATTAAGAAAAAACAAGACATTCGCTTTTGCAAAGCCTGGTTTTGTTGCTCTTAGTGACATTTTTATAAATGAAGGTCCTACTCCTTTCGGTCCAGGACCTATGATAGGCGAATTCGGGCAGTTAGGAATTAAAACACAGGTAAAAGAAAATAAGATACACATAAGGGAAACTAAATTAATAATAAGTAAAGACGAAGTAGTTAAAGAAAAGGTTGCAAGTATTTTAAGCAAGCTAGGAATAGAGCCTGTAGAAGTAGGATTTAATTTAACCTTTACTTATAAAGATGGAGAGATACTAACAGGAGATGTATTAAGCATAAATGAGGAAGAATACTTGAATAATATAAAGAAGGCTTATTCAGAAGCATTGAACCTTTCAGTAGGGATAGGATATATCAATAAAGATGACATTGATGTCTTATTAAGAAAAGCTTATCTGAATGCTCTCGCTTTGGAAACTAAGGTTGGAAAATTAGAAGGTCATAATAAAACAGAAGAAAAGAAAGAAGAAAAAACTGAAGTAATAAAAGAGGAACAAGCAGTTAAGAAAGAAGAAAAGCCAGAAGTTAAAGTAGAAATAAAAGAAGAGAAACAAGTTGAATTAAAAAAAGAAGAGATAAAAGAAGAAAAGAAAGAAGAAAAAACTGAAGTAATAAAAGAAAAAGTTGAAGCAAAATTAAATGCTAATGAGGTCACAGAAGACAAAATAAAACAGGCCCAAGATCTCTTGAGGCAGTTTACAGACAAAAAAATAAGGGGAGAAATATGAACATGGAGGAATTAAAATGGAATACGTATACTCAGCTTTGTTAATTCACAAGCTTGGCCATGAAGTAAATAGCAACAAGGTAAAGGGAGTAATAGAAGCAGCTGGCGGCAAGGCAGATGAAATGAAAATAAGAGCATTATTATCTGCATTAGATGGAGTTAACATAGATGAAGTAATCAAGCAAGCAGCTATTCCTGTAGCAGCAGCGCAGCCTATTGAAGAAAAGAAAGAATCTAAGAAAGAGAAAACTAGTGAAGAAGACGAGAAGAAGGCAGAAGAAGCAGCGTCAGCTGGATTGGGCGCTTTATTTTCGTAGCTTTTTACTAAAATGGAAAGTGGGAAGTCAGAAGTAAATAATTTGAAAAAGGAGATTAACTCACTTGCCAAAAGGCTTCAGGAAGTCAATCAGGAAAAGGCCCAAAAAATAAAAGACCGAGGAAGCGTAAGAAATGAAATAAGAACCCTTCTTGACAGCTTAAAAAATCTTAAAACAAGCAGCACTGGAAATTTTAAGGAAAATCTTGAAAAATTAAGAAATCAAAGAGACAAATGCAATGATGAAGTAAAAAAACTGTCTTCTGAATTAAAAGAGCTTAAAAACAAGCAGCTAAAGCTGGAAAAAAAGTCAAAAATAAGCCTGGATGAGCCCTTAAAAATAAAGGAAAAGATAGACCAGCTGGAAAAAAAGGTTGAAACAGAGGTAGTGTCTTTTGAGAAAGAAAAAAAAATAATGGACGAAATAAGGAAATTAAAAGACATTTTCAAAAAATCAGCTGAGTTTTTTCATATAAACCAGCAGATAGATCTTGTTTCAAAAAGCATGCATGAAGTAAGGGAAGCTGCAAATTCTTTTCATAATAGCTTTATAAGTCTTGTAAAGTCAGGAAGGGAAAGAAGCAGGCAGTATAAGGAGATTTTCAGGAAGCTTGATTTCTTGAGGCAGAATGAAGAAATAAAAAAGAATGAGGTACTGGATGCTAAAAAAAATATTGATACAGTTAATAATGAGTTAAACACAAAGCTCATTGCAATAGGAAAGACAAAAATTAATATTCCAAAAACAAATAAGCAGTTAGAAAACGAAAGAATAATAGAAGAAAAAACTAAAATAGTTGAAGAAAAATTAAAAAACAAGGAAAAATTGACAACAGAAGATCTAATAGTTTATCAGAATAAGCTTAACAAGGAAAATAAGGATGAATAATTTTTTATTGTGGGGAATAATCCTAAGTATGCTTCCTATTTCTGAAGTTCGAGGAGGAATACCAGTTGGCTTGCAAAGCAGCTTGAGTCCTGTTTTGATTTTTTTCATATTGAGTTTTTTTAACATATTGATTGTTCCTTTGGTGTTTTTATTTTTAGATTATCTGCATGTACATTTCATGAGGATAAATTTTTATAATAAATTATTTAATAAATACATCAACAGAATTCAAAGAAAATTTGAACAAAAATTAGGCTTTTGGAGTTATGTTGCCTTATTTTTCTTCGTCTTTATACCAGCGCCTACAACAGGAGCTTACACAGGAGCTTTGATTGCGTGGTTTTTTAAAATGAACAAATTTTATTCCTTTATTGCAATTGCATTAGGCGTTTTAGGGGCAAGCTTGATAGTCACTTTAGTTTCTTTAGGTCTGTTTAAAATATTTTGATTATTATTCAGCTACAGTTAAAGGAATGCCCGCGTAATAATCCTTAAAAGCATCAATTACAAATTTTTCCAATAATTTTTGATTAGTATCTTTTTCTGGAACTGGCATATTTCTTCCAAAGAAATAATCTAAATAATCTTTAATCATTTCTTTAAAATCCTGGATAAACAAGTTCGGAGAACTCCTGCTTAGAGATAACTTATCACCATCCCACCAGCTACCTCCTTTTAACCCAGGAGCAATTTCAAGGCAGTAGTCAACTTTATTTGAATCTAAATTAATATGATGCCTGGCCTGGCTCTTTAAATCATTTAACTTAAAACCATACAAATAATTAAAAATAGGCAGTCTCTCAGGTAGTAAAATAATTAAACTTTTGCTCTCAAAATCTTCAGGATTTTCTATAGTTGCCTTCTTCGGAAGGTATGACTTAATCTTTTTAGCCCATGGATGAATTTCTTTTATCTTTTCGCACAAATCATAGGCGCATTCAGATAAAAGAGAGCCGTCTTTGCTGCGGATATTGGAACTTTGATATTGAGAATGAGCATAAATACATAGCTTTTTTAAAGACTCGTCTAGACTTTCTCCGAGGAAATCTTCCTTAGAACAGTCAAATGCTTCTTCATCAACATAATAGTATAAAAAAGAATTAAATTTTCCTTCTTTATTTTTATCTATGGCTATAAATACCCTTATAGGGAGCCATATTTTCTGGAAACATAATCTGTACATAGATCGTAATAAGCTAACTATTCTTATAAAGATTTGTAAATAGAAATATAGTAAGATTAACCATGGTTTTTGTCATTTAATCTTATTTAACAACTCCTTATAATCAGAATAAACTGGGATGGTTTTTACTTTAAAATACTTAGTCAAGAAGATCCATAATAGCAAGACAAATATTGTGGAAAAAACCTGCCAGAAAAACAAGTGAAAAGTATTAAATAATTTTATGCCTGATTCTATAAGTAAAACTGCTAGAAGAAAGATTCTTATCAAATTAACAAAAAATAAAGTAAAAAACCCGGTTAAAAATATCTTGATTCCTTTTTTTAAATTGATATCTTTTGTCAATAAAATTAAGAGTGATAATAAAGTATAAGCAGATGCAGCCAAGCAGGCAGGGATAAATACTAAATTAATATTGTTTATTATCAAGGAATTATTTATTAAAACCGGATTATAAGATAATAAAGAAAGGTAGGATAAATAAAATGTAGGATAAAAAAGGATAAAATAAAATATTTCTGAGCCAAAAAAAACTAATAAAAATGCTGTAAGCAGCCTCAATAATAAATTTGGTAAATACCTCACAATATTAAAAAGGTTTAAATAGATTATAATAGTTTTGGAATTTTAATGGAAAAAATAAATAAGGTTCTGATAAGCTTGGGAATATTGCTTATCATAGGATTTTTCATTGACAATTTTTTAATGAATTTAATTGCAAGCCTAAGAATTAGTATCTTAAATACGTTTTTCATTTTTTTTGACAAATACTTTAATTATATATCTTTAGGCATATTCATAACAATAATACCTTTGTTAAAGAAAGAAAAGAAGGTTATTTTATTGTCCAAATTATGGATAGGCTTTATTTCAGCAGGCATTGTTTCATATATATTAAAATTTTTTATAGAAAGGCCAAGGCCTTTAATTAGCTTATTGGAAAAATCAATGAGTTCCTTTCCAAGTGGCCATGCAACAGTTATATTTGCAATATTTATAATTCTTTTTTATAACTTAAAAAAGTACAAATATTTATGGTTAATCATAGCAGTATTAACAGGTTTCTCAAGGATTTACTTAGGAGTTCATTATTTTACTGACGTTATAGGTGGAGCTATCATAGGGTTGATTTTAGGAAGGAATATAAATCATTTATTAGATAAATAAACTAAAATGGACGGAAGATTAGAAGTCCGAAGAAAAATAGCACATATTTTGTTAGGACTTACAATAGTTTCAGGGCTTTATTTTAAGATCATAGAAGAAAAGTACTTGTTTTTTGCGATTATTTTTGTTACTGTCTTATCTTTATTAAGTGCTAAGTTCAAACTGCCAGTCGTAAGTTTTTTGTTAAGAAAATTTGAAAGAGAAAACCTATTAAATGATTTTCCATTCAAAGGAGCCTTGTTTTTCCTGGGCGGTGCATTATTGACGATAAGGATATTCAGCAAAGATATTGCGATGGCTTCTATTATGATACTAACTTTTGGAGACTCAGTATCTTTCTTGTTCGGAAAATTTCTGGGAAAAATAAGGTTAAAATTTAATGATCTTAAGAACTTAGAGGGGATATTGGCAGGAATGCTTGCTGCTTTTATAGGTTCATTGTTTTTTGTAAATATTATTGAAGCATTTTTTGCAAGCCTGATGGCAATGTTCATTGAAGGTGCAGGATTTAAAATAGGTGTTAGTGACGTTGATGATAATTTGATTGTTCCTCTAGTTGCAGGGACTGTAATTTATTTGTTCAGGACTAATTTTGTAGTATTCAGGATTTTCTAAAGAAATAACCAGGATTTTTATTTTGGTTCTTCTGTTTTTAAGGTAAAATTCCCCTTTCCGTCATTAATCCAAATAGACACATCTGCGTCTGGTTTAGAATAGTCTGCAGCAACTACAATCAAGTCCAAATCTCCATCATTGTCTAAGTCTCCGCTAGTTATTGCAATGCCTTTGCTTGCACCTTCTACTTCAGCAATAAGATACGGCTTTTCTAAATTTCCTTTTCCATCTCCCCTTAGAAAGTATAGGCTTCCGTATTTTGTTCCATCTTTAGGCCTATTTTGATTATAAGTTGTAGCAACTATTACATCTAAATTTTTATCTCCATCAAAATCACCAGCTGTAGCTGATACACTTCTTCTTGCATCAGGAACCTGCAGTTTATCTTCTGCTTTTGCATAACGATATTCAAATAATCCAACTAACCCTAAAAGAACTACTGCCTCCATTAAGTATGTTTTTAATTGTCTCATATACTAAATAACTAAGAAATATTATATAAACATTTTCTTACCTGTGGGAGTAATAAAATACCAGCTTGTCTTTTTCTTTTTTTCCTAATTTGCAAAATCCAAATCGAATAAATTGTACTATATCACCTAAGTTTATATATCTTATGGACGGCTCTCCAGTCCCTATTAAAATAGAGTTGTCAGGCATTATAACCTCAACATTTACTAAATCTTTAGAAACTGGCAGCCAGTGGATTAGCTTTGCATTTAATTCTTTTTTATGGTCTATTGAATGAAATTTGCTGTTTTCAAAATTAAACAGGTGCATCAGCCTGTACATCGTATTTTTTTCCAGCTTATCTTCAATGTAGAATTCATCATGGGTATTAAATTTCCTGAAGCCTTTTTTTGGTGCATCAGGGTGAAGTTCAATTTTAATATTTAACTTGGGTGCCTTTTCTATTTTGATTTTTTCAGGGTTTAACACTAAAAAATACCTGTTTGCTTTCTTGTCTATTACTTCCTGCTTTCTTGTCTATTACTTCCCTGTTGAAAGCAGATAAAGTATCAAATGAAACATTAATGTCACTTTTGTCTATTCCTGCTTCTTTCACAAATCTTGTTATTGCCTCAGATGTAAACCCTCTCTTTCTTAATGCTTTTAATGTTCCTAGCCTTGGGTCATCCCAACCAGTTAGTTTTTTTTCCTTGATTAATTCTCTTGCTTCTGTAGTGCTTTTTATTCCGCTTACAAGCAGTTTCCCATGATACATTGTTTTTGGATATTCCCAGTTGAAATAATGATATAATAATTTTTGCTTGTCATCTGAAGACATTAAGTCAATTCCTCTTAGTATGTGAGTTACTTTAAATTCATGGTCATCTATGGCAGATGCAAAATTAAGCAGAGGCCATACTTTTGATTTTTTGTCAAGTGGATGTTCTGATTTATCTGCGATCCTGAAAGCTGCCCAGTCTCTTAAAGCTGGATTTGAAAGGGAAATATCTGTTTTTAACCTTAAAACTGCTTCTCCTTCCTTATATTTGTTGAACATATTCTTCCACCTTTCTAATTGTTCTTTTATTGGAAATTTTCTGCATGAGCATGGAGTTTGATTGTAAATTAATTTGCGCCATTCATTTACATCGCAGGTGCATACATAAGCCCCGTCTTTTTTTATCAGTTCTTCAGCATATTTATAATAAATTTTTAGTCTTTTTGACTGGATTATTATCTTGTCTGGCTTGACTCCAAGAAACTTCAGGTCTTCCTGGATCCATTTGTAAGCATCCTTTATAGGAACTTTTACTTTCGGATCTGTATCATCAAATCTTAGAAGATATTTTCCACCATATTTTTTTGTCAGCAGGTAATTCCATAAACCAGGGCGTGAGTGTCCCAACGACAATGGACCATTAGGGTTTGGTGCAAACCTCATAATTACATTTTTTACTGGCTTTTCTAGTTCAGGAAATTTTGGTTTTTCTTTTTTTGGTTTTTCTTTCTGTTTTTTTGGAGATAATTTTTTTAGTTCCTCTTCCTGCTTTTCCAAAGGCATGGAATTTACTTTTTTTATTGTTTCTTTTGCTTGTTCTACAGCCTGCTTTTTATCTATGTTTTTGAATTCAGAAAATACCTTTCCAAGAACTGCATTTAAATCTGCTTTTCCATTATATTTTACAGCATTTTCCAGAGCATACTGCAGTATCTTCTTTTGCATATAATTTAAAGAACTATTAAATTTTT
>JACPNF010000071.1 GCA_016185635.1 Candidatus Woesearchaeota archaeon
AGAGACCTTCCAGAATTAATAAGAATGCATTTAAAGATTGCCAGTTCCCAAGTATAAATATTCATTTTTTAATGTCTATTTCTTTATGCTGGACAATAGCCTCCCAGATTATTAGCTTTTTTTTATCATCATAAAGGTACATTAGTCTTAAATTTTTAGTTAGATGGGCGTGCATGTATCCTCTCCATTTTCCATGCTTAATAACCCAATGAAGATTTTCCTGATAAACTGGAGAAGCAAGTATTCTGCCCTGCAATTCATGTATATTCTTTGAATATGAAGCATAGCTTTGTAAGTCCGACAAAAATCTATGATTCTGTTTTGTATCTGAAACATCCAAATATGTCTTAATTTTTTCTGCCTCGTTTTCTTCTTTTGAAATATAAGCAGAAATATTATCCAAATATTCAATAATTTCGTCAACATTAGAAGTCTGCATAATTTTTGTTGCTTCAGCTTTTATTGTTTTTCCAAGACTTACATTCTCAAGTTTTTCAGAACTTTTAATTATTGCACTAACTTCTTCGTAGATATTAAGAAATTTGGTCTTCCCAATTTTTGACCTTATAACATTTACTGAAGTAGTTATATAATCCAAGATTTTTCTATCATTATCAGATACCATATTCTTATTAAGGTGCGTTAAAGCAATATTTAAAGATTTATTTTTGTCGCCCAGTTGAGTATTCCTTTAGTTTTTTTCTTGCCTCTTTTTATTAAAATCAACTATTAGTTAATCTTGTTGTCCACTTTTTTCATATATTATTTTATGGTGTCCACAACAATCTTTTAGGATTAAACTTAAAGAGGGTTCAACAATCCATGAGCTTTCTTATAAACGTCATATAAAATATAAGCCATACTTTCTGCTTCTCCCTTTGCAACTCCTTTCTCGCTTTCTTCCTCAATTTTATTCAAAGGCAATTCTTTCTCTTCAGGTTTTTTTCCAGAGATATTAAGTATTTCCTGAAATCCCTTGAAAATTCCGATAAAAGGAGTTAAAATGCCTTCCTGCTTTTTATTTTCTATTATGTAAGCAATAGCAGAATTCACAGAGCCTTTCATTTTTAAGGCTTCCAAAGCTTTTTCCTTGCCAACTCTTGCTCTGTCCATGACTTCAATGATTTCTTCCTTGATTCCTGGTATTCGGGATTCTTTTGCCTCTTCTAAATATTTAAATAATTCATCTTTTAAAGCCAGCAAAGATTCATCAAGAGAGGCAATAATTTCAAGGTCTTCTTTGTCAATGCTCTCCCTGTATTCATTAATCTGTTTTTGTGTTGCAACATGGCCGTTAATTTCAATAATAGTTCTACCTAAGTGTATTGGCCCTCTTTGGTATTCTTTTTGATAAGCCATTTCAGGCAAAGCAATAAACTTTACCTTGACTAACACGCATGGGAAATACTTCTTGAATTTTTTATCAATTTCAAAACCTTGTGGTGTTTTTGAAGTATAAACATGCCTTACTCCAAGCAGTTCCAAATCAATCAATGAACTCTCAAATGAGCTTACAAGATGAGGCTCTTCCAAAGAACTTCCCATTTGTAGCTGCCTTATATTTCTTAAGTAAGGCTTTATCCAGTTTATGTACATCCTTATTGTATTAAAGTGCTGCCTTAAATAAGCAAGAACAAATTTTCTCCTGTTTGTAATTTCCTTTTCTGTTGTCTCTTTCCATATAAGAAACTGCTTCAGTTTTCTTGAAAGCACTTCACGAACTTTTATATTGAGGAAGTCTTTTTTTAGTATGTCAACCATCTTGTTTACTTCTTCAGAAGTTTTTGGATGCACTCTGTAAAACAAGTCTGGTAAGGTTACAAATCCTACCTGAGAGGCTAATCCTGTAACTGATCCTGGGTTTTTTGCACCGCCCTCAACTAAATCAACCCACACAGATTTAAGCGCAACACTTCCAGCCTGGTCACCTGAATTATAATCTTTATAATACTGGAGCCTTTCATCCATGATTCTTAATTCTCTTATTATCTGGAACATGTCCTTTATCATCTTCCCAATAGTTGCCAAGTAACCAGAAACCTTTTCCTGCTGAAGTGCTTTTCTCTGCTCCATGCTTCCCCACAAGCTTGAGGCTTCTCCAGCTGCCATTATATCCTTTAATTTCATTACTTTTCCGTTTTCCCCGCTTAATTGCAAGCCGAAATCTTCCTTGTTTTCCATAAATCTTAGAAACCAGTAGTAATTTGATTCTACTCCTGACTGCATAGTTTCTAATACTAATCTGAAACCTTTTTGGGAGCTTGTCTTGCTTACCCCGTATTTTCCACCTACAGACATCCCAAGGCTTTTTTCCTTTTTTTCCTCAATTTTTTCCCTGACACCAAATAATCCTTCTAGAAATCTTTCCCTTAAATTAGGTTTTTTTTCTTGTTTTAGTTCTGGCAAAATATCACGCTCTTTGACAGATATCTATATAATAACCTGGACTTTTAAATATTTCTATGAACAAGAGAAAATATTTGCTATTAACTGCATTTATCATTGCAATAGACCAAATTTTTAAATATTTTATGCCTTTTAAAGTAAGGAATTACGGCGCTTCCTTTGACATACTAAAAAACCAGAATATTCTGCTTGTATTAATTTCCCTAATTGCCCTTTTGTTATTTTTATACTTGTTTTTAAAAACAAAAGAGAATAAACTTGCCTTGTCATTGCTTATAGGTGGAACAGCAAGCAACCTGGCAGACAGAATATTATTAGGTTACATTGTAGATTATATTCCTCTGCCTTATTTATTTACATTTAACATTGCAGACCTGGCAAATTTCATCGGAGTCTTGATACTAATAAAAACATTATGGAAAAAATAAATAAGATACTGGAAATTTACAACATTTTATTAAAAGAATTTAGGCATCAAGGATGGTGGCCAATTAATCAAAAATATCTTCCAGCTGATTATTCAAAACCTGAAACAGAAGAAGAAATTCTTGAAATTTGCCTTGGAACCATCTTAACCCAGAATACTTCATGGAAAAATGTAGAAAAAGCATTAGTAAATTTACAGAAAAATAATTTATTTAATTTAAAAAATTTGCAAAAAATTGATGTAAAAAAACTTGCAGAAATAATAAAATCTTCAGGCTACAATAATCAGAAGGCAAGAAAAATCAAGGAATTTATTAATTTTTTAGAATCAAAAAAAGAAATTACAAGGGAAAATTTATTAAAAATCTGGGGAATTGGTCCAGAAACAGCTGACTCAATTTTATTATATGTTTATAAAAAGCCTTATTTTGTAATTGATGCTTATACAAAAAGAATTTTCAACAGATTAGGATTTAAGGAAGCAAAATATGAAGAACTGCAAAATCTTTTTATAAAAAATCTTGAAAAAAATCACAGGATTTACAACGAATATCATGCCTTGCTTGTAAAGTTGGGAAAAGATATCTGCAAAACAAAACCCTTATGTGATAAATGTCCTTTAAATAAAATATGCAAGTATAATATTACTTCTTAATTTTCTTAATAAAATTCATCAATATTCCGTCCTTGCAATAACCAGATCCCAAGTAATCTTCTTGGGATTTAACAATAACCCATTCTCTTAGATTATGATCACATTCCAGATTTTCTCCATTTAGCCATTCTTCCTTTTTATCAGTTTCAAATATATTTTTAGCTGCAAATTTTCCTATCAATTGTGAGCCATAAATACTTAACCTTATACCTGAATTTTCTACTTTTCCAAAATACATTCCAAGAGAATTTATATTCAATAAATCCAGATTAAGCCTTAAGTAATCCTTGTTTATTAAAAATATCTTGTTATCTTTGTTTAGAAAGAATAGATAATCGAGATTTAAGCCATTTATACCATATTGTTCATTAAGGCTGTTTAAAATGCCCTTAATTTCCTTGCTGTTCAAGAGTTTCATATTCATAGTTTTAAAATCATACTATATAAAACATAACCAAAATATTTAAATATTACTTAGTATTACAAAGTAATACCATGGAAACTATATCAATAAA
>JACPNF010000025.1 GCA_016185635.1 Candidatus Woesearchaeota archaeon
CATCTCTGGAGTGATAAAATTCCCATTAGCCATAAAAAACATGATAGGAAAAATATTATAAACCTTTCTTTTTATTCTATCCATATACAAATATTTAAATTCTCTATTCAAAACTAACTAACATGGACAACCTAAGATTCGGAACAGCTGGAATCCCCTATTCTACTAAAGAAAGAAATACTTCTAATGGAATTAAAAGAATAAGGGAATTAAATTTAGATTCCATGGAGCTAGAATTTGTAAGGTCTGTAAATATAACAAAAGAAAAATCTCCAGAAGTTACACAGGCAAAAAAAGATAATGATGTCGTCTTGACTATTCATGGCCCTTATTTCATAAATTTAAATGCAAAGGAAAAGCCAAAACTATATGCAAGCATCAACAGGATTTTAAGCTCAGCAAGGATAGGAAGCTTGTGCAGTGTCTGGAGCACTTGTTTTCATTCTGCTTTTTATTTAGGCATGGAGAAGCAGTTTACAATAATGTAAAGGAAGCAATGGAAAAGATTATGAACACTTTAAAAGATGAAGGAATAAATATGTGGATAAGGCCTGAAACTGCTGGAAAAGTTGCCCAGTTCGGAAATTTAAAAGAGCTCGTAAGATTAAGCAAGGACTTGGAAAATGTGCTGCCTTGCGTTGATGTAGCCCATTTGCATGCCCAAAGCAATGGAAAAGTAAACACAACAGCTGAATTTGAAGAAACTTTAAAGTTTATCGAAAAAGAGCTTGGAAGAGAAGCTTTAAATAATATGCATATTCATATTGCTGGGATAGCTTATTCAGAAAAAGGGGAAAAAAATCACTTAAATTTAAAAGACTCAGATTTTAATTACAAGGATTTATTAAAAGTATGGAAAGATTTTAAAATAAAAGGGGTAGTTATTTGTGAAAGCCCTAATATAGAAGATGATGCTTTGATGCTACAAAAATTGTATAATCAAATTTAAAATGGCAGAAAGAGAATTAGAGGAATTATATGAAAAGTATGTACGAATTACTTTTAACAAGAAAAATTTTATTTTAGATGAAAGGACGCCCCTCCCATACCTCTGCTTAGAGGGTTATTTAGAAAGAGATACTGACAATTTTGTTGTATTAAACAATCCTACATCAATAATAGAGCTTGATGTAAGAAGTCCAAGCATGGCAGGTTTTAGACGATCTAAACCTGGGGAATTTAAAGAGAAAAGAAAATTTGTAGCTAAAAGCAGCATATTAGAAATAAAAGTTGTAGAAGAACCAGATAAAAATGGCAATTAAAAAAGAAATTCAGCATGACAAGCCTAACTGCATAGGTTGTGCAGCATGTGCAGCAATAGATCCTAAAACTTGGGTTATGAACAAGGATGGAAAAGCTGATATTATTAATGGTGAAAGTTTTAAAGAAGGTTGGCAGAGAAAAGACATAAAAGAAGAAGAATTCCAAGACTGCATGGATGCTGCTGATTCTTGCCCTGTAAATGTTATTCATGTAGTTGAAAAAGAAATTGATGATTCTGGAAAAGTTGTTAATGAAAAGAAACTGAAATGAAATTTTAAGAAATGAACAACTCTTTTTGGTTAATCCCTATAATCTTAATCGTATTGGTTGCAATATTTAGGAAAATAAAAAGCATTCCAAAAGACATTTCTGGAGATATTTTGTATCTTTTGGTTTTAAGCTTGAGTGTAAGTCTTGTAATTGCAGTTTTAAGGTTTTTGCCTAAGCTTGAAAAATAATAAATTATATATATTATTGAAATTATAACTAACCTGATGGATAAAAAAAAGGGAGCTGTTTTTAGTAGACCAAAAACTGCTGAAAAAGGAGACTTTCTAAGGGAAGCTATTTTTGGATTAAATGATGGCTTAGTTTCTACCTTGTCTTTGCTAGCTGGTTTAAGCGGAGCAGTCGTTAGTAATTGGATTATAGTTATTAGTGGGCTGGCTGAAATTGTAGCTGGTTCAATATCTATGGGTCTTGGAGCATATATATCAATGAAATCAGAACTAGAATATTATAAAAACCAGGTTGAAAAAGAAAAAAAGGCTATATCGATAATACCAAACATCGAAGTAGAAGAAATAATGGATGTTTATATTAAAAAAGGATTCACAAAAAAAGAAGCTATGGAAATTGTAAACAAAATAATAAAAAACAAGAGAAGCTGGCTGGAAACTTTAATTCATGAGAAAGTTGGTTTAGGAGAAATAAATGAGGATCCAAAAAAAATGGGATTGACAAACGGTCTGGCTTTTATTCTTGGAGGAATATTCCCTATATTGCCTTTCATATTTCTTGAAACAACTTATCCCTTGCTTATAGGTACTTTTTTTGCTTTGATAATATTGTTCATTGTAGGTTCAATCAAAAGCAAGTATACTGGAAAAAACTGGTTCAGCAGCGGATTGGAATTGTCAATAATAACATTGATTGCTGCAACATTGTCTTACTTTGCTGGAAGATTAATAAATATTTTAATTGGAGGTTAAAATGGATGAATATGATGGTTTTGGTCCTGAGATGATTATAGATGTTTACAACCCAAAGATTAATATGAAGGGTTTCGTGGTGGTCTACAACTCTAGTTTAGGACCAGGCAAGGGTGGAATTAGGATGACTCCCACAGTTTCCAGAGAAGAAGTAATAAGATTAGCAAGAGTCATGACATGGAAAAATGCGTTAGCTGACCTTCCATTTGGAGGTGCTAAGTCCGGGATTATAGCTGATCCCAAAAATATGTCACAAAAACAGAAAGATGAAATGATTAAGGCTTTTTCAGAGGCTTTAAAATTAATAAGTCCTAAAAAATATGTTGCTGCTCCTGACATAAATACATCTGAGCATGAAATGGCAGTTTACGCAAAAGCAAATGGAAGCAGGCAGTCATGTACAGGAAAGCCAAAATCAATGGGAGGTCTTCCTCACGAGCTTGGAAGCACAGGCTTTGGGGTTTACCATTCAACTTTAATTGCCCTCGAGCATCTTGGAATGAATATAAAAAAGATTAGTTTTGCTGTAGAAGGTTTTGGTAATGTGGGAAGTTTTGCTGCAAAATTCTTAAGCAATGCAGGAGCAAAGTTAGTTGCAACATCTGATTCACAGGGAGTTATTTACAATGAAAAGGGAATTGATTTTAAAAAATTAAGCCAAATTAAGAAAAAAGAAGGCACAGTCACTAAATATCCTGGAAAGGTATTGCATGGTGATGAAATTGTTTCTGTAAATGCAGATGTTTTGATTACTGCAGCTGTTCCTGACCTGATAAGTGCTGGCGATGTTGACAAGATCAAGGCAAAACTGGTTGTTGAAGGCTCAAATATTCCCACTACTGATGATGTTGAGGAATTAATGCACAGGAAGAATATCTTGGTTGTTCCTGACTTTGTTGCAAATGCAGGCGGAGTAATTTCCAGTTATGCAGAATATATTGGAAAAAATGAAAAGTATATGTTTAATTTAGTTGAGAAAAAGATAAAAGTAAATACAAAAATAGTCCTGCAAGATGCTGAAAGAAAAGGAATAAAGCCTAGGGATGCTGCAATGAGAATAGCGCAGGACAGGGTATTAAGGAAATGCAAGATATGCAGGATTAAAGGGCTGTAGAAAATTAATCAGGCAGTAACCAAGACTTTTTCTTTTTCAACTAATTTTTTTGTTTCTGAATCTATGATAGACCAATAGTAGTTAATGAATTTTTCTACTTGGGGATTTTCCCTATTTAGCTTGTACATTCTTGCTTTGCCAACATTTCTTGTATGGATAACTATATCTCTTTTTATAAATTCTTTCCACATTTCCTTTAAAGCTGTGTAACTTACTTCAGAAAATTTAGATATGTCTTTCATAGAATAATCAAATTCTGAATGCACTATCAAAAAGTTCCATATTCTGTTTCTGACAGTATTGCCTTCCATTTTTAAAAATATTGATGTCATCCTGAAAATATAAATAATTACTAATATATAAGGGTTTCTTTTTTGGCTTTTAAAGGTCATAAAAGTGACTAAATATTTATATATAAATTATAGGGAGGGTATTGCATGTCTAAAATAAAGAAGAGTGAATATATCAAGCTTAGCAGGACTTTAGTAAGAAAACTTTATGACGAGACTTGTTTTGGCAAAGGCTCATTATACATTGATAATCTTAAAAGAGGAATTCCACAAGAACTTGTTGGATATGTTGAAATAGTCTTAAATGCATTAGTTAAGCAGAGTATCTGCGGTAAAAAAAGAAAAGAACATGGCTGGAAATATTTTTTAAATATAAAAAGACTTGATAAAATAAGAGAAATAATTAAGGAAAAGGGAAGTATTTCCATGCTTCTGGTTTTGTTATGAAATAAAGGGCTGTAGAAAATATTATAAATAATAACTTTTAGTTATTAATTAACGGGGGGTAAAATAAAATGGGAGAAGATTGTTGTCAAAGAGGAAATAACCCAAGCTGGGTTGGCGGATGCGGCTGTGTTGAACAGGAAGAAATGGAGCATTCTCACGATGAAAAGAAAGTCAAGACAATAAATAAAGCAGTTAAAGCAGAAGAATCTGAAGAAGAATCTGGCTGCGGTTCAAGCTGTGGCTGTGGGCATTAGAAACTACTAATAAAAAATAAATAAACTACTACAGAAATCTTTATTAAACTAAAAAATACAGGAAAAAGAAACAGGTGAGAGATTGAACAAAAGATATAAACTTTTTTTATGCGTTTTTCTTATTTTATTGTCAAATTTCGTGTTAGCTCAGGTTTTAGATGTAACTAAAGAAGGAATTTCTCAGGAGTTTGTAAAAAATAAGGAAGTTCAATTAAGAACAGTTGAAAGCTCAAGCTTGACTGTTGGGAATCCTATGCAGGACAGTTATGAAATTCATAAATTCAAATTGTCAGGTCTTGATGAATTTTCTATTAATTTAACTGTTGATAAAAGAAACTCATATAAAATAAACAATGGCCAGACAAAAAAAATAGATGTAGATGGTGATGATATTTTTGATATTAGTGTGGAAGTAAAAAGCATAAGGCAAAAAACAGTGGCAACCTTGACATTTAAGCTGCTTGAAGTTAGTTCTGCTGTAAAAGAAGTCAAGGAAGCATATGTAAAGGAAGGAGTAACAAAAGTTGATAATACAAGCAATTCAAGCGAAGTCCAGGACCTTCAGAAAAAACTTACTGAAAGCAAGCCAAGTTCAGAAGAAAGTTTTTTTAGCAGGACAGGAAAGAGTTTTTTTACTAGCGATGGTTCAATTGGCTTTGGTACGCTTATAGCGATAACTACAGGAGTAATAATTTTTATATTGATAATCGGATACATAATTTACAGAAAATTTACAGAATAACCGGCTCTGTAGAAATCCTCTAAATACAAGTTAATAAATTTATAGACTTTAGTAAGTCTGTCAGCATTATAAGCGACTAGCTTGAATAGAGTTTCCTTGTTTTGCATGCTAACTTTAATACTTCTTACTGTTGAACCTTCAAAATTTATGGTTTCTATTTTTGACCTGTAGTTAGCTCTTAATCTGTTAATTCTTCTTTTAGCTTTCTTCCTATAAACACCTCTTGTCCTGTGAATTGGCACATCCTTGTTTTTAATTTTAATCCTGTCTTCTGCTTTTAGTTCCTCAACTGCAAATTTATGATTCGCTTCTGAGTCATATCCTTTATCGCCATCAACTGATTTTGCTTTTTTTCCTGCTTTCCCCAAAATTTCTTTTCCTTTTTTCATTATTTGCCTGGAATCTTTATTGTCATTTGCAGGGCCTCTTCTTATTTTCTGAGAGATAATTAATTGCTTGTCTAAATCAGCAAACAAGCTTAACTTAATGTATTTCCTTATTTTACGCCTCTTTTTCTTGTCCTTACTAATTACTTTTGTATAATGGGAAGAAGCTCTTGTTGGCTGTAATCCAGTTGAATCCATTCCTGTTCTCACATTAACTGTCATTGTCAATAATATGAATCCAGACATTATTTTTTCTACAAAACTGAATCTTAATCTGCTTGCAGCTTTCTGTAAAGTTGTAAAATGCGGTGCTTTCTTAATTTTAAGCAGGTTTAATATTTCTGTACACATTTCCAGGATATCAATAAACTCCCTGTAACTCTTGTCTATTTTTTGTCTTAATGCTAATAAGACAATATGAACCCAGTTACCATACATTTTCTTCGAAAATTTATGGCTGTATTTTCTTATTCTTAGGTTCTCAAGATTTCTCAGAATTTGTTTAACAAATTTTATATACCTCTTTTCATTCCTCTTTTTCATGGGAGACTCCTTTCCCCCATAAAGGGACTGGAGTTATCTTTCAGAATTTAAGCATTTCTACTGAGCCGAATAACCGCAAATTTTATATAATAATCAGCCAGATTTCTTAATATGGAAAGTTATGGTTTTGTTGGAAATGATGGTGCAAGCTTAATAGGAAAAATAAGAAGAGAAGAAGATATTTACCAGAAAAATGAATTGGGTAAAAAAGATATTCCTGAATATCAAAACTATAGATGTAATATTGCAGGATTGCTGTATGAAGACGAGGAAAAAGAAGGAATTTTTGAGGCTAATGACTATCAGATGGGAAACCATATTCCTGGAGGGTTTTTATTTGGGTTTACTGATTTATATTCTAAAAGAATTGTTCTGTCAGACAGATTAAATGGTGAAGACAGAAAAAAAGTCTTGGAGCACGAAAAGCATCACAGGAATAATACTGACTCTGAAGAAATGACAAGAGAAAAGACAAGCACTTCATATTTTAGTCCAAACCCGGTTGTCAGTCCTGTTCGTCTATGTTACAACTAAAAAAGCTTATAAATTTATTTTCTTTCTATTAAACCATGGCTGATCCTAAGTATACTTTGGATGGTTTGCCTGTTGTTACTGTTGAAACTGTTATTTCTACAATGGAATTAAGGGATGAACTTGTAGGATTGGAAGAAAGATTAAAACAGCCTACGTAAATTAGTATTTTAAAGTTTGTCCCAGTCAGAATGTCCCCATTGTATTAATAAGTCTACATCAAGATTTGGAATATCGCATGCTCCCCAGCATGAACCCAGCCATATAACTATTTTAGCTTTTGTTTTTTCTTCTAAATATTTTGCTATTTCTGTTGCTTTTTCTTTCAAGCCATCTGGCAGTTGTATACATACTACTCCAGCTTTTTCTTCCTTTATTTTACTTGATGCTTTTTCAAGTTCCAAATCATAATTTATTTCCATTTTTTGGTAAGTTTTATATTTGAACTGGGTTTTTAAATGTTACGAACCTTTTTGAAAAAAGCTTTATTAAAAATGGGATTTAATGAAAAAGTTTATGATTTATTAAAGAAAATTCCTGAAAGAAAATTAAGCACTTATAAAATATTGGCTGAAAAACTAAATACAAAAGCTTACAGAGCTGTTGGAAACGCATTGAATAAAAATCCAAATGCTCCTTATGTTCCTTGCCATAGAATTATTAATTCAAATGGATTTATTGGTGGATACGCTAAGGGCATTAAAAAGAAAATTGATTTATTAAAGAAAGAAGGAATTGAAATAAAAAATAATAAAATTGACTTAAAGAAATATTTATTTAAATTCTAACCATGTTCGCTTAAACTTTTTTTAAATTTCTTGTAAGAATTAACAGCATTCTGGCATGCTTCTTCTCTTGTCTCCCCAGTTCCAGGTATAGAAATATGAAACAATTCTGGAAGAGTTAATTTTTCTATATCTATTTCTTTGCCAAGCTCTTTTTCCATTTTTTTTACATCTGCCAGGCTGCCAGCAGCAGCTATATACATCCCCCTGTCTTCTGGTATCCACTCGCGAATCCAGATACCTTCTTCCCCAGATTTGCTGTAGATTTCCCTTAATCTATCTGTTATTTCTCCTTTCATTTTAAATAATTAAAAACTTCTTCCAGATCCAATTCCAAAGCTGAAACAGGAACTGCAAGTTGAAAATTATCAAGAACCTTAGGATGTATCTCTCCTAAAAAACCTATCTCTTTATTATTAATTAAAATAGAAGCACATCTTCCTTCAATAAATGAATCATGCTTTAATTCTTTTATGTTAAAATTTATGTTTAGCACCTGGGATAAATAATCAAGTACCTGCTTAATTTCTGTAAAATTGGCTTTTTCATGTGCAATTAAACATGATAATTTTATTACATTCCTTGACTTAACTTCCTCTTTATTGTCAGGTACTACCACATCATTAATCTCAAATATTCTTTGCGGATAAGGCTTGCTCCTGTTGTTAACTATAAACTTCATCAGTTCAGGCAGCAGCCAGTTTCTTACCATGTTTATTGTTGCTTCTTTTGTTGATCCTAATTCAACATAAGGACAAGGTCTTGTATTCATCTTCTTGAACTGGTCATCCTTGCTTGTAAGAGCAAAAGTAAAAGCCTCAACAAAACCCAGCCCAATTATGCTTTCCCTTAATTTTTCAATAAAATCATTTTCAGGCAGGGTTTCTGCTATAGAACTGACTGGCTTGAAGCTTAACTTCATGTTATTAACTCCATAAGCCCTGACTATATCATCAACAACATCTATATCATGCCATATGTCC
This sequence comes from Candidatus Woesearchaeota archaeon, assembly GCA_016185635.1. GTDB lineage: Archaea > Nanobdellota > Nanobdellia > SCGC-AAA011-G17 > JACPIM01 > JACPNF01. The sequence continues at coordinate 8,550 of JACPNF010000025.1, forward strand.
ACCCTGTATTTTGGAACTAAAATACTTATTTTGTCCTTTGAAACTGAAGAAATTCCGTAATTCATTTTTTCTAATAAAATTGAGATTTCTTTTGGTTTTAAATTTAATCCAAGAATTTTATTTGCATAATCAACCTTTATTTCTCTTTTCTCAGGATTTAAATCAGGAGTTGTTATTTTTTTGTTTCCATAATTTATGTCTACAGCATAAATTTCACCATTCATGTCAGCTAAAGTTGTTGCAACTAAATTTAATACCTGATTTAATGAATTTAAGTCATGGCCAGAGCATTCAATAAAGACATCTTTTGTTTTTTCTGTAACCTTTCCTAGTCCTTCTGCATTTATTATCGGAGGCATTGAAAGAATTTTATTATTTGCATCAATAAATACAGGATATTTTTTGTGATCTTCCAGCAGGTGGGCATATTCCATTCCTTTAGGATGCTTTTCAAGAATTTCTTTTCCAGTCATCTCTTTTTTAAAATCAAGTGGAGTAAATTTAATATCTTCAGGATATTTTGCAAGATATTTTATTGGAGGCTTGATATTTTCAAGAGGGTAAATTCCTATTGCAACCTTTTTTCTTTTTCTTGCAAAAGTATTGTGTATTTTTTCCTGGAAGTTTATTATTTCTTTTAATTTCTCATAATCAAATTTAAGATTTTTTACAACTGCAGCAACTGTAAATGGCCTTACTATATCTACTGATTTGACAACATTTATTTTTATGCCAGATTTCTTGATTTTATACTTGATTAATCCCTTGTGAATTCCTAAATATGCTCGTAATGCTCTTGCAAGACCTTGAGTTGATAATAAATCTGGTCTGTCAGGAGTTATTTCTACTTTTATTTCATTTCCCTCACTTGACTCAAGTTCCATGCCTAAATTGAATAAGATATCATCCAGTTGTTTCTTTGTCAGGTTTCTTTTTACATGTTTGTTCAATTCTATTAAGCTTGTATCTAATATTACCATTTTATATCATAATCCCTCAGCCAGTTTAAGTCAGATGAAGATCCAAATATTTCTCTTATGTCTGATTTTTTATAAAGCATCATTGCCAGCCTTTCCACTCCAAGACCCCATGCAATTACAGGAACATTGATCCCATAAGGTTCCAAAGATTCTGGCCTGAACATTCCAGAATTAATGAGCTCAATCCACTTTCCCAACTCTTCATTATAACCTAAGGCTTCAAAAGAAGGCTCGGTATAAGGGTTAAATGCTGGTTTAAACTTAATCTTATTAATTCCCATCTTAGAATAAAATTCTTTTATATAACCCATTAAATCTCTTAATGTTAAACCTTCATCCATTACAAAACCTTCTACCTGGTGAAACTCCGGCAGATGAGTTGCATCTATGGACTCATTCCTGAAGATTCTTCCGACGCAGAAATATTTTGCAGGATATTTTATGTTTTTCTGGTGAAAATACCTATAAGTTGTTGCTGTTGTATGTGTCCTTAATATTAATTGTTTTGCTATCTCAGGATTCCATTTGTATCCATGCCCTTTTGAGCCAGTCTTGCTTCCATGCTCATGGACTGCAGCAACTTTTTTTGCCAGTTCAGCTGGGATAGATCCTTTATATGGAAGAAAAAATGTATCCTGAACTTCTCTTGATGGATGATCCTGTGGTATCCACATTGAATCCATGCACCAGAATGAAGTGTCAACCCAGGAGCTTTTCATTTCCTTGAATCCCATGTTCAGAAATATTTTCTTTATTTTGCTTATTACTAAATTCAAGGGATGAATTCTTCCACCATAAATTTTTGGAGTTATTGACTTTAAACTATAATGCCTGAATTCCTTGTTTTTCCACGACCCATTCATAAGCATTTCTTTTGTAAGTGTTTCAAGCAGGTCTTTTTTTAAGTCTTTTTTTAACAGCTCATGTCCTAAAGGTGTTAAAGAAACTGAAATTTCTTTTTCTTCATTAACCTGCACTATCTTTTTTCTTTTTTTTAATTCAAAAAATACTATTTTGTCTTTTTCAGTTAGCTTGTTTAACTCTAAAGGTAACTTTTTTAATAGTTCCTCTTCAGGAAATTTTTCTTTTAATAATTTATTGCCGTTAATTGTCAGGCTGACTTTATCTTTTATTTCAATTGCATTTTTTCTTTTTAATAATCCAAGAGAAATCCTTAATTCATCATCATTTAAACAGGCCTTATCTTTTATTTCATCTAATTTTAAACTATTTTGTGACAAAGAATTTAGAAATCTTCTTTCTGGAAGAGAATCTTTTAGATAATTTTTCCCATTTTCATCTAAATCAAGTATTTCTTTTTCTGCTCTTGAAATTGTTATTAATTTTTTATTCTCAAGCCACTGCAAACCCCTGGATATTTCTGTTTCAGACAATCTTGATGAATTCTTCAAAGAACTAATATTGTTATTTTCTTTTAGTAATGGAAGTATTTTTCTTTCTAAAGGCGTTAATGACTTACCTAAATTATCAGCCTCTTCCATTACTTATTTAATTTTATATAGATATAAAAAAGTTGCTATAGAAATTTATCTGTAATTTTTATATGCCTTTTTTCTCCAAGAGTAGTCTTCTTCATCATTAATTAAAACAATATTCCGGATGTTTATATTAAAAAGATATGATCAAGATTCTTTATTAAATTAATTTGTTATTACAATTCTTAGTGGAACACCACAAATATAATGAGCAAGAGCACGGTTATGTCTGCCGAAGCCCTGGTCTATATCAGAGTTGGGAGCGAGGTCATATTCTTTGTCATTACGTTTCTGGACAGGAACTGGTTTAAATTCATCACCAGCATTGATTCCCCTTACTAAAGCAGCTATAGTCTGAGCGCTTTTATGGGTTTCCCAGCCATATAAGTCAACTTTATCCAAATCTAAAAGAACTTCTCTTTGGTCAGGCATTTTAACAATGATTTAAGCTATAATAGGAGCTTCAATTTCCTTGAATTCCTTGGAACTACAGAAACATTCTATTTTTTCAGGTGCTTCTTCATCTATTTTGAATATAGCGCCACATTCTGCACATTGAATTTCTTTCATTTTAATTTACCTCAAACTACTCTGAAGTAGTACTACTATATAAATATTACGCTAAAATATTATTATACAGTGGGAGCACAAAGTTTATAAATGAAAAAAATTCCGAAAAACATACAGAACATATTTAAATATCATAATAATCAATATCATCAAGGTTTCAGTGTTCTGTAGGCTGAACTATAATAAATGACTAGAGTATTTTTATATATTAATAGAGGAAATAACACCTTTTTTTCACTGTCTAACCTATTTTTTACAGTTAATTTTAATGATTCATACTCAGAAATGCCTTGGTGGTATAGTGGTTATTATCCGGCCCTGTCGTAAGCCTTTGATAGAAGTATAAGTATTAATGGCTTTTGGAAAGGCCGGGACCCGAGTTCAATTCTCGGCCAGGGCGTATGGGCCGGTAGCTCAGCCTGGTTAGAGCACTTGAAAAAAACTTGGAAAAGTTTCATGGTGAAGCTTTTAACCCTTGGAAACTTTTTTGAAAAAAGTTTCAACAAAAAGAGACCAAGGGGTCGAGGGTTCGAATCCCTTCCGGCCCGAATATATAAAAAACAGTAAAACTTCAAAAAATGAAAGATAAAGAAGGATTCAACATTTTCAGTCACATATTGGTGCCTGAGCATGTTTTAATGGCAAAAGAAGAAGTTGATGAACTTCTAAAAAAATACAACATAATTTTGAGTCAGTTGCCAAAGATTTCTGTGAAAGATCCTGCTGCAAAATTATTAGATGTGAAACCAGGAGATGTGATAAAAATAACAAGGAAAAGTGAAACTGCAGGTCAGAGCAGATATTACAGGCTTGTAATAGGTGAAGAATGACTAATTTAAGCATAATAAAAAAATATTTTAATGAGCACTCTTTGATACAGTCAAACATCGAGTCTTTTAACAATTTTGTGGAAAAAGGTATGCAGGAAATAATAAAGGAAATTGGAGATGTTATTCCGACAATTATTCCTGAAGATATACAGGAGTTCAAGATAAAACTTGATGAGATATCAATTGGAAAGCCTCAGATTACAGAAGCTGATGGAAGCAAAAGGGATATTTTCCCTATTGAGGCAAGAATAAGAAAGATAACTTATGCAGCACCGCTTATGTTAAAAATAAGTGCCCATATTGATGGTGTACAGAGAGAAAGTTTTGTAACCCAGGTTGGCAAGCTGCCAATAATGCTAAAAAGCAAGTTCTGCCATTTATCTGGATTAAAAGAAGATGAATTAATATCAAGAGGAGAAGATCCAGAAGATCCAGGTGGATATTTTATATTAAACGGAAATGAAAGAGTTTTGATTACTGTAGAAGACCTAGTTTCAAATAAGATGTTTGTTGAGAAAACAAATGTTGGTCCAAGCAAGTATAATGGAAAGATATTTTCTGAAGTTGGTGCTTACAGAGTTCCTCATTTAATAGAACATATGAAAGATGGAATTATTTATTTAAGTTTCACAAGATTCAGGAGAATTCCAATTATAGTTGTAATAAAGGCGCTTGGGTTGATAAAAGACAAGGACATTTCTGAATTTATTTCAACAGACAGGCAGTTTGATGAAGTTATTGTAAATTTATATGAATCATTAAGCATTAATTCAGAAGAAGATGCCCTTGAATATATCGCAAAGAAATTAAACTTTAATCAGCCAAAAGATGTAAGGTTAAGCAAAGTAAAGGAAAATTTTGACAAGTATTTGCTGCCCCATTTAGGAACATCACCTAAAGACAGGATTTACAAGGCTTATAATTTATGTAAATTAATTAAAAGATTTCTTATCATTTCAAAAGATGAAATTAAGATTGACAAAGATCATTATATGAATAAAAGGCTTAAGTTAAGCGGCGATTTGCTTGCAGACTTATTCAGGGTTAATTTAAGGGCACTGATAAATGATCTTTTGTATAATTTCCAGAGGCTTGTAAAAAGAGGAAAATTCAGTTCATTGAAGATTGTAATCAGGGATAAGCTGCTTACTTCAAGAATAAACAGCGCCATGGCTACAGGTTCATGGGTTGGAGGAAGAAAGGGTGTAAGCCAGAACATTGATAGGACGAATTACTTGGCTTCTTTGTCCCATCTTCAGAGGGTTGTTTCTTTGTTGTCTTCTACTCAGGAAAATTTTGAGGCAAGAGGATTGCATCCCACCAACTTCGGACGGTTGTGCCCGATAGAGACTCCAGAAGGAACTTCAATTGGCTTAAGAAAAAATCTTGCTTTATTAGCAAGAATAACTCAGGAAAAAATTCCAGAAGATAAATTAAAAAAAATATTTGAAGGATTTGGTCTGAAACTAAAATGATTGATGTATTTATAGATGAAAGGTATGCAGGTAAAGTTGAGAACGCAGAGGAATTTATAAAATTAGTTAAAGAAGAAAGAAGAAAAGGAAAACTCCCTCCTGAATTGAACATTTCTTTTAGCAAAAGATATAATGAAATTAATGTAGAAATATCAAGGGGAAGAGCAAGAAGGCCTTTAATAATTGTTGAAGATGGAAAAAGCAGATTAACTCCAGATATAATAAATCAGGTTGAAGAAAATAAATTGACATGGAAAGACTTGGTAAATAAAGGAATCATAGAATACCTGGATGCGCTAGAAGAAGAATCATCATTAGTTGCTCTTTATGAAAAAGACCTTACAAAAGACCATTCCCATTTAGAGATAAGCCCATCAATGATTCTTGGATTGACAACATCTTTAGTTCCTTACTCAAATTTTGGACAGAGTTCAAGGCTAAACAGGGGAAGCAAGACTCAAAAACAGGCGCTTGGATTATACATCTCTAATTATCTTTTAAGAATGGATACAGATGTAAGTGTTTTGCAGTATCCCCAGAGGCCGATTGTTCATACTATAACCCAGGATATTTTTAATGTTAATAAACATCCTGCAGGACAAAATGTTATAATTGCAATCATGAGCTACCAAGGTTACAATATGCAGGACTCTCTGGTTATAAATAAGGGATCAGTTCAGAGAGGATTAGGAAGATCATTTTATTTCAGGCCTTATGGTGCAGAAGAATTAAGATACTCTGGTGGCTTAATTGATGAAATAGGTATTCCAGACAAAGAAGTCAAGGGGTACAGGTCTGAAAAAGAATACAGGCTTCTTGAAGAAGATGGAATAATTTATCCAGAAGCAGAGATTAAAACAGGATTCTTGGGAGAACTTGAAGATTTTAGCATAGCAGCAAGCACAAGAAGAGAAAGCTCAGTAACAGTAAAGCACGGCGAAGCAGGTGTTGTTGATATGGTTGTTTTAACTGAAAATGAAGAAGGAAACAAATTAGTGCAGATAAGGGCGAGAGACTTAAGGATTCCTGAAATAGGTGATAAGTTTGCTTCAAGGCATGGGCAAAAAGGAGTTATTGGATTGCTAGTCCCTCATGCTGATATGCCTTTTACAATTTCAGGAATTACACCTGATCTTATTTTTTCACCACATTCTATTCCTTCAAGAATGACAATATCCCATTTAATAGAAATCATAGGTGGAAAAGCAGGAGCTTTGTCTGGACAGTATATTAATGGAACAATATTTGAAAGCCAGTCTGAAAAAGAACTAAGAAGTTTCCTGAAAGAATTAGGATTCAGGGAAAATGGAACAGAAAGAATGTATAATGGTATCAGCGGAGAAGAATTTAAGGTAGATATTTTTGTTGGAAATATGTATTATTTAAAATTGAAGCACATGGTTGCAAATAAGCTTCATGCAAGAGCTTCAGGAAGAATTCAATTATTGACAAGGCAGCCAATTGAAGGCAGGAGCAAGGGCGGCGGTTTAAGGCTGGGAGAAATGGAAAAAGACTGTTTTGTAGCTCATGGTGCATCATTATTATTGAAGGAAAGATTTGATTCAGACAAGACCATAGTTAGTGTATGTGAATCATGCGGCCTGCTCGCTGTCAATGATCCTTACAGAAACAGAAAATTCTGCACGCACTGCGGAAGCAATGTTACAATAACACCTATTGAATTAAGTTATGCCTTCAAGTTGTTGTTGGATGAATTAAAATCATTATGTATTTATCCTAAGATAAAACTAGTGAGCAAGTATTGAAAATGACAGACTACGTATACAAAAAGGTAAGCAGCATCATTTTTGGTATGCTGAGCCCTGAGTTTATTAGAAAGATGGCTGCAGCAAAGATCGTAACTCCAGAGCTTTATGATAAGGAAGGTTATCCTGTTGACGGTGGTTTAATGGATACTCACCTGGGAATTATAGATCCTGGATTAAGATGCAAGACTTGTGCTGGAAAACTAAAAGAATGTGCAGGTCATTTCGGCCATATAGAATTGGCAAGACCTGTAGTTCACATAAAATATGCCCCAATAATTTATGATGTTTTAAGAAGCACTTGCAGGAGCTGCTCAAGAGTTCTGTTAAGTGATGAAGATATAAAATTAGACGCAGAGATGCTGTTAAAAGTTGAAAAAGAAAAAGGCATAGAAGCAAGAAGAAGAAAATCAAAAGAAATCGTAAATTCATTAAAGAGCATAAAAAAATGCCCACATTGTAATGAAAAGCAGTATGTAATAAAAATAGAAAAGCCTACAACATTTTTTGAAAGGGATAAAAGATTAAGCCCGATTGAAGTTAGGCTAAGGCTTGAAAAGATACCTGACAATGACTTATTGATTTTAGGATTTAATTACCAGTATGCAAGGCCTGAATGGGGAGTTTTGACAGCTTTCCCTATCCCCCCAGTAACTATAAGGCCTTCTATAACCCTTGAATCAGGAGAAAGAAGTGAGGATGATTTAACACACAAGCTTGGTGACATAGTAAGAATTAACCAAAGATTATTTGAAAATATAAATGCAGGAGCTCCTGAGATTATAATAGAAGATTTATGGGATTTATTGCAGTATCATATAACAACTTATTTTGATAATAGCACAGTGCATGTTCCTCCTGCAAGGCACAGGTCAGGCCAGGCATTGAAGACAATAACAGAAAGGATAAAGAGCAAGGAAGGAAGATTCAGGCATAACTTGGCTGGTAAAAGAGTTAATTTTGCAGCCAGGTCTGTTGTTTCTCCTGATACAGAAATAAAATTCAATGAAGTTGGAATTCCAAAGACAGTTGCTATGGAATTAACTGTGCCTGAAATAGTGACAGAATGGAATCTTGAATACTTAAAGGAACTGATAAAAAAAGGCCCTGATGTTTACCCTGGAGCAAATTATGTTTCAAGACAGGATGGCAAGAAAAAGAAAATAACAGAAGAAACTAAAGTGCAGCTGCTGGAAGAATTAGCAAAAGGATATGTTGTTGAAAGGCATTTGATTGACGGAGACATTGCGATATTCAACAGGCAGCCTTCTCTTCACAGGATGAGCATAATGTGCCACAAGATAAAAATATTGACAGGAAAATCATTCAGGTTAAATCCAAGTGTATGCGTTGCACCAGATACCAAAGTTATTATGAGTGAAGGGTATCTAAAAGAAATAAAAGATTTAAAGGATTATAAAAATAGAGAAATTATAACATGTAATTGGAAAAAAGATAGAGAAATTGAAAATAGTAAATTAAAAAATTTTTTTGAAATTGATCCAAGAAAATACAAATTCAAATGTTATGAAATTATAACAGAAACTGGAAGAAAAATTAAAGTTACTGAAGATCACCCTTTTTATACGAATAGGGGAATTCTAAAGGCAAAAGAAATTCAAGAAAATGATAAAGTTACTGTTTATCCTATTAATTTGCCGGAATATGAAGAAAAAAATGATATTGTTGTAACAGAAGAAGATATAATTAATTTTATTCCTAAAAATGCTAATAAAAAACATATTATAAATACTTTAAAAGAATTAAATTTATTGCCTTTAAAAATGAATAATCCAAAATTCCCAATTTTAACAAGACTTTTAGCCCATATTTTTGGCGATGGTAGTTTAGGTAATCTAAAGGGAAATAAAACTTGTAGAATACTAAAAATAACTTTTAGAGGAGAATTAAATGATTTAATAGATATAAAAAAAGACATAAATAAATTAGGTTTTAATGATAAAATTAAAATAGTTTCAAGAATTTCAAAAAGTCAAGTAAAAAATTTTAAAGGAGTAATAAAAAAAATTATTGGTGTATCTAATTGTTTCTGTTTAGGTTCACAACCATTAGGTTCTCTTTTTTTAGCTCTTAGCGCTCCCTTAGGCAGGAAAACTAATTTAAATTACAGATTACCTAAATGGTTATTTAATTCGCCATTGTATATTCAAAGGAATTTTTTAGCTACTTATTTTGGTAGCGAATTATCACGACCTAGAACAGAAAGTAGAAGCAAAAAAAGAATGGCTGTTCCTGTTTTTAAAATACAAAAAAGAGAAGACTTAATTGAAAATGGAAAAGAATTAGCAAACGATTTTATAAATTTATTGAAAAATTTTAATATAAAAAGTTTAAATATTAAAATAGAAGATGGCAACATAAGAAAAGATAATAGTAAAACATATACTATTGTTACTGAAATTTCTAGTAAAATGAAGAATATTATGAATTTATTTGGAAAAATAGGCTATATTTATGCAAATAAAAAAGAAAAGTTAGCTAGATTAACTTATCATTATCTAGAAAATAAAGATATTTTAATTAATAAACAAATTGAGAAATTTAATAGAGTTAGAAAATTATATTCAAATAATATTTTACCAAAAGATATTGCCAAGGAATTAAATATTCCAAGAGGCACAGTAAGCAGTTGGTTATACAGACAGCCACCAGTAAACCAATATACATCAAAAGATTTTTTAAATTTTGATGATTTTATTAAAATATCTACAAAAGGGTTAAGTAAAACCGGTGTTGTTTGGGAAAAAATAAAAGAGAGAAAAGAAATTAAATCTTTTATTGCGCAAGATATTACTACATCAAGCGATAATCATAACTTTTTTGCAAATGGATTTTTAACAAAAAATTGCGAACCATATAACGCCGATTTTGACGGTGACGAGATGAACCTTCATATTCCCCAGTCTGAAGAGGCAAGGGCAGAGGCAGATGTATTAATGCAGGTGCAGACCCAGATAATATCCCCTAAAAATGGAAAGAATATAATTGGCTGCATTGAAGATTCTATTTCAGGAATTTATCTCCTGACAAAATCCCTTGAATTTTCAAGAGAAGATGCTTCGCAGATTCTCATTTCTATAGGTATAAGTGATTTTGACTTTAAAAAAGAAAATGTAAGTGGAAAAGAAATATTCAGCGTCTTGCTCCCAAAGGATTTTGATTATATAGGCTATGCTAAAAAATATACAAAATGTGAAAAATGCTCTAGCGGAGAAAACCATAAGTGTCCTTATGATACTTATGTTGTAGTAAAGAACGGCCAATTATTGTCAGGCATTATAGACAGCAATACAATAGGCACTGAAAGCGGGGGAATAATAACTGACATGGTTAAGAAATACGGTGAAGATATAGCAATTGACATTATAGGCAAGATTTTCAGGCTTGGAATAAAGATTCTCTTGAAAAGAGGATTTACAACAGGACTTTATGATACAGATTTAAACGAGGAAGTCCAGTCAAAAATTAATGTATCCTTAAAAGAGGCAGAACAGAAACTTTACGAATACATTGATATGTATAAAAAAGGCAAACTGGAAGCTCTTCCAGGAAAAACAATAGGAGAAACCTTAGAGATAAGAGCCTTGGAAATCTTAAATAAAGTAAGAAATAAGATAGGAAATATAATTACAGACAGCTCTGACCAGCAAAATGCAACTATAATTATGGCATTGTCAGGAGCCAAGGGTAATCTTTTAAACCTTGCACAGATGTCAGCATGTGTAGGCCAGCAGGCTTTGGCTGGAAAAAGAATTGACAAGGGATATGAAAACAGGACATTATCTATATTTAAGGAAGGAGACCTGGGTGCTGAAGCAAAAGGTTTTGTAAGGGGAGGATTCAAGGGAGGATTAAAGCCTTTCGAGTTTTTCTTCCACGCAATGACAGGAAGGGATGCTCTTATGGATACAGCTTTAAGAACTCCTAAGTCAGGATACTTATACAGAAGGCTGTCAAATGCTTTGCAGGATATTAAAGTTGAGTATGATGGTACTGTGCGTGATGCAAACAAGTCAGTAATCCAGTTTAAGTATGGCGAGGATAATGTTGATGTTTCAAAAAGCAAGGGCGGAAAAATTAATTATGATGATTTAATAAGGCAGAGGTTGAACAAGTAAAATGGAAGAATTATTTGAAAGTTTTAAGGGAAGCTTGCCTGACAAGTTGCTTGACGACATAAAAAAAGAACTTGTAAAAAGAAAAGTAACAAAGAAGGAAGCTGAGGAAATATTAGTAATTGTAAAAGCAGCTTATGAAAAGGCAAAGATTCATCCAGGGGAAGCTATTGGAATTATAACTGCGGAAAGTTTCGGGGAACCTGGTACGCAGATGAGTGTTCCCACTAATGAGTTGTTAATAATTAAAGTAAATGAAGAAATAAAAATAATTAAAATAGGAAAATTTGTTGATAATTTAATTGAATTAAAAGGTTCATTAAAATTAAATGAACATTCTGAGATAACGCCTTTAAACGATTTAGATATCTATGTTCCAAGCATAAATCAAGAAGAAAAAATAGAATGGAAAAAAGTTATTGAATGCAGCAGGCACAAACATAATAATAATTTAATAAAAATAAAAACTAATTCCGGTAGAGAAATAACATGTACAGATAATCATTCTTTTGTAACAAGAATTAATAATTCAATTGTGCCTATAAAAGGCTCCGACCTAAAATTAGGAAATAGAATACCTGTAATTAATAAGTTTCCTATAGAAAATAAATCAAAATTAGACCTTAGAGAATTTTTTGAAGAGAATTATGTTTTTGAAAATGAGAATGGTTTTTTAGAAACAAATCATCAAGCAAAGCCAATTCCAAGATTTATTAACTTAAATAAAAATACAGGCTGGTTTATTGGAGCTTACTTAGCCGAAGGTTGTGCTTCTGGAGGGCATTTAGGGATTTCTAATTTAAATGATAATTACATAAATAATGCTAAAGTTTTTGTTAATAATTTGGGTTTAAGCTATACTGAAGACTTTCATCATAGGGGATTTGCAGATGGAAGAGATTTGAAAGTAAATTCTACTTTATTAACTAAATTTATAATAAATACTTGCAACAAGGGTTCTGATTTCAAAAGAGTCCCGCAATTTGCTTACAGCGCAAGTGATGAGTTTGTAGCTGGATTATTAAAAGGATATTTTGATGGTGATGGCAATTTCCATGTTGACAGAAAAATGATTAGGGCAAGTTCTAACTCAAAAGAACTAACAGATGGAATAGCTTTGTTATTATCTAGGTTCAAAATATTTTCTTATAAAGTAAAGGACAGGAAAGGACAGCACTGGTTATTGATTCCATATAAATATGCACCATTATATTTAACGCACATCGGATCTGATATTGATTATAAATTTGAAGCCTTAGAAAAGCTGGCAGAAAAAGCCAAGAGATTCTGGAATGAAAAATCCCAGGACTATACTGACATGATATCTGGTTTTGATAATATTCTGGTTGATTTATCCAAGAAGTTAGGGTTAATGACAAGATATGTAAATAGTGCAACAAAAAGACAGAAAATAGGAAGGGTTGCTTTGTTTAGGCATATCCAGAATTTCAAGAGTATAGCCAATCAAAAAAATATAGACATTTCAAAAGAATTGAAAATCATGAATAGAATGTTTAATTCCGATGTTATATGGGATGAAATAACAAATATTGAATATGTTGACTATGATAGGGAATATGTTTATGATTTAAGCGTCCCTGGCTTAGAAACATTTACAACTTTTGATGGAATAATAACGCATAATACTTTGAATGTATTCCACTTTGCTGGTGTAGCTGAAGTTAGCGTAAGTTCCGGCCTTCCAAGAGTCATAGAATTGTTTGATGCAAGAAAAACTATCAAGACTCCAGGAATGTATATTTACTTGAACTCTCCCCATAACAAGGATCCTAAAAAAGTAAAAAAAATTGCATCATTGATAAAGCAGGTAAAGTTAAGGGAAATTGCAACTGATTTTTCAATTGATATTGCAAATCTTAATATTAATGTTGAGCTGAACAGAAAAAAGATGCGTGACTTGAATATGACTGATGAGAGGCTTATCCAGGTCTTGACTGAAAATATAAAAGATGCCCAGTTTAAAGTTACTAATGACAGGTTAACAATAAAACTAAAAACCCAGGAAAAGGAACTCCAGGTAATCTATAAATTAAAGGAAAAAATAAAAGATACTTACATAAGCGGTGTTGAAAATATAGAGTATGTTCTTCCTGTAAAAGACGGAAATGAATTTATAATCCTGACTTCGGGAACAAATTTAAAAGATGTATTAAAAGTAAAAGACGTTGATGGAACAAGAACAATTACAAATGATATATTTGAAATTTACAAGGTTCTTGGAATAGAAGCAACAAGGCAGGCAATAATAAATGAAACAACTAAGATTTATGAAGACCAGGGCTTGGATATTGATGCCAGGCACTTCATGCTTATAGCCGACATAATAACAAATGCCGGAAAGATAAAGGGTATAACAAGAAGCGGTATAACAAGCGAAAAAGAAAGTGTTTTGGCAAGGGCTTCTTTTGAGACTCCTATAAAGCACATCATAAATGCAAGCCTGCTAGGAGAGGAAGATAAATTAAGTTCAGTAATAGAAAACGTAATGCTGAACCAGCCTGTACCTTTGGGAACTGGCCTTCCAGATCTTGTATTAAAGGTTGCAGGTTTAAAAGAAGAAAAAGAAACAAAAAATGACAAGGAATAGAACCATTTTAAAAAGCGTTCATAGAAAAACTAAAAAAATAAGATGAGCATACAAAAACTAAAAAAAAGCCTGAAAGAAGACAAGCTAGTTTACGGACTTAGAAGTGCAGTAAAAAATTTAAAAAACGGAAAAGTTTTCATGATATTTCTTGCAGATAACTGCCCTGATAAATTTAAAGATCAGGTAAAAGGATATGATGGCGTTGAAATCATGGAATTAAAAGAGCCAAGCAAAGAGCTTGCTTTAATATGCAAAAAGAAATTCTTGGTAAATGTTGTAAGTGCTGTTAAGAAATAATGAAGCTTGATCAAAGATTATTGGGTTATATTACGACTTTTGAAACAGTCACTAAAACAGAGATTAAAGATTGTTTTGTTAATAAGAATGACCAGGTTGTTTTTGTGGTAAAACAAGGGCAGGGTGGCAAGGCAATTGGCAAAGGAGCAGTCAATGTAAAAAGAATAGAAAGGATGCTTCAAAGGAAAATAAAAATAATTGAATTTAATGAAAATGTTGTTGAATTTGTAAAGAATGCTATCTATCCCTTAAAAAGTCCTGAAATTATCTTGAATGAAGATAAAGTTATTATAAAAACAGACACAACTTACCTAAAAGCTCTTTTATTAGGAAGAGACAAGTTAAACTTTAAAGAGTTACAGAACTTGGTTAATAAATACTTTAACATTAGTATAGAAATCCAATAATTATAATCAAATTGTTTAAATCCTTTGGGAAAACTTTATAAACAATATTTATAGGTATTTCAAAGAATGAGCAGGAAATCTAAAGGTTTAGGATCTGGAAAAAAGCTAAAGAATAGAAGGAAAGGTTTTAGATGGAATAATAAATGGTTTGTTAA